>JAZRTQ010000024.1:0-15291 GCA_045652165.1 Acutalibacteraceae bacterium | reverse complement strand
TGCGGGTGTAGTTCAATGGTAGAATCCCAGCCTTCCAAGCTGGTTGTGTGGGTTCGATTCCCATCACCCGCTCCATTTTATGCGCTTGTAGCTCAGCCGGATAGAGCAACTGCCTTCTAAGCAGTGGGTCAGGGGTTCGAGTCCCTTCAAGCGCGCCAAAGGCTGCGAGAAATCGCAGCCATAAATATGGTGGTTGTAGCTCAGTTGGTTAGAGTGCCAGGTTGTGGCCCTGGAGGTCGTGGGTTCGACTCCCATCAACCACCCCATTTAAAAACACTACGCAAAGCTTAATTGCTTTGCGTATTTTAATAACTGAACAAAATATTGGGGCGTCGCCAAGCGGTAAGGCACGGGACTTTGACTCCCGCACTCGCTGGTTCAAATCCAGCCGTCCCAGCCAAGAAAAAAGCACTTGCGTTTGCAAGTGCTTTTTGTTATTCGCCAACTCCCTGAAGAATTGCCAATGTTCCGATGAATTTAACAACGCTTTCATCATAATCCTCAAAGGCAACGCCTGAAAGAAGTCTTACGGTGTCCATACAATCTTATATAAGAAGAATTTCGGGCAAGAATACACCGTCATCAAGGTTTCTGGTGTAGTGTGCCGCAGGTGAAGCAAGAATACCTATAGAAAAAAGAATTGAAAGAAGGAATCTTAAAATTGTCATATTATCGCTCATTTGCTTTAATGCTTTCGCATAATTTATTATATTTCATCTTTGCAGGAATGTCAAATAAAGAGATAAGTAGAAGAGTGAAATGACTCGAACTCTATACGGTTTTGAAAGGCATATTTTCACCACAGCTTCGTCAAAAACTCTTGAAATAGCCTCGTATTCCGTGCAGATTTTTTCCTTGCTGTGACAAAAATCTGCTCTTTCAAAACTGCAAAGCACCGAAAAGGTCGCAGTTTTGATTCAGCGGAGTGTTTCTTTTCTGAAGGCATACTCTCGTATGGCGAAGAAAAAACACTTCGATGAGTCGGAAATCCGACCTTTACGGCGTATTAAGTTCGAATCATTTCACTCTAAAGAATGAAATGTGTTTTCTGAATTGACAAAATTTTTATCATCACATATATCGCAATTAAAAAGGCTGCCTCACTTTTGTGAGACAGCCTCAATTTATTTTTTATTCGGCAAAAAGCGGAGTTGAGAAATATCTTTCCGCAGTGTCGGGAAGAACGGTAACAACTGTTTTTCCCTTGCCAAGCTTCTTTGCAAGTCTTATTGCGGCAGCAACATTGGTGCCGCTTGAAATACCGCAAAGAATTCCTTCTTTTGATGCGAGATCTTTTGAAGCGTTGAGAGCCTCTTCATCTTTAACAATGCAGATGTCGCTGTAAATCTCGGTGTTAAGAATGGGAGGAATAAGTCCGTCACCGATACCCATCTGAATATGAGTTCCTATTGAACCGCCGGAAAGAATTGCGGCGTGTTCGGGCTCAACTGCCCAGATTTCAATATCGGGATTAGCTTCCTTGAGTGTTTCGCCGATACCTGTTATTGTTCCGCCCGTACCGATACCCGAGCAAAAACCGTGAATCGGTTTGCCAACCTGCTTAAGAATTTCTGCACCCGTAACATTTTTTTGAATTTCAACATTTGCGGGGTTTTCAAACTGCTGAGGAACAAAAACATTTTCGTTTTCCTCTTGCATTTTAAGAGCAAGCTGAAGACACTCATCAATGCATTTGCCTATATTGCCCGCATCGTGAACAAGTCTGACGTCCGCACCGTAGTGACGAACAAGCTTTCTGCGTTCTTCGCTTACTGAATCGGGCATAATTATAATCGTTTTATATCCTCTTACTGCGCCAACAAGAGCAAGACCGATGCCCTGATTTCCGCTGGTGGGTTCAACGATAATTGTGTCTTTATTTATCTTACCTGCCTTTTCGGCCGCAAGTATCATATTATATGCCGTTCTTGTTTTTATTGAACCGCCAACATTAAGGCCTTCAAACTTAACAAGAATTTCTGCCGAATCTTCACCGGTCATATGGTTGAGACGGATAATCGGAGTTTCGCCGATTGCCTCAAGAACATTATTGCAAATCATTATATACACCTCTGTTTGCGGCTTTTCTGCCGTCTTACAACACCATTTTATGTCAAATGCTAACTTAATGATTTTATCATATATAAGAATTATTTTCAATAGTAAAATACGAACAAACAAAGAATGCCGATAAGAAATAATTTCGTAAAAAACAGTTACAAAGCTATTGTATTTACTGCATATTTTTGCTAAAATGAATTGAATATTTAAAAGGAGTGCTTGAAAATGACAATTCTTTTCAAAATCATAGGCTTTATTCTTGCAATGATAACTCCGCTTTTATCTCTTGTTGTAACCGATGTTACAGTTCCTTTTGATAAGGAAATTCAGGTTGCGGAAGATAAAATCGGCGGATTTATGAAGGGTGTTTGCCATCTTGACCCCCAGTATGAGCTTATCAATGAAGCTAATGTTGAATGGTTCCGCGACGATATTCCCTTCCCTTATAACGCAGACGGTTCAATTTCCGAAAGCTATAAACGCTGGAAAGAAGAAAGTCAGAAATATGTTGATAACGGAATCAAGATTTTCGGTATTACTCCGTATCCCGATGACTATATTGCGTACGGTCTTGACCCCAGAAAGCCCGAAAGCAGAGAGGGTATTCAGGAAATTGCAAAATTCTATGTTGAAGACCTTAAAGATATCGTAGGTGCTTTCCAGGTTACCAATGAAATGGGTATTGACCGTTTCACCCTGCCCCTCACTCTTGATGAAGCTGCAGAGTTTATCGGTATGCAGCTTGAAGCAATGTATCCCGTAAGAGGCGATATAATTATCGGCTATAACCTCGGCGGTCTTGCAATTGCCCAGCTTCCTTTCAAAATGCAGAAATATCATCAGTATTGCGACTATGTCGGTCTTGATATGTATCTTGGCTGCTTTGAACCCGTTCTCAAAAATGCAGACCAATATATAACACTTCTCAACTTTGTAAGACTTGTAACGGGCAAGCCCGTTATCCTTTGTGAATTCGGCTATATCGGCTACGGTGAGCCCAAAACCAAGGCGGAAAAGATTGCAATTCTTCAGAAATACGGCTATAACAGCGAAAAAGAAGCAAGAGCAAATATTGATGATTTCATCAGCAGACTTCCCGAAGATATGAGAGATGAAATAGTCAGGGATTACAGCGACAGAACTCCCGAAGAGCGCGCAGACCTTATTTTTAACGGCGAATATTCAAATCATCTTTATTGCGAGCTTGCAGAGGGTATGGGACTTTACAGATTCCCCCACACTCCCGAGGGTCAGGCTGATTTCTTTGAATATATCATTCCCAAAATCCGTAAAGTTGATTATGTTATCGGAATGAATGTTTACTGCTGGGGCGACAGCGACAGCTGTTATGTTTGCGGTCAGTCAGACTGCCCTGTTGAAACAGGTTGGGGTCTTGTTGACGGCGAGGGTAATCCCAAGCCCTCATATTATGCAGTTAAAGAAGCATATGCAGATTAATTGAACCAAACCTCACCCTCGGCACAGGGTGGGGTTTTGTGTTGTAATTTTTTATATATAGAAACTTCAAATTCACTTTATTTTTGTAAAATATAAAAAATTTGAAATTCCGATAAAAAAATTCACAAAAAAATATATACAAATAAAAAAATTTGTGATAAAGTAAATGTGTTTTAAAAGACAAAAGGAGTGTTGCATTATGAAAAAGATTTATGAAGGCAAAACAAAAGACGTTTATTCACTTGATAACGGCAACGTAATGCTTAAGTTCAAGGATGACTGCACAGGCAAAGATGGCGTTTTTGATCCCGGCGAGAACACTGTTGGTCTTACCATCGAAGGTATCGGCAAGGCAAACCTTGAAACATCAATCCACTATTTCGAGCTTCTCAAAGAAGCAGGCATTAAGACTCACTATGTTGGTGCAAATCTTGATGATGCAACAATGGAAGTTCTTCCCGGCAAAGTATTCGGCCACGGTCTTGAAGTTATCTGCCGCCTTGTTGCAACAGGCAGCTTCATCCGCAGATACGGCGAATATATTGCAGACGGCACAGTTCTTGAAGGCGGCTATGTTGAATGCACATTCAAAAACGATGCTCTCGGCGATCCCCTCGTAACAGGTGAGGGTCTTGCAGCTCTCGGTATTATGAGCCCCGAAATGTTCGAAAGCATGAAGGCTCAGACTCTTGCAATAACAAAGATTGTTGCTGATGACCTCAAGTCAATCGGTCTTGACCTTTGGGATATCAAGTTTGAGTTCGGTTATAACAACGATGAAGTTATCCTCATCGATGAAATCGCTTCAGGCAATATGAGAGTTTATAAAGACGGCAAGATTGTTGATCCCGTTGAACTCACAAAGCTTATCAACAACAGATAACAAAACAAAGCAGACAGCTTAAAAACTGTCTGCTTTTTGTTTGTTGCGGTATTGCTTTTTGAAGCTTCGGGGTGTATAATTAACCAAACATTTATTTTAAGGAGCAATTACTTATGGCACAGTTAAAAATGTATTGGCTTGCAGGCACTCCTATTGAAGATCTTGCATTGCCCGAAGGATATTCAATTGTAAACTATAAGGGTGAGGAAGATATTCAGGCTTGGCTCGACTGTTGCAAAAACGGTCTTGAAGCAGATGATGCAGATAAAAGCCGTTTTGATTCCAGAATCACTTATCACGATGATATAAATGTTGAAACCGATGTTTTCTTCCTTGATTATGAAGGCGAGCATATCGGCACAGCAACTGCAATTTTCCATCCCGAAGAAAATTGCGGTGAGCTTCATATGGTCGGAATTAAAACTCCCTTCAGAGGCAAGGGTCTCGGAAAATATCTTAACAATGTCTGCGTTAAAAAGCTTGCAGCACAGAAGGTCGATTATATCTATCTTACCACCGATGAGTGGCGCAAGGGTGCTGTAAAGAGCTATCTCTCATCAGGCTTTGTTCCCGTTGAATATGCAGAGGGTATGCAGAAGCGCTGGGAAGCAGTTATAACTGAATATAACGTTGACAGCATTGATATGGTTAACGAGGACTGCAGTTTCTATAAAAAGATTTTCAAAGCACCCAAAATCAAGGTTGGTGTTCTCGGTGCAGGCAGAGGCAGAACAATGATGCGTTACTGCGAGTGCTCCGATAATGCTGAACTCGTTGCGATTTGCGATAACTATGAACCTTTCCTCAACAGAGTAAAGGATGAATTCAACGATAAAGATATAACATTCTACACAGATTTTGAAGATTTTATCAACCACGATATGGATTGTGTTGTGCTTGCAAACTATGCAAATGCACACGTTCCCTTTGCAATCAGATGCCTTGAAAAAGGTCTTGATGTTATCAGCGAAGTTCTTCCCGTTCAGACAATGAAAGAAGCAGTTGAGCTTATCGAAACAGTTGAAAGAACAGGCAGAGTTTATGCGTATGCTGAAAACTATTGCTATATGCCCGCACCTAAAAAGATGCGCGAGCTTTACCGTGACGGCGTTCTCGGCGAGTTTGAATACGGCGAGGGCGAATATATGCACAACTGCGAATCCATCTGGCACGATATAACAAGAGGCGTTCCCGAGCATTGGCGTAACACAATGCACGCTTGCTATTATTGCACACATTCAATTGGTCCCCTTATTCATATCACAGGAATGAGACCCGTTAAGGTAACGGGCTTTGAAGTTCCATTCAATGCAAGAATGGCAAGAATGGGTGCAAAAGCAGGTCCGATAGGAATGGAAGTCATAACTCTTGAAAACGGTGCAATTCTTAAGAGTATCCACGGCGTTGGCTGTTCAAAGGATTCAATCTGGTATTCAATTTACGGCTCAAAGGGCAGAATGGAAAGCTCAAGAGAAGATGAGGATAACGGCGGAGTAAAAACTCTTTTTGTTAACTGCGATGTTAACGAGGGCGATAACAAATCCGAATCAGTTAACACCTCAACAGCCGATTATCTGAGCAAGAAGGCAGAAGATTCGGGTCACGGCGGTTCAGACTACTACACAATGTATAACTTCATCGAAAAGCTTCGCGGCAGAGATGATATGGATATTATTGATGTTTATGAAGCTATGGATATGTTCCTTCCCGGTATGTTTGCTTACCGTTCATTGCTTGCAAACGGTGCACCTCAGGATATTCCCAACCTCAGAGATCCCGAGGTTCGTGAAATCTGGAGAAACGATACCCAGTGCACAGACCCCGAAGTTGCAGGCGATATGCTCATTCCTTCATATTCAAAGGGTAATCCCGATATTCCCGCAGAAACCTATGAGGCTGTAAAGCAGAAGTACGAAGAAAACCGTAAGTTTTAATCCGGAGGATAAAAATGGAAGCGTTAAAAGAGATTCTGGCAGTTAATATTCCTGCAAGCGTAGCGGTGATTTGTCTTATATTATATTTTTGGGGCATGGCAATTGTTTTCATCACCAATCCCATAAAAAATGCTGAAAGCTTTTCGGTAAAACCCGTTGACAATGCGGGCAAAACAGAAATCAGAGTTTATTACGGCGGAATTTCTTTTGCTTTGGGTGCATTCTTGCTTTATCTTACCGTTGCACTTGGAACTCCCGTTTATTCACTTGTTGGCGGACTTTTCTTTGCAACAACGGTTTTTGTAACAAGAACAATTTTCCTTTTTGTTGATAAAGGCTGGAAATGCCCGTATACAAAACTTGCAATTCCCGCAGAAGGATTCTTTGTTGTTGCGTTATGGACTTGTTTTGTGCTTTCAAAGGTGCTTTATTAATCAGAATAAAACTATATCAACCGGCTTGCAGCAATGCAAGCCGGTTTTTTGTATAAAATTGCTGTAATATGTTGATTTTTAAATATGCGATTGCTATAATTCAAATTAAGAACAAATTTGAAAGGAGCAAAAATAATGAAACATATCGTGTGCGAAATGTGCGGTGGAACAGATCTTGTTAAACAGGAAGGTCTTTTTGTTTGCCAGAATTGCAACAGCAAATATTCTGTTGAAGAAGCAAAAAAGATGATGGTTGAGATTGACCACTCTGCCGAAATTGAAAATCTTCTTGCCCGTGCAGAGCAGTTTAAAAACAGCGGCGACACCGATACAGCTTTAGAATATTACAACAAGGTTCTTGACCTTGATGCCAAAAATGAAACTGCACTTGAAGCAATTGACGATTTAACCACTGAAATTTATGTTGTTGAAAAGAACCGCTCAACCCGTGAATGCATAGAAAGCTTTCTTTCATATCTTGGTAAGGATAAAAGAACCGTACCCGATGTTCTTTCGGGCATAGAAATAAAATCCGTAACTGAAAAAAGCTATCCTTTCAGAATAAGTGTTTCCGAGTGCAGCGTTGATTTCTTCGGAACGGCTTGCTATAACCGTGAAGAAATTTATACCGATTATAAAGAAAAGGCTGTAACCGTAAACGGAAAGACCGAGTGGGTGAAGGAGCCGGTTACCAAAACCCGAACTGTAGTTGACAGACAGCCTGCAAGAGGAAGTTTTAATCACACAGTACACAAAACCCTTGTTGCTTCAAATGCACTCAATCGGGATTTAACGCCATACTCTTCCGAAGAGGCTGTTGCTCTTTTAAGTGAAGAAAGAACAATTACCGAAATTGATTTAATAAAAGACCTGGAAAATACAATCAACGGTTCATTGAGTGACCTGGATTTAATAAAGATTAATCCCTCTTCCCCACAGGTTGCAGGTGATTTCTGCGAAATTGCTCATGCCGATGATGAGGAAGACAGAATCTGGGCAGTGAGAATAGTTGAAGAGGAAGAAGATGCTGTAAGATTCTGGAGCTATGTTGAGGCTGAACATAACTGTCCGGGAGATTTCAGCGAAGACCTTAATGTTGATACTGCCGTAACCGCTCAAAAAGATTATCTTGCCTATATTCCCGTTCAGGTTATTGTATATGAATACAGAGGCGAAAGATTTGCCGCCGCACAGTTAATGAACAAAGCGTCCGAGGAGGTTGCGGTCAGCTATCCTATAAGCAAAGAAAGATTTGAAAGTGAAGTTGACCGTCTTAAGTCGGTTAATGAAACCAAGGAAGAAATTAAGTCATTAACATATGCAAAATACTGCGCCATAGGAACTGCAATAGCACTCTTCCTTGGATGGATTTCAGATGCAGATGTAGGGATATTCTTTAAAATTGTTGGATTTGCTCTTTTAGCAGTTACAATATATCTGTTTACCAATGGCAAAAAAGAAGAAAAAGCGAGAATGAAAAAGGCGGATGAAATAAAAGTTTCATTGGCACACAGCGATTCTTCTTCTGCTAAAAGAATTTCGGAATCAAAGAAAATCTTTTTGGATGCCCTTGATTCATCGGGTGACTATGACAAGGCAGTAAAGGCTGTTTGCAAAAAATATCCTCCGCTTGATTCTATAGAGTTTTTAACTTTTGTTTATGACGAAGTCAATGGACTTATGTTCATCAGAAACGATGAAGATGAAATCAATGATTACAACGATTATAACGAAAACGGCGGAACACTTGTTGTTATCACGGGCGAAAGAAGCAATGAAGATCAGGAAATCACAGTGTCATTGAATGGCAAAACCCTTGCAACAATGGGTGGTTGCGACAGAATCTGCGTTCCTGTTGAAGAATACAGCACATTTGAAATCTATCCGAAGGGTATCAAAGAACCGAACATTATAAATATAGCAAGAGACGAGCTCAAGGTTGTTCTCGTTGAGTTCCAGTTCATTGGCATAGGCATAAATGAAAAGGTTGAAAAAATATCAAATCTCAACAGCGATACTCTGAAATACAGCGAGTTTGAGCAGGAAAGTCTTGAAGAGTTTGCAAGAATTAAGGCAGAGAAGAAAGAAAAGATTAAAAACGCTCTTAAGTTTAATAAGAAAAAATAAAATAATATTGACAAAAACGCTTTAGTGTGATAATGTATTAGCACAACAGAAAACGGCTTGTAAAGCCAAAAGGAGAAACATTATGAAGAAGTTACTTGCACTTGCACTCGCATTTGTTATGTTATTTGCTCTTGCTGCTTGCGGCGGCAACGGCGATGTTGCAGAAACAACCACAGCTGCTCCCGATGCAGCAGCAACAGACCTTGATTACATCAAGGATAAGGGCACACTCATCGTTGGTATCACAGATTATGCTCCCATGGATTATAAAGAAGAGGGCAGCGATGAATGGACAGGCTTTGATGCTGAATTTGCCCGTCTTGCAGGCGAAAAGCTCGGCGTTGCAATTGAATTCGTTGAGATTGACTGGGATAACAAGTTCTTTGAGCTTAAGTCAAAGGCAATTGACTGCATCTGGAACGGTATGACAATTACAGATGAAGCTCTTGCAAATGCATCAGTTTCAAACGCATATGTTAAGAATGCTCAGGTTGTTGTTATGGCAGCAGATAAGATCGCTGATTATGCAACAGTTGAAAGCCTTGCAGACCTTACCTTCGCAGTTGAAGCAGGTTCAGCAGGTGAAGAAGCTTGTAAGGAAGCAAACCTTGATTACACAGCAGTTCTTACTCAGTCAAACGCTCTTATGGAAGTAAGCAGCGGTGCAGCAGATGCTTGCGTTATCGATATCACAATGGCTAACGCAATGACAGGTGAAGGCACAAGCTACGCTGATTTCACCTACAGCATTGAGCTCACAAGCGAAGAATACGGCATTGCTTGCCGCCAGGGTTCAGACCTTGCAGATGCTATCAATACCATTATGGCTGATCTTAAGGCAGACGGCACACTCGGCCAGCTTGCAGAGAAGTACGAACTTACTCTTGCATAATCAGCAAACATAATATTCAGGCAGAGGGCATATGCCCTCTGCTTTTTGTGTGAAAGGTAAATAATTTATGTTTAAGGAAGTATCGCTCAGCCTGCTTGAAGGCTTCGGCACAACGGTCGAGATTTTTGCTCTGACTCTGCTCGGTGCAATTCCTCTCGGCTTGCTCATATGCTTTGGCTCGATGAGCAAATTCAAGCCTCTCAAATGGCTTATGAAAACCTTTGTCTGGGTAATAAGAGGCACACCGCTTATGCTTCAGCTCATTGTTATATATTACGGACCCGGTCTTGTGGGTGAATGGGCAAAGGACATTCCCAACCCCAATTTCTTTATTGAATGGCTTGCAACCTGGACTATTTTCGAGCGTTTTGTAGCGGTTATGATTTCATTTATCATCAACTACGCCTGCTATTTCTCGGAAATTTACAGAGGCGGCATTGAGTCCATTCCCAAGGGTCAGTATGAAGCCTGCCAGGTGCTCGGTATGACAAAGAGCCAGACATTCTTTAAGGTTATTCTTATGCAGGTTGTAAAACGCATTGTTCCTCCTATGGGTAATGAAATAATAACTCTTGTTAAGGACACATCGCTTGCAAGAATTATCGCGGTTTATGAAATCATCTGGAGTGCACAGGCATTCGCAAAGTCCGACGGTCTTATCTGGCCCTTGTTCTATACAGGTGCATTCTATCTGGTATTCAACGGCTTGCTGACAGTTCTTTTCGGCAAGTTCGAAAAGAAACTCGATTATTATCATAGCTGACGGAGGTGAAGGAAATGGCAATACTTGAAGTCAAAGATATTCATAAAAGCTTCGGCAGCAACAATGTTCTCAAGGGCATTGATTTTGAACTTGAAGAGGGCAAGGTGCTCTCAATAATCGGTTCGTCGGGCAGCGGTAAAACAACTCTTCTTCGCTGTATAACATCTCTTGAAACTGCTGAAAAAGGAAAAATTACCGTTAACGGAAATGTTGTTTTTGATTCAGATAACAACAAAAAGCTTTCAAAAGAAGAAATCCGCAAAAACCGTCTTTCGGTTGGTCTTGTTTTCCAGTCCTTCAACCTTTTTCCGCAATACAGTGTGCTTGATAATGTGACTCTTGCGGTTCGTCTTCAGGCGAAAAAACGACCCGACTGGAGAAAAAATAAGAAACAGATTCTTGAAGAAATCAATAAAAATGCGGTTGAAATTCTTGAAAAGGTAGGTCTTTCGGAAAAGGTGAATGCCTATCCCTGCGAGCTTTCGGGCGGTCAGCAACAGCGAGTTTCAATAGCAAGAGCTCTTGCTATGAATCCCGATATTCTCTTCTTTGATGAGCCCACATCGGCTCTTGACCCCGAACTTACGGGCGAAATTCTTAAGGTTATCAAAAGTCTTGCAGCAGAGCATATGACAATGGTTATTGTTACTCACGAAATGGCTTTTGCAAGAGATGTTTCCGACCATATTATTTTTATGGATGACGGTCACATAGTTGAGCAGGGAACTCCCGAAGAGGTTATCTGCAATCCTCAGCAGGAAAGAACAAAAGCTTTCCTTAATCGTTTTCAGCAGTAATTGAATATTCAAAGGCTGTCTTACCAAACGGTAAGGCAGCCTTTTTGCATAATTATTGCTTTTACGGCAAAAATATCTGCGAAAATATTTATTTGAGGTGGTAATATGCCTGAAAGAGTCGGCAGATATACTTTGAATTTACCTTCACGCCCCGGAGTTATCGGTTATGCATCGGTTGTGGGCAAAAATGAGGGAGAGGGTCCTCTCGGCGAGGAATTTGATTATATTTATGAAAATGCTTCAGCGGGTGAGGATTCATGGGAAAAAGCGGAAAGCGTTATTCATTCAAATGCGGTGACACGCGCGGTCAGCAAAGCGGGACTTTCGCCCGAAGAATGCGATATTATTTTTGCAGGTGATTTGCTAAGCCAATGCAGCGGCACGTGTTTTGGCGTAAGAGATATAGGCATTCCGCTTATGGGTGTTTACGGCGCTTGTTCCACAATGTCACTTTCGCTTGCCGCCGCGGCATTTTGCGCGGAAACGGGATGCGTAAATGCCGCCGTTGCTTCAACTTCTTCGCATTTTTGCTCTGCCGAAAAGCAGTTCAGAATGCCGCTTGAATACGGCGGACAGCGAACACCAACCGCTCAATGGACCGCAACTGCGGCGGGTGCGGCAGTTGTTGCACCGTCAAAAGGTAAAGTCAGAATAGAACAGATAATAATCGGCAGAATTCAGGATTACGGAGTTAAAGACCCCAACAATATGGGGGCGGCAATGGCACCCGTTGATGTTAAACTAACACCATGGTTCTTTTGCAAAGCGAAGAACAAAAGAAACTCCCGATAGTAAGGTTTGATTCTGTTGTAAATAACCTTTTGAAAGTTTTATTAAAATACAGCGTAAAATTTAACTGTGTATCATATGTTTCTTTTTAGCCGTTTTTTCCGATTTGGCGTATCTGTATACGCCAAATCGGAAGAAAACGACTTCTTCATCTTTGCAAAGCGAACCATACCCGATTTAACTGTTAAAAAGGCACACAGTTATCATACAAAAATAAAAAACAAGGAGGTAAATTAAAACTTTATATTAAGGTGTAAATTATTGTATTTTTTCAGTCTATATGTTAAAATATAATATAACAGCAGAAATTTAAGTTAAATCGGGTGCTTTTATGAAAAAAGAAAAGAAATCAAAGAAAAAGAGAATACTTGCGCTTCTCCTGCTTATTCCTTTTGTTCTGATAATCGGAACAGTTGCAGGTGTGGCTTTGCCCCTCATAATCAGCTATAACAATAATGCATATGAAGATGTGGATATTGTTGAAAGAAGCGATGAATATGTTGTTCCCGAGCAGGATCCTCAACCTGATGAATGGGCAAATGTAACTCTCCGTGAAGAGGATGTAGGCAGAGATCTTGAAACCCTTCCGAACAATGTAAATCAAGGCGGAAAAAATGGCCCGGTAGGCGACGGTCTTGACAGAAATGCATCTTTCGGCAGAACCGAGAATGTTAAAAGTGTTTACGGTAAAACACCGATTTATAAAGTTGCAAAGAAAGACCCCAACATCGAAAATATTCTTGTTATCGGAACTGACTCCCGAGATGTAACAAAGGAAAGAGGCAGAAGCGATGCCTTGATTGTTGTTTCATATAACAAAAAAACGGGTTCTGTCAAAATGGTTTCCATTCTCCGAGATTCGCTTGTTCCCATCGAGGGCAGAGGCTGGAACAGAATCAACGCTGCTTATTCGTTTGACGGTGTCGGACTTTGCGTCAATACCGTAAATCAGCTCCTCGACCTTGACATTCAGAGATTCGTTGTTGTTGATTTCAACGGCGTTACCGATTTCGTTGATAAGGCAGGCGGCGTTACAATCAGCCTTACACAGAAAGAGGTTGATTATCTTACGAATTACAGTGGCGGTGCGGTACGCTATGAAGTTGGTCCCAACAAATTCAACGGCGACAGAGCACTTGCATATATGAGAATCCGTAAGATAGACAGCGACTTCAAGCGTACCGAAAGACAGAGAAAGGTTATTGAAACTCTTGCCAAAAAGATAATACGCGAAAAGAGTATTTCGGAAATATATGACTTAACCAATTTTGCATTCGGACTTGTTAAAACAAATATCAGCCTTTCTGAGCTGACATCGGTTATCGGCAATGTTGCATCGGATGCAATGAGAAGCGGGCTTAATATGGAATCGCATCACGTTCCTTTCAGCGACGCTTATACCTATAAGTATTATAACGGTATGGCAATTGTTTCGTTTGACATTAATGATGCGGCAAGAAGAGTAAATAAAATAATCTACGGATAAGGTGAATTTATGTTAACACAGAATGTTAATCTTAACGGAAAAACCGTGCTCGTTACGGGTGCGGCAGGATTTATCGGCTCAAACCTTGTTATGGAGCTTTTACGCACAACGGATAATATTAGAATAGTCGGCATCGACAATATGAATGACTATTACGATGTTTCAATCAAGAAGTATCGTCTTACGGAAATATTGAACCTTGCAGTTCAGAAAAGCTTTAAAGGCAGTCAGTTTGTTTTCATAGAAGGCAATATCGCTGACAGAAAACTTATTGACGAAAGCTTTGAAAAATACGGCTTTGATGTTGTTGTGAATCTTGCTGCTCAGGCAGGTGTGCGTTATTCAATCACCAATCCCGATGTTTATATTGAGAGCAACATTATCGGTTTCTATAACATTCTTGAGGCTTGCCGTAACAATCCCGTTGAGCATCTTGTTTATGCTTCATCATCGAGTGTTTACGGTTCAAACAAAAAAATTCCTTACAGCACAGACGATAAGGTTGATAACCCTGTAAGCCTTTATGCGGCAACCAAAAAGAGCAATGAGCTTATGGCTCATTCTTATTCAAAGCTTTATAATATCCCCTCAACGGGTCTTCGTTTCTTCACCGTTTACGGACCTGCGGGCAGACCCGATATGGCTTATTTCGGATTTACCAATAAGCTCAGGGCAGGGGAGAATATTCAGATTTTCAATTTTGGCAACTGTAAGAGAGATTTCACCTATGTTGATGACATCGTTGAGGGTGTCAAACGCGTTATGCAGTGTGCACCCGAAAAGGAAAACGGCGAGGACGGACTTCCCGTACCGCCCTACAGAGTTTATAACATAGGCAATAACAGCCCCGAGAATCTTCTCGATTTTGTTGATATTCTTCAGCAGGAGCTTGTAGCTGCAGGTGTTCTTCCTGCCGATTATGATTTTGAGGCTCATAAGAAGCTGGTTCCCATGCAGGCAGGTGACGTGCCCGTAACTTATGCGGATACAAGTGCACTTGAAAGAGATTTCGGCTTCAAGCCCTCAACCTCTCTTCGTGAAGGACTTCGCCGTTTTGCACAGTGGTACAAAAAATTCTATATGTGATTTCTTTGAATAAATCAGCCTGACCTTGCGCCGTCGGACGGCACAGGGTCAGTTTTTTTGTATAATAATGTATTTTATATGTGTATGTATTGACTTTTGTTTACTTTTGATATAAACTGTTTATAATTGCGGAATTATGTTCGGAGGTGTCGTAAATGAACGATATTCATTGTCATATCCTGTTCGGTCTTGATGACGGTTCGGTTAACATTGAAGAATCAATCGAAATGGCAAGAATTGCGCGTTCAGGCGGCACAAAAAAGATAATTGCAACTCCCCACAGCAACGTTACGGGCTCTTACCGTAATATGTGGTGTGCGGAATTTGCCGATATGATTGATCTGCTGAATGCGCGCCTCAGGGAGCGGGATGTTGATATTGAAATTTATCCCGGGCAGGAGATTTTCTGCGGTGAAAATTTTGCGGAGCATCTTCTTGAGGGCAAGCTTATCACGCTTAATAATTCAAGATATCCGTTGGTTGAATTTGATTTTTACGAGCATTCGGCATCTGTATATACAAAGCTTGAAAAGCTTATTGCAGAGGGGTATGTGCCCGTAGTGGCTCATCCCGAAAGATAT
>JAZRTQ010000023.1:0-5804 GCA_045652165.1 Acutalibacteraceae bacterium | reverse complement strand
AAAAGAAAAACCGCACTCTTGTTTCATCATATACTCATGCGGTTGAAATCGGCGATATGCCCGTTATAATCGGCGAAAGAATAAATCCCACGGGCAAAAAACGATTCAAAGAAGCTTTGCGTGAAAACGATATAAACTATATTCTCAACGAAGCTCTTGCACAAAACAAAAAAGGCGTTTCTGTGCTTGATGTCAATGTTGGTCTGCCCGAAATCAACGAACCCGAAATGATGGAAAGAGTTATCCGTGCGGTTCAGGCAGTAATTGATTTGCCCTTGCAGATTGACACCGTTAATATCGAAGCAATGGAAAAAGCAATGAGAATTTATAACGGCAAGGCAATGATAAATTCCGTTAACGGCAAAAAAGAGAGTATGGATGCCGTTTTTTCGCTCATAAAAAAATACGGTGGCGTTGCAATCGCGGTTACTCTTGATGAAAGCGGAATTCCCGACACCGCACAGGGCAGAATCGAAATTGCAAAAAGAATAATCGCCCGTGCTTCGGAATACGGAATTGACAAAAAAGACATTATTGTTGACCCTCTCGCAATGGCTGTTTCAAGCGATTCAAACAGTGCAAATATTACTCTTGAAGCGGTTAAAAAGCTTAATGAAAAAGGCATTAAAACATCGCTCGGTGTTTCAAATATTTCTTTCGGATTACCCAACAGAGCGGATATAAATTCCATTTTTTACACTATGGCAATGCAATGCGGGTTGAACTGCGCAATTATCAATCCGTTTTCCGAAGAAATGATGAAAGCCTGGCATTGCTTTATGGCACTTAAGGGCTATGATAACAACTGTGCAAATTATATAGAATTTGCCTCTTCACTCTCCCCCGCCGATTCAAAACCCATTGTTCAGACTGCAGATATAACACTTGAGCAGTCGATTATAAAAGGCTTGAAAGAGCAATCGGGCACTCTTGCCGCAAAGGCATTGAAAACCGTTTCGCCTATGGAAATCATAGACGGAATGATAATCCCCGCACTCAACACGGTAGGCAAGGGATTTGAGGAGAAAAAGGTTTATCTGCCGCAGCTTCTTATGAGTGCCGAAGCGGCAAAACAGGCATTTGAAGCGGTTAAATCCGCAATCCCCTCGGATCAGAGCAAAAAAGGAAAAATCGTTATCGCAACGGTAAAAGGTGATATTCACGATATAGGCAAAAACATCGTCAAGGTTCTTCTTGAAAACTACGGTTACGATGTTATTGACCTCGGCAAAGACATAGCACCCGAAGCTGTTGTTGATGCGGTTAAAAACAACAATGTCAAGCTTGTGGGCTTGAGTGCTCTGATGACAACAACCGTGCCCTCAATGGAAGAAACAATCAAGCTTCTTCGTATCGAAGCCCCCGAATGCAAGGTTATGGTCGGCGGTGCGGTTATGACAAACGAATATGCCGAAATGATTGGCGCAGACAGCTTCTCACCCGATGCAATGGGCGCCGTAAGATTTGCAGAAACCGTTTTCGGATAAAAAAATTACAGGTCATTTTTCAATGACCTGTTTTTTCATTTATTTGATTATTTCAACTTTCCAGGCATATTCAAAGGTTTCGCCTTTGTCCAGATGCTGAATTTCTCTCTTCTTCGAGAAATCGTCAACAACCTCTCTGCCGTCATTGATTCCGTACCAGGGTTCAATGCAAACATAGGGTGCACCGGGCTTTGCCCAGATACCGAGAACGGGGCATTTGCCGAAAGTAAATTCAATTTCATTTTCGCCCTTTATGCGAAGCTTTTCGGATTTTATGCCTGAAAGAATAAGCGCATCCTTTTTGAAAACATCCTCGGTTATTTCTATTTCACGGCTGTTTTCAATAACGGGGAACTTTTCGGGAATAAGAAGATTTTCGCTATCAATACGCTCTGTTTCAAGGGTTTCAGGATATTCAAATTCAATTACATCGCCGATATTGCAGTTGAATCCGGGATGAGCACCGATTGAAAAATACATATCACCGTCGGTTTTGTTGATAACCGTCATTGTGTTCACAAGTGATTTACCGCAAAGCTCAAAAGTGAGAAGAAGCTCAAAATCAAACGGATAGCCTTTGAGTGTATTCTCATCGCTTTCAAGGCTGAAAACAGCCTTTGCGTCTGAGCATTCCTTAACATTGAACGGAAGTTTTCTTGCAATACCGTGCTTGGGCATTGTGTATTCATTGCCGTTATATAAAAATTTATCGTTGATAAGCTGACCGATTATAGGGAAAAGCACGGGTGCCTGACCGTACCATATTTCAGTTTTGCCGTACCAGATATATTCTTTTCCGTTTTCCTTTGAAACAAGCGAATGGAGCTGAGCACCCATATCGTCTATTTCACAGGTAAGAAATTCATTTTCAATTTTATAAAACATAAAAATCACCCTTTCTGTTTAAACAATATCACAAATTTTTCTGTTTGTCCATTGTTTATTTTATACTTGACAAAGACAATTCATTGCAATACAATATTAAAGTATATTTTTTAAGGAGGATGGATATGGGACTTACTATAGGCCAGAAACTCATCAAAAGCCATCTTGTGAGCGGTGAAATGATTCCCGGCACAGAGATAGGATTAAAAATTGACCAGACCCTCACCCAAGACGCAACAGGCACCATGGCATATCTTGAATTTGAAGCAATGGGCGTTGAAAGAGTACGCACAGAGCTTTCGGTTTCATATATCGACCACAACACTCTTCAGAACGGTTTTGAAAACGCAGATGACCACAGATTTATTCAGAGCGTTGCAAAGAAAAGAGGTCTTCTTTTCTCAAAGCCCGGTAACGGCATCTGCCACCAGCTTCATCTTGAGCGTTTCGGCAAGCCCGGCAAAACTCTTATCGGCTCCGACAGCCACACACCCACAGGCGGCGGCATAGGTATGCTCGCAATCGGTGCAGGCGGTCTTGACGTTGCTGTTGCAATGGGCGGCGGCACATACTACACCACAATGCCCAAAATGACACTTGTTCGCCTTTCAGGCAAGCTTTCACCCTGGGTTGGTGCAAAGGATGTTATCCTTGAAGTTCTTCGCATTATGTCCGTTAAGGGCGGTGTAGGCAAAATTATTGAATACGGCGGCGAGGGTGTTAAAACTCTTTCTGTTCCCGAAAGAGCAACCATCACAAATATGGGTGCAGAGCTTGGCGCAACAACCTCTGTTTTCCCCTCTGATGAAATCACAAAGGCATTCCTTAAGGCTCAGGGCCGTGAAGAAGATTGGTCAGAGCTTAAGAGCGATGAAGATGCTGTTTACGATGAAATCATCGACATTGACCTTTCAACTCTTGCTCCCATGGCTGCAATGCCTCATATGCCCGATAACGTTAAAACAGTTGAAGAAATCGGCAATATCGAAATCAGCCAGGTTTGCATCGGCTCATGCACAAACTCATCTCTGCTTGACCTTCTCAAGGTTGCGGCAATACTCAAGGGCAAGAAAGTTGCTCCCAACGTAAGCCTTGCAATCTCCCCCGGCTCAATGCAGGTTCTTAATATGCTTTCACTCAACGGTGCGCTTTCTGATATTCTTTCGGCAGGTGCAAGACTTCTTGAATGCTCATGCGGTCCCTGCATCGGTATGGGTCAGTCACCGCAGTCAAAGGGTGTTTCACTCCGTACCTTCAACAGAAACTTTGAAGGCCGTTCAGGCACCGCTGATGCGGGAATTTATCTTGTAAGCCCCGAGGTTGCCGCCGCATCGGCAATCACAGGCTATCTCACTGACCCCAGAACTCTCGGCGAAATGCCCGAAATCAATATGCCCGAGCGTTTCATCATCAACGACAATATGATTGTTGAGCCCGCTTCGGCAGAAGAGGCTGATTCGGTTGAAATCAAATACGGCCCCAACATCAAGCCTTTCCCCACAAGCGTTGAGCTTCCCGAAAGCATCGAGGCTCCCGCAATCCTCAAGGTTGGCGATAACATCACAACCGACCACATTATGCCCGCAGGCGCAAAGATTCTTCCCTACCGTTCAAATATCCCCTTCCTTTCAAACTTCTGCTTCAAGCAGTGTGATGAGCACTTTGCAGAGCGTTGCAAGGCGGCAGGCAAGGGCTTCATCATAGGCGGTGCAAACTACGGTCAGGGCTCATCAAGAGAGCACGCCGCACTTGTTCCCCTTTATCTCGGAATCAAAGCGGTTATCGCAAAATCATTTGCAAGAATCCACTGCGCAAACCTTATCAACGCAGGTATTATGCCATTCACATTTGCAAACGCAGATGATTACGATAAGATTGATACAGACGATATTCTTGCTCTCGATAATATCCGCGATTGCATTGCAAACGGCAAAAAAGTTGTTATCAAGAACATAACCAAAGGCGAAGAATATGAGCTTTGCTATGATTATTCAGACAGACAGACCGCTATGATTCTTGAAGGCGGACTTCTGAATTACACTAAAAAACAAGCTGAATAAGGAGAAATAAAAATGACTGAAGTACAGATAAAGGCTGCTGTTGAAAAGTTTGAAGCTCTTATCAGAGAGCAGGACGCAAGAAGCGACGCCATCAAACAGCAGGGCGATTTCATTGATTATTCAACACTTGATAAACTCACCATCGGCGTTTGCGGAGGTGACGGCATCGGCCCCATCATCACAAACGAAGCCGCAAGAGTTCTTGCTTTCCTTCTTAAGGATGATGTTGATGCAGGCAAAATTGAGTTCAAGACCATCGACGGTCTTACCATTGAAAACAGAGTTGCTGTAAACAAGGCTATTCCCGATGATGTGCTTGAAGAGCTTAAAAAGTGCCCCGTTATCCTTAAGGGACCCACAACAACTCCTCAGGCAGGCGATCCCTGGCCCAACATTGAAAGTGCAAACGTTGCAATGAGAAAGGCACTTGACCTTTTTGCAAATCTCCGCCCCGTTAAGGTTCCCGAAGAAGGCATTGACTGGACATTCTTCAGAGAAAACACTGAGGGTGCATACGCAGTTGGTTCAAAGGGTCTTCACGTTACCGATGACCTTGCAATGGACTTTGTTGTTACAACAACAGAAGGCACAAAGAGAATTGCAAAGCTTGCATATGACTATGCAAGAAGAAACAAGAAGGAAAGAGTTTCAATCATTCAGAAGGCAAACGTTATCAAAACCACAGACGGTAAATTCCTTAACCTTTGCAAAGAGGTTGCAAAAGATTATCCCGAAATCATAACCGATGAATGGTATATCGACATCACAACCGCAAAACTTATTGATAAGAAGAGAAGAACAGATTTCAAGGTATTTGTTCTTCCCAACCTTTACGGCGACATCATCACCGACGAAGCTGCTGAATTCCAGGGCGGCGTAGGCACCGCAGGCAGCGCTAACATCGGCAAGAAGTATGCTATGTTTGAAGCAATTCACGGCTCTGCTCCCAGAATGATGAGAGAAGGCAGAGGACAGTATGCAGACCCCTGCTCAATGCTCCGTGCAGCAGTTATGCTTCTTTCACACATCGGCAAGCAGGCTGAGGCAGACAAGCTTGAAAGAGCACTCGACATCTGTATGTATGAAGAGAAGAAGCTTCACATCACAGGCAGAGCAGACGGCGCAACCTGCGAAGACTTTGGCAACTATGTAATGGATACTCTTACAAAGCTTAACTAAAAATTCAGCCCCGCATCGGATTACCGATGCGGGGCATTTTTTATTCTTCTGTTGTTTCTGTTACTTCTTCTGCAGGAGCTGCAAATTCAGTTGTGCCGTTCATAATTTCAGCAAACTCTTCGCCGCTCATCTTTTCATCAAGGAAGAGCTTTTTGGCAACTGCGTGAAGTTTATCAATATGCTCATTAAGAAG
>JAZRTQ010000022.1:0-4640 GCA_045652165.1 Acutalibacteraceae bacterium | reverse complement strand
ACAAAGTATTCATCAGAGGGCTTGTTGAAATAAGCAATATCTGCAAAAACGATTGCATATACTGCGGAATACGCCGCTCAAATTCGGCTTGTGAGCGATACAGACTGACGGCGGAACAAATTCTTGAATGCTGCAACGAGGGTTACTCACTTGGATTCCGTACCTTTGTTATGCAGGGCGGGGAAGACCCGTTTTACAGCGATGAGGTGCTTTGCGGAATAATTTCAGAAATCAAGCGCAGATATCCCGAATGCGCGGTTACTCTCTCTCTCGGCGAGAAATGCAAAGAAAGCTATCAACGGCTTTTTGATGTGGGTGCAGACCGTTATCTTCTTCGTCACGAAACGGCTGACAAAGAGCATTACGGCAAACTTCATCCCAAAGAAATGTTATTTGATAACCGTATGGAATGTTTAAAAAATCTTCGTGAAATCGGATTTCAGACAGGCTGCGGGTTTATGGTTGGTTCCCCTTATCAAACGGTTGAATGCATTGCAAAGGATTTGAAATTTATCGAAGAATTTCAGCCTGATATGTGCGGAATAGGTCCTTTTATTCCGCATATCGCAACACCTTTCCGGGATATGCCTGCAGGCAGCGTTGATTTAACCTGCTTCCTATTATCAATTATCAGGCTGATAAAACCAAATATTCTCTTGCCGGCCACAACGGCACTCGGTTCACTCGAAAAAGGCGGCAGAGAAAAAGGCATTCTTGCAGGCGCTAATGTTATTATGCCTAATCTTTCACCTTTATCTGAAAGAAAAAAATATGAGCTTTATAACAACAAGCTTTCAAGCGGCAATGAATCTGCGCAAGAAATAAAAAATCTTGCAGAATCAATGAAAGAAATCGGCTACCGCATCGTTACTGAACGCGGAGATATAATTAAATAATAATCTGAAAGGAAAATATATATGGCAATTTATAACCCCAAGTCACTCGAAGCAGAAGAATTTATTAATGACCAAGAAATTCTTGATACTATTGCGTATGCAGAGGCTAATAAGAATAATGTTGAACTTATTGACGAAATACTCGAAAAGGCAAGACCTGTAAGAAGCGGCAACGGGACAACCTGCAAAGGACTTACCCACCGTGAGGCATCGGTGCTTCTTGCCTGCGATATTCCCGAAAAGGTTGAGCAGATTTATAAAATTGCAGAAGAAATCAAGCTTGCTTTTTACGGCAACCGAATTGTTATGTTTGCACCTCTTTATCTCTCAAATTACTGCGTTAACGGTTGTGTTTACTGCCCTTACCATATGAAGAATAAAACAATTCCCAGAAAGAAACTTACTCAGGAAGAGGTTCGCAATGAGGTTATTGCTCTTCAGGATATGGGTCACAAGCGTCTTGCAATCGAAGCAGGTGAGGATCCCGTAAACAACCCCATTGAATATATACTTGAATGCATCAAAACAATTTACAGTGTTAACCACAAAAATGGTGCAATCAGAAGAGTTAATGTCAACATTGCCGCAACAACGGTTGAAAACTACAGAAAGCTCAAGGATGCGGGAATCGGCACATATATTCTTTTCCAGGAAACATATCATAAGCAGAGCTATCTTGAGCTTCACCCCACAGGACCAAAGCACGATTATGACTATCACACCGAAGCGATGGACAGAGCGATGGAGGGCGGCATAGACGATGTAGGTCTCGGTGTTCTTTTCGGTCTTGAGCTTTACAAATATGAATTTGCAGGACTTATTATGCACGCAGAGCATCTTGAAGCTGTTCACGGCGTCGGCCCTCACACAATCAGCGTGCCCCGTGTTAAGAAAGCATCGGATATTGACCCCTCTGTTTTCGATAATTCGATTTCCGATGAAATGTTTGAGAAGATTATCGCTTGTATCCGCCTTGCAGTTCCCTATACCGGTATGATTATTTCAACAAGAGAATCCGAAGAGGTAAGAGGTAAAGTGCTCAATATGGGCATTTCGCAGATAAGCGGCGCTTCAAGAACTTCTGTTGGCGGATACACCGAAAATGACCGCCCGCACGATACGGAACAGTTTGACGTTTCCGATCAGAGAACTCTTGATGAGGTTGTTCGTTGGCTGATGGAAAACGGTCACATTCCTTCATTCTGCACCGCTTGCTACAGAGAAGGAAGAACTGGCGACAGATTTATGTCGCTTTGTAAAAACGGACAGATTCTTAACTGCTGTCATCCCAACGCTCTTATGACACTTACCGAATTCCTCGTTGACTACGCTACCGAGGAAACAAAGAGAATCGGATATGAGCTTATTGAAAAAGAGCTGACCAAAATTCCCGGCGAAAAAGTCCGTGCAATAGCAAAGCAGAATATTGAAGATATAAAGAATTCAAACAGAAGAGATTTCAGATTTTAAGGTGAGATTAAATGAGTCTTAACAATACCGCTTCGGCAGACAGAATTCATATAGGCTTTTTCGGACTTCGCAACGCGGGCAAATCAAGTCTTGTCAATGCGGTTACGGGTCAGGAACTCGCGGTAGTTTCCGATGTTAAAGGAACAACAACAGACCCCGTGAAAAAAGCAATGGAACTTCTTCCGCTCGGCCCCGTTGTTATAATTGATACACCGGGTATTGATGATGAGGGCGAGCTTGGCGAAATGAGGGTTAAAAAAGCCCGTCAGGTGCTTAATTACGCGGATATTGCCGTTCTTGTTTCCGACAGCACAAAAAAAGAGCTTCATCAATCCGAAAAAGAATTGATAAAGCTTTTTGAAGATAAAAAAATTCCGTATATCATCGCTTACAGCAAAACGGATTTGCTCGGAGAAGTGCCCGGAAAAAGCGAAAAATCCATTTATGTGAGTGCTGAAAACAAAACCAACATAAACGAGCTTAAGGATATGCTTGCAACGCTTACGAAGAAAAGCGAAAACGGCAAAAAAATTGTTTCGGATTTGCTTTGCGAGGGCGACTGCGTTGTGCTTGTTGTGCCGATTGATGAATCCGCACCGAAAGGCAGACTTATATTACCTCAACAGCAAACCATAAGAGATATTATTGAGGCAGGCGCAACATCTGTTGTTTGCAGAGATACAGAGCTTGTGCAAACACTGGGGATGCTCACTAAAAATCCCAAGCTTGTTATAACGGATTCTCAAGCGTTCGGCAGGGTTTCAAAGGATACTCCCGAAGACATCCTGCTCACCTCATTTTCAATACTTTTTGCCCGTTATAAAGGCAATCTTGAAAATGCGGTAAAAGGTGCTGCACAGCTTGATAAGCTTAACGACGGCGATACCGTACTGATTTCCGAAGGTTGCACCCATCACAGACAATGCAACGATATAGGAACAGTTAAAATGCCTTCGTGGATAAGCAATTACACGGGCAAGGAGCTGAATTTTGAATTCACTTCAGGCACCGAATTCCCCGAGGATGTTTCAAAATATGCTCTTGTTGTTCATTGCGGCGGCTGTATGCTCAATGAGCGTGAAATGCAATACAGAGCAAGACACAGCAAGGATTGCGATGTGCCTATGACAAACTACGGCACGGCAATAGCCCAGATGCACGGCATATTGAAACGCAGTCTTAGTCCGTTCCCTGAAATTTTAAAATTAATTGATTAAGAAAAACGGCAGAGGATTTTCCTCTGCCGTTTTTGATATCGGATATAACAGAGTTTCAGCCAAAAGATGAGTAAACATATTTTATCTGCGTAATAAAACAATAAATTTTTCTGTATACTATGACTGAAAGTAATGAGAACAAATAATTGTTTGGGTTTTGCAGAGGTGTTTATGATGAGAAAATCTTTAAAATTTTGGCAAATTGCAGGCTTTGTTTTTACCGGGATATCGGGAGTGTTGCTTCATTTTATTTATGATTGGACTAACCAAAGTCTTGCCTTTGCACCTTTTTCGGCGGTTAATGAATCAATATGGGAGCATATGAAACTGCTGTTTTTTCCTATGTTTGTGTTTGCTCTTATTGAAAGCAGATTAATCGGTAAAAAGTTTAGAAATTTCTGGTGTGCAAAGCTTACAGGTGTAGTTGCAGGTTTGCTGGTAATACCCGTGATTTACTATACGTATACAGGCGTTTTCGGCGTTAATGCGGATTGGTTCAATATTGTTATTTATTATGTGGCGGCGGCTTTATCTTATTGCCTTGAAACCGTTTTGCTGAATAATAAAATCAGCTTCTGCAAATCGGAGCTTATTGCATTTTCTGCTCTGTGTTTATTGGCAATATTGTTTGTTATATTAACTTTTGTTCAGCCCGAAATACCGCTTTTTAAGGATCCGGTAAGCGGCACCTACGGAATATAAAAAGTTTTGCTTTTTGGATACTCCTATGTTATAATAAACAAGAAATTTCATTTCAGGATGCGGCAATCAATTCCGTTTGCCGTGTCTGAAGGAATAAAAAAGGAGAATCTGTTATGGGTGATTACAAAACCACGTGGCGAGAAAAAATCGGCTACGGTGTGGGTGCGATAGGTCTTGACCTTTCATACGGAATGTTCTATTCATATCTTTCCTATTATCTTTCAAGTGTTCTCGGCCTTACAGAAGGCTTTCTGCTTATTCTTACCCCGCTTGCAAGAATATGGGACGGCATCAATGACCCTATGATGGGAACTATTGTTGATAACACAAAAACCAAAATGGGTAAATACAGACC
>JAZRTQ010000021.1:0-24009 GCA_045652165.1 Acutalibacteraceae bacterium | reverse complement strand
CTGAAATGATAAGGCCTGCAACTACTGCGCCGATAACGTTAAGTGAGCCGATAGCCTTTGAGAACTCGATAATGATACGCTCAGGGTCTGCAAGATCGATTCCGTTATTCTTAATAAATGAATATCCGACAACACCGATGAAAATCGCAACGCCCATTGAGATAACTACCCATACGGATGCAATTCTACGGGAAAGCTTAAGCTTATTCTCATCACCGATAGCCATAAAACGGAGAAGCACGTGAGGCATACCGAAATATCCGAGACCCCATGCAAGACCTGAAACAATATCCTGCCAGCTTGCTGCAAAGGGATTAAGGGGATTAACTCCGCCTTCAACTGCTTCAAACACGCTGAAATCAAGTTCCTGAGCAAAAACAAGCATAAAGGGAACTGCGAGAAGAGCTGCAAGCATCATAAGACCCTGGAAGAAGTCTGTCCAGCAAACTGCCTTGAAACCGCCGAGGAATGTATAAATAATAATGATAGCTGCAAAAATGAGAAGTGCAAGGTTGGGGTTTTCAGCAAGCTGGGGAACAACCTGAATGAAAACTTTCTGACCTGCAACAAAGCTTGATGCAACATAAATTGTGAAGAACACAAGGAAAACAATCGCACAGATTATCTGAAGTGCGGGGCTTTTTGAAAGAAAACGGTTTGAAAGATACTGAGGAACGGTTATTGAATCGTTTGCAGCCTGTGAGAATTTACGGAGTCTGCGTGCAACGAAAATCCAGTTTGCCGCAGTACCGAGAGCAAGACCGATACCGATCCATACCTGACCCATACCGAAAGCAAGAATGCTGCCGGGGAAGCCCATAAGAAGCCAGCCGCTCATATCCGATGCCTGTGCACTGAGAGCAGTAACCCAGGGACCCATTGAACGTCCGCCGAGGAAATAATCCTTTTCGCCTGTTCCCTTGGACTTGAAGAAGAAGAAAAGTCCGATTCCGAGAACAACAATAAAATAAAGTATAAATGCCGCAAGTTGTGTTGTCATAATAAAAAACCCTTTCTTAAGGAAAATATGCAGGGATTATATCACATTAAAAACAAGAATGAAATACAGAACGGAGTACAGAATGATTTCCGTACTCCGTTTATTATTTTTGCGTTTTTCCTTGATATGTATGGATTTTTCGTTCATACTGAAACAAGAATTTAAAAAATACATAAAATAAATATTTTTTATTTTTTATTGAAAAAACCCGAAAAAAGTATCGGCAGAAGTGTTTCCGAATACTTATAAAGCGGATATTCGCCGTTGCAAAGGCACCAATCGCTGATAATCGCCCTTTCACAGAGTGCGTATGCCTTGACTATTTCGTTAACCGAAACTCCGTCACGGAATTCACCTTTATGCTGACCTTCAACAGCTATCTGACGGAGCAATTTATAATATGTTCTGTTATGGTCAAGCAGATTTCTGTCGCCTTTACCCGTAAGCTGTGAGGAGTAAAGTCTTGAAAGCAAATCCATCGGAATGCTGTTTTCAACCATAAGAAACAGTTCACGGTTTAGAAACATCAGCTTTTCAAAGCTTGACATATCATCGGTCAGAGAGTCTGCAAGCTCTTCATATTTATTGTCAAAAAGAGTGGAAAGCGAACTGAGAAGCTTTTCCTTGCCGTCAAAATAATGATAGAACGAACCTCTTGAAGTTCCTGATTCATCAACTATTTCTTCAACGCTCGTGTTCTCATATCCCTGCTCATAAAAGAGCTTCCACGCCGCATTGACTATTTTCATTTTGGTATTACGCGAATCTTTTTTAGGCATATTTCTTCACCTTTATCCGATAACTCCGAGATGCTCAAGAAGAATTTTTGCACCCATAAGCACAAGAATTATTCCTCCCGCAAGCTCTGCTTTTTTCTTGAATTTAAGACCGAACACATTGCCGATTTTAATGCCGACAGCTGAAAGCACAAATGTTATGACTCCGATAAAACCAACTGCGGCAACAATATTCACATCGGGCAGGAAAGCATATCCTACACCGACAATAAGAGCATCGATGCTGGTTGCAACCGCAAGAGTAAACATCTCTTTCATAGCCATTGAGCCGCCTGAACATTCCTCGCAGTCATCCTTCGAAAGCGCTTCTTTTATCATATTTGCACCGATAAGTCCCAAAAGAATGAAAGCTATCCAATGGTCATATTTTTCAACATATTCCTTCAGCGTTGAACCGAAAAGATAGCCGAGTGCGGGCATAAGAGCCTGAAATCCGCCGAACCACAATCCCGCAAGCACCATCTGCTTTATGCCCGCTTTTTTAACAGCAAGACCTTTGCAAACGGCAACGGCAAAAGCATCCATTGAAAGACCCACCGCTGTAATAAATAACGTTGCAAGTGACATATTTTTTCTCCATTCATTTTGTTTAATCGAGTTATTTTATCATTTATAAAATCCGTTTGTCAATAGAAATGCGTCTGCAATTTCTTATTAGGAAAATAGCACAAAATAAATATGAAAAATAGTTAAATTTTATTCCGTAACACCTTGCAATGTGATATGTTCTTATTGTATAATAAGGTTACATTTTGTTATATTTTAAAAAATAAAAAATAATAATTATATTTCAGGAGGATGTTATGAAGAAAGTCGGTATCATAATGGGCAGCGACAGCGATTTGCCCGTTGTTGAAAAAGCAATCTCCACACTTGAGGAATACGGTGTGCCCTATGAGGTGCACGTTTATTCCGCACACAGAACACCCGTGCAGGCAAAAGAGTTTTCTGCAAACGCAAAAGCAAACGGCTTCGGCGCAATCATTGCAGCCGCAGGCAAAGCTGCTCACCTTGCAGGTGCAGTTGCAGCCAACACAACTCTTCCTGTTATCGGTATACCCGTAAAATCATCAACACTCGACGGCATGGATGCTCTTCTTTCAACTGTTCAGATGCCCGCAGGTATTCCTGTTGCAACTGTAGCTATTGACGGTGCAGCCAATGCCGCTTTATTGTCTATACAGATTCTTGCTGTTTCCGATGAGGAGCTTGCAGAAAAGCTTGCAAACGCAAGAGCAGCAGCTTCCGAAAAGGTTCTTGCGGCAAACAAGAAGATAGAAGAAAAATATAATAAATAATCTCGGAGGTAAAGTCTATGGGAGGATTTTTCGGCGCAACATCAAGAAGAGATGTTGTTCTGGATGTATTTTTCGGCGTTGACTACCATTCTCATCTCGGCACACGCCGTGGCGGTATGGCAGCGGTTAACGAAAAAAAAGGATTTCAGCGTGATATTCATAACATTGAAAATTCACCTTTCCGCACAAAGTTTGCAGGTATCACCGATGAAATGCACGGCAACGCCTGCATCGGCTGCATAAGCGACAGCGACCCGCAGCCCATTCTTATCCGCTCAAATCTCGGCACTTATGCCATAACAATAGTAGGCTGCATCAACAACTCGGATGCTCTTGTTGAAGAATTTCTTTCCGCTTCGGGCAGCCATTTCAACACTATGACATCGGGCAAAATCAATGCAACCGAGCTTGCCGCGGCGCTCATCAACCAAAAGACCAATTTTGTTGACGGCATCCGCTACGCTCAGGATAAAATTGAGGGTTCTCTTTCAATTCTTATTCTCAAAGAAGACGGCACGATAATTGCCGCAAGAGATAAGCTTGGCAGAACACCAATTCTTATCGGTAAGGATTCAGACGGCCACTGCGTTTCATTTGAATCTTTTGCATTCGAAAAGCTTGACTATGATTTCATAAAGGAGCTTGGCCCGGGCGAAATCGTTCAGATTTATCCCGATTGGGTTGATACTCTTGCAAAGCCCCACAAAAAAATGAAAATCTGTGCATTCCTCTGGAGCTATTACGGCTACCCCACCTCAAAATATGAGGGCGTTAATGTTGAGGTTATGCGTAACAAAAACGGCGCCGTTATGGCAAGGGAAGATAAGCAGAACGGACTTTGCGAAGGCATCGATTTCGTAAGCGGTATTCCCGATTCGGGCACACCCCACGCAATCGGCTATGCAAACGCAAGCGGAATTCCGTTTGCAAGACCGTTTATCAAATACACTCCCACCTGGCCCAGAAGCTTTATGCCCACAAACCAGAGCGAGCGTAACAAGGTTGCGAAGATGAAGATGATTCCCGTTCACGACCTTATTCAGGATAAGAGTCTTCTTTTTGTTGATGACAGTATCGTAAGAGGCACTCAGCTTCGCGAAACCGTTGATTTCCTTTACAGCCACGGTGCAAAAGAAGTTCACATGCGTTCGGCTTGCCCGCCGATTATGTTCGGATGTAAATATCTCAACTTCTCACGCAACACTTCGGATGATGACCTCATTGCCCGCCGCATAATCCACGAGCTTGAAGGCGCAGAGGGCGATAAGCATATCGAAGAATATATTGATGCTTCAACCGAAAGAGGCAAGGCGCTTCGCAAAGCAATCTGCGAAAGACTTCATTTCGCAACTCTCGAATATCAGAGCATCGCAGGTCTTATTGAAGCGATCGGTCTTCCCGAGGATTGCGTTTGCACCTATTGCTGGAACGGCAAAGGTTAAACATTATAAATTGTAAAATATGTGAATTTCACAGGAGGAATATATTATGGAAAAAAGCTTCAGCGAAAGCTACGCAGCAGCAGGCGTTGATATTACCGCAGGCTATAAAGCTGTTGAACTCATGAAAACCCACATCAAAAGAACTCTCACTGCAGGTGCAATGAGCGACATCGGCGGCTTCGGCGGTCTTTTCGAGCTTGACCTTACAGGCATCTCAAAGCCCGTTCTCGTAAGCGGCACAGACGGTGTTGGCACAAAGCTCAAGCTTGCATTTATTATGGACAAGCACGATACAGTTGGTATTGACTGCGTTGCAATGTGCGCAAACGATATCATCTGCTGCGGTGCAAAGCCCCTTCTTTTCCTTGACTATATTGCTTGCGGCAAAAATGTCCCCGAAAAGATTGCAGAAATCGTTTCAGGTATCGCAGAAGGCTGCGTTCAGTCAAACGCTGCTCTTATCGGCGGTGAAACAGCTGAAATGCCCGGCTTCTATCCCATCGACGAATATGACCTTGCAGGTTTCTGCGTAGGCGTTGTTGATAAGGATAAGGTTCTTGACAACACAAAGATGGTTGAGGGCGACGTTGTTATCGCTCTTCCCTCAAGCGGTATTCACTCAAACGGCTTCTCACTTGTAAGAAAAGTTTTTGATGTTGACAATGCAGATATCAAAACTCCCGTTGCAGAGCTCGGCGGCAAATCAGTTGGCGAAACTCTTCTCACTCCCACAAAGATTTATGTTAAGCCCATGACCGCTCTCTTTGAGGAAGTAACCGTTAAGGCTGTTTCTCACATCACAGGCGGCGGCTTCTATGAGAATATTCCCAGAAGCATTCCCGACGGCTTCGGCGCAAAGATTGACAAGGCTTCTCTCAGAATTCTTCCCATCTTTGACCTTATTGCAAAAACAGGCAACATTCCCGAAAGAGATATGTTCAACACCTTCAATATGGGCGTTGGCATGAGCATCGTTGTTGCTAAAGAAGATGCTGATAAGGCTATCGAAGTTCTCAAGGCAAACGGCGAAGATGCATACATCATCGGCGAAATTATCAAGTCAGAAGATAAGGTTGTTATTTGCTGATTACGGGGGTAATAAAATGGGCGGAGGTATATGGCTGATTGCTATTATCCCATTAGCAATACTTTATATTATTGATCGAGAGCTCGGAACAGATATTCTTGGAATGTTTGAGAGTTATTTCGAAAATAACCCTGAACTTGTTGAACAACTTAAAGATTTTTCGGTCAACTCTATTAATTCATTCTTATCTGTTATGAGATCTTTAGGATTAATGTAAAAGGAGAAAAACAATGAATAAAGCCCGTATCGCCGTTCTTGTTTCGGGCGGCGGAACAAATCTGCAGGCTCTGATTGATGCTCAGGCGGCAGGAATAATCAAAAGCGGTGAAATCACCCTTGTAATTTCCAATAAAAAGGGCGCATATGCGCTCGAAAGAGCCGCAAAGGCAAACATCAGAACCGAAACCGTTCTTAAAAGCGAAAACCCCGATTTCGAGGGCAAGCTGATTGAAATTCTTGACGGCGACGGAATTGACCTTATTATCCTTGCGGGCTTTATGAGCATTCTCTCCGAGCGTTTCACAAATCACTATAAAGACAGAATAATCAATGTTCACCCCTCGCTCATTCCCTCATTCTGCGGCGAAGGCTTTTACGGCTTGCGTGTGCACGAGGCTGCTCTCGGCTACGGCGTAAAGGTAACGGGTGCAACGGTTCATTTTGTTAACGAAATTCCCGACGGCGGCAAAATCATTATGCAGAAAGCGGTTGATATTCAGCCCGATGACACTCCCGAAATTCTTCAGAAAAGAGTTATGGAGCAGGCTGAATGGATAATTCTTCCGCAATCGGCAGAAAAAGTTTGCAACGACATAATCACGGAGGCTAATAAATGAAAGTTCTTGTAGTCGGCGGCGGCGGAAGAGAGCACGCCATCATAAAAAAGCTCAAAGAAAATAAAGATATTGAAAAAATTTATGCTTTGCCAGGCAACGGCGGTATTGCGGCTGACGCAGAATGCGTTGCAATCGGTGCAAAAGATATTGACGGTATCGTTGAGTTTGCAAAAAACAATGAAATCGGTTTTGCGGTTGTTGCTCCCGATGACCCCCTTGTTCTCGGTGCTGTTGATGAACTGCAGAAAATCGGAATTCCCTGCTTCGGACCCGAAAAGAATGCAGCTATCATCGAAGGCAGTAAGGTTTTCTCAAAGAACCTTATGAAGAAATATAACATTCCCACTGCAACATACGAAGTTTTTGACGATGCCGAAAAAGCTCTCGCTTATATCGAAACCGCTCCCATTCCCACCGTTATCAAAGCAGACGGTCTTGCACTCGGCAAAGGCGTTATCATTGCAATGACCCGTGAAGAAGCCGCAGATGCTGTTAAATCCATTATGCAGGATAAGCAGTTCGGCGAAAGCGGCAACAATATTGTTATTGAAGAATTCCTCGAAGGTCCCGAAGTTTCGGTGCTTTCATTCACAGACGGCAATGTTGTTATCCCCATGATTTCTTCAATGGACCACAAGCGTGCAAAGGATAACGATGAAGGTCTTAACACCGGCGGTATGGGAACAATCGCTCCCAACCCCTATTACACCGCAGATGTTGCCGAAAGATGCATGAACGAAATCTTCCTTCCCACAATCAAGGCTATGAACGCCGAGGGAAGAACCTTCAAAGGCTGCCTCTACTTCGGTCTTATGATTACAAAAGACGGCCCCAAGGTTATTGAATATAACTGCCGTTTCGGCGACCCCGAAACTCAGGTTGTTCTTCCTCTTCTTGAAAGCGACCTTTTTGAAATTATGAAGCACGTTGCAAACGGCACTCTTGCCGATGCCGAGGTTAAGTTCAGCGAAAAATCGGCTTGCTGTGTTGTTATGGCTTCCGACGGTTATCCCCAGAAATATGACAGCGGATTTGAAATCACAATGCCCGCTGATAAAAATATTTATGTTGCAGGTGCAAAGCTTGCAGACGGTAAGCTTCTTACCGCAGGCGGCAGAGTTCTCGGCGTTACAGAAACCGCCGCTACCCTTGCAGATGCAGTTGCTGCAGCATACGAAACAGTTAAAACAGTTAATTTTGAAAATGCCTATTATCGCAACGATATAGGCAAGAAAGCCCTGGAGGTATGATAAATTATGGTATACAGAGCTTATGTTGAAAAAAGAGAGGGTCTTGCAAATGAGGCTCTTTCGCTCAAAAACGAGCTTGTTTCCCTTCTCGGAATCAAGAGCCTTGAAAACTTAAGAATCCTTAACCGCTACGATGTTGAAAACATCAGCAAGGAGCTTTTTGATTACTCCAAGCAGACCGTTCTTTCCGAGCCTCAGCTTGACGAAATCAATGAAGAGCCCAACCTTGAATGTGACAGACTTTTTGCTGTTGAGTTCCTTCCCGGTCAGTTTGACCAGAGAGCAAACTCCTGCGCAGAATGCATTCAGCTTATCTCCAAGGGTGACAGACCCCTTGTTAAAACTGCAAAGGTTTACTGCCTCTACGGCAACATTACCGATGCAGAGCTTGAGCAGATTAAAAAGTATGTTATCAACCCCGTTGAAGCAAGAGAAGCTTCACTCGAGAAGTTTGAAACTCTTGCAACAGAATATGTAATTCCCGAAACAGTTAAAACTCTTGAGGGCTTTATTGAGCTTGATGAAAAGGGTCTTGCTGATTTCGTTGCCGAATACGGTCTTGCTATGGACCTTGACGACATCAAATTCTGCCAGCAGTATTTTATCGGTGAACACAGAGATCCTACCATCACCGAAATCAGAATGATTGATACATACTGGTCAGACCACTGCCGTCACACAACATTCCTCACTAACATTGATTCAGTTAAATTTGAGGATGAGCTTCTTCAGAAGACATATGACGAATATCTTGCCGCAAGAGATGCTCTTAACAGAACAAAGCCCATAAACCTTATGGACATCGGCACTCTTGCAGCTAAATATCTTAAAAAGCAGGGTCTTCTTGAAAAGCTTGACGAAAGCGAAGAAATCCACGCCTGCACAGTTAAGATCGATGTTGAAATCGAAGGCAAAACAGAAAAATGGCTTCTTCTCTTTAAGAATGAAACCCATAACCATCCCACAGAAATCGAGCCCTTCGGCGGCGCGGCAACCTGCACCGGCGGTGCAATCCGTGACCCCCTTTCAGGCAGAAGCTATGTTTACGCCGCAATGCGTGTTACAGGTGCGGGCGACCCCACAGTTCCCGTAAGCGAAACAATCGAAGGCAAGCTTCCCCAGAGAAAGATTGTTACAACTGCAGCAGCGGGCTACAGCTCATACGGTAACCAGATCGGTCTTGCAACAGGTATTGTTGACGAGCTTTATCACGAGGGCTACGTTGCAAAGAGAATGGAAATCGGTGCTGTTATCGCAGCAGCTCCCGAAGAAAATGTTCGCAGAGAAAGACCCGAAGACGGCGACGTTGTTATTCTTCTCGGCGGCAGAACAGGCCGTGACGGCTGCGGCGGTGCAACAGGTTCTTCAAAATCACATAACCTTAAATCACTCGAAAGCTGCGGTGCTGAAGTTCAGAAGGGTAATGCTCCCGAAGAAAGAAAGCTCCAGCGTCTTTTCAGAAACAAAGAAGCTTCACAGCTTATCAAGCGTTGTAACGACTTCGGCGCAGGCGGCGTTTCGGTTGCTATCGGCGAACTTGCAGACGGACTTGAAATCAACCTTAACGCAGTTCCCAAGAAATACGAAGGTCTTGACGGCACAGAGCTTGCTATTTCCGAAAGCCAGGAAAGAATGGCTGTTGTTGTTGAAGCAAAGGATGCAGAGCGTTTCTGCGAGCTTGCAACAAGCGAAAACCTTGAAGCAACAATCGTTGCTGTTGTTAAGGAAAAGCCCTATCTTGTTATGAACTGGAACGGCAAAGCAATCTGTAACATCAGCCGTGAATTCCTCAATTCAAACGGTGCTCCCAAGCACATTGACATTGCTCCCGCAAAATTCGAAAACTACGATAAGGAAATCGGCGGCTCATTTGCAGAAATGTATACAGAGCTTGCAGGCGACCTCAACATCTGCTCAAAGAGAGGTCTTTCCGAGCGTTTTGACTCAACTATCGGTGCAAACACCGTTCTTATGCCCTTCGGCGGCAAGAACCAGCTCACTCCCATTCAGGCAATGGTTCACAAGGTTTCAGTTGAAAAGAAAGAAACCGAAACCTGCTCACTTATGTCATGGGGCTATAACCCCTTCATCACCGAAAAGAGCCCCTATCACGGCGCTTACCTTGCAGTTGTTGAAAGCGTTTCAAAGCTTATCGCTGCAGGTGCGGGATTTGAAGAAGTTTATCTCACATTCCAGGAATATTTTGAGAAACCCCAGAAGGATCCCAAACGTTGGGGCAAGCCTCTTGCAGCTCTTCTCGGCGCATTCAAGGCACAGATGGATCTCAAAATTGCTGCTATCGGCGGCAAGGACTCAATGAGCGGCAGCTTCGAGAAAATCGATGTTCCCCCCACTCTTGTTTCTTTTGCAGTAACAACAGAAAACATCAAGAATATCGTTTCACCCGAATTCAAGAAGGCAGGCAGCAAGGTTGTTCTTATCAAGCCCGCTTACACAGCTGATAACCTTCCCGAAACAGCATCTCTTCTTGAGGTTTATAACCTTGTTCATTCACTTGTTGAAAGCGGCAAGGCTGCTGCTGTTTATACTCCCACCATCGGCGGCGTTGCAGAAGCAGTGCTCAAGATGGCAATGGGTAACGGCTTCGGCTTCAAGTTTGATGACGCTCTTTCAATGAATGACATCTTCGGCTATGCATACGGCTCATTCATCGTTGAGCTTGCAGATGATGCAGACTGCGGAATTCTTCTCGGTTACACAACCGAAGAAAAGGCTCTTGTTTACGGCGGCGAGGCTCTTGAAATGAGCAAGATTCTTCCCGTTTATGAAGATAAGCTTGAAGAAATCTATTCCTGCAACATCAAGATGCCCGAAAAGAAGATTGAAACCTTTGATTTCAAGGCAGCTTCATTTGCAAAGCCAGCAATCAGAACTGCAAAGCCCAAGGTTCTCATTCCCGTATTCCCCGGCACACACTGCGAATTCGATTCAGCTAAATATGCTGAAAGAGCAGGAGCAGAAGCTGATATATTTGTTATCAACAACCTTTCATCAGCAGGCATCGCCCGCTCAGTTGAAGATTTTGCAAAGAAAATCGGCGAAAGCCAGATTATCTTCATCCCCGGCGGCTTCTCCGGCGGTGACGAACCCGACGGTTCAGGTAAATTCATTACCGCATTCTTCAGAAATGCCGAAATCAAGCAGGCTGTTACAGACCTTCTTGAAAACCGCGACGGTCTTATGCTCGGTATCTGCAACGGCTTCCAGGCTCTTATCAAGCTCGGTCTTGTTCCCTACGGCAAGATTATTGATACAGATGTTAACTGCCCCACTCTTACCTATAACACAATCGGCAGACATCAGTCAAAGCTTGTAAGAACAAAGCTTGTTTCCAATAACTCACCCTGGCTCCAGAAAGCAAAGCAGGGCGAAATCTACACCGTGCCCATTTCACACGGCGAAGGCAGATTCCTTGCAGACGAAGCTCTTGTTCGTGAGCTTGCCGCAAACGGTCAGGTTATAACACAGTATGTTGACTTTGACGGCAACGCAACAAACGATATTGCATTCAACCCCAACAACTCAACTCTTGCAGTTGAAGGTATCGTTTCACCCGACGGACGAGTTCTCGGCAAGATGGGTCACTCCGAAAGAACCGCAAGCGGTCTTTACAAGAACGTTCCCGGCGAATTCGACCTCAAACTCTTCGAATCAGCTGTTGAATACTTTAAATAATATAATGTAATAAATAAAGGCAGTGTTTTTCAACACTGCCTTTATTCATAATCAGAAAAGGCACAGCCAAAGCTGTGCCTTTTTCTTATTCTTCAAATTCCGATTCGTCAATCATATCGCAAACTGCAATATCCATCTGCTTGAAAATTCTGCTTGCAAGGGCGGTGAGCCTTGCATCTTCTTCCTTATCGCAGAGTCTTGCAAAGTTTTTGCCGATATTTTCAACAACATCGCCGCGGTTTCTCACCGCAAGATAATAGAACGAAAACGCAGAGCCGTCAGAAATATTTGCGAAATATCCGGGTGAGGTTTCGCCCAGCTTTGCATACATCGCATTAACCGCCTGCGAAGCGAGCATCTGATGGGGCAGATACTTATGCAAGGCAATCTGTGCGGTGAAAACCATAAGGGTTCTCAGATGGAAAAGCTCGTTATTCTTAAGCTTGTTAACTTCTTCGGGGCATACGGTTTCAGGCATCATTCCCGCAAGCTTTTTGCCAAGTTCCGCCGCTTTATCCATATTGCCGTTTCGGCGGTATTCATCCATCATTGCAACAAGCTGCGCAAGGTCAGCTCCAGCGCCGTCATTCTTTTTGGGATGAAAGATTTTTATATCGTCATCATTTGTTCTCATCGTTTTTGTTCTCCATGGCTTTACGCTTTTTAAGCTTTGTTTTATATGAGAGCAGAGCTTTCAGCGAAGCTTCGGGAGTTGAGTAATCGCCCACGCAGATGGGAGCCTTGGAATACATTCCTTTGAACTCCGTTCCGCCAATGGTCAGCAAACCGTTTTTCTTTGCAAGTTCAAGAAGCTTTGCCTGCTGTTCTTCGGTGTTATCGGGATGCCACACTTCAACACCGTCAAGCCCGAGAGGAATAAGCTCCTCTAAAAGCTCAAAGCTGTCGTTACTGCCGGGGTGTGCAAGAATTGCAATGCCGCCCGCCTCGTGAATGGCATCAACAACCTCTGAGGGTTCTGCATATTTTGCTTTGGTTATAATGTTTGAGGTGCTTTCGGGTGAAAAGAGTTCATCATAAAGCTCGCCGTGGATTCTGTCTGTCATTCCGCATTCAACAAGAGCGTGCATAATATGCTCTTCAAAAACTGCGGTTGCACCCGTTGCGCACTTGATAACAAGCTCGGGAGTCAGAGGGAATTTTCTTGCCGCTTTAAGAGTCATCATCTGGCTTGCTTTTTTTCTTGCAAGGGTGTTTCTGTGGCAAAGACCTTCGAGGCGATCGGGGCTGTCGCTGAGATAGCACAGTATCTCCGCATACTTATCCCTTTTGGAATCATAAGCAGAAATTTCAACGCCGGGAATAACCGTAACTCCTCTGCGTTCACCTATAATTTTGCCTCTTACCGTTCCTGCCTGGCAGTCACGGTCGGTTATTGCGATTGTGGTTACACCTCTTTTGGCAGCAAGAATAATAAGGTCTTCAAGACCCATTGAGCTGTCTGAAAGTTTGGTGTGACAGTGCAAATCTACAGCCATAATTTCAACCTCTTTCAAAAATTGCGTATATCACCTCAATATAATGAAATTATAACTCATTAAATTTGGTTTCGCAAGAGATTTTATGAAATTGACTGCGTAAAAATTGAAATTTTTATATAATTATTGGTTTTTTTGTTTGGATATGATATAATAATTCTATTATTATTCATTAAAAGAAAAAGAGGTGCGGGATGAAGAAAATTGCTGTTGGAATGAGCGGCGGTGTTGACAGCAGCACGGCGGCGGCTTTATTGCTTTCGCAGGGATATGAGGTTGAGGGCGTTATTATGCGACTCAAACCCGAAGCCCTTGCCGATGCCGATATTGCCGATGCACAGAATGTTGCCGATGCCCTCGGAATAAAGCTTCATATTCTTGATTGCAGAAGCGAATTCAAAAAAAATGTTATTGAACCTTTTATCGGCGAATATCTTGCCGCAAGAACTCCGAATCCCTGCGTTGAATGCAACAGCACAATCAAATTCGGGGCTATGCTCGACTATGCTCTGAACGAGCTTCATTGCGACGGCATTGCAACGGGTCATTATGCACAAATTGAAGAAAAAGACGGCAAGTTTTTGCTTAAACGTTCGGCTTCGCCCAAAGACCAGAGCTATTTTCTGCACCGTTTAACCCAACATCAGCTTGCACACTCAATGTTTCCGCTTGACGGATTTGAAAAAGAATATATAAGAGAATATGCCGAAAAACTCAATCTTCCCGTTGCCTCAAAGCGTGACAGTCAGGAAATCTGCTTTGTTCCCGATGACGATTACATCGCATATCTTTCCTCTCTGGGCATAACCTCGCCCAAAGGCAATTTCGTTGATACCGAAGGTAATATTCTCGGCACTCATAACGGAATAATCAACTACACCGTTGGTCAGCGAAAGGGGCTTGGCGCTTTCGGCAAGCCGATGTTTGTTAACTCCCTTAACGCAGAAAACAACACCGTTACCATAGGCGAAAACGGCACGCAGTATTTTATAGGTCTTACTGCGGACAGGCTCAATCTCATTGACCCCGACTCTGTTCCCGATGAATTCAGGGCAGAGGTTAAAATCCGTTTCAGGGCAAAACCCGAGCCCGCAACCGTTATAAAAAACGGCGAATTTTTCAAGGTTATTTTTGATGAGCCCCAACGCTCAATCACCCCCGGCCAGAGTGCCGTTATTTATATGGGCGATTACGTTATCGGCGGCGGCAGAATAATCAGTCAAATACGCTCTCTATAAGCTTTTCGCTCTCATCGGGCGAATAAATCCAGCGGTCTATATGGCCGCTGTTTATATAATATTTAGGCGGTTCAACAGGATAATCCGCCTCGAAAGAATCGACAATTATCAGTTTTATTTTCATCTTTGAGGGTATTATACTTTTAACATAAACACCCGCGTGGCTGCCCGCTTTCACATCGGGCGAAAATTCCGCAAGACCCGCAAGATTGGGCGAAAGCTCAACAAAAATTCCGTATTTTTCAACGGAACGAACTATTCCCGGCACGGTTTCGCCAACGCTGATTTCTTCGGCATTCTGCTCCCAGGTGCCCAGAAGCTCTTTATGGCTGAGGGTTATTCTTCCCTCTGCGTCAATGCTTTTCACAACCGCAAAAATATTCTGCCCCGCAAAAAATCTTGCACTCGGGTGCGGAATACGCGAAACCGAAATGCTGTCAATCGGCATAAGAGCATTGATGCCCGCCCCTATATCGCAGAAAACTCCGAAGCCCTCAATATGAGTTACAGTTGCGGGAATAACATCGCCGGCCTTAAGCTTTGAAACATATTGCTCGGTGCATTCGCTCTGAACTTTTCTGCGGCTGAGAAGAGCAACCGTTTCACCGCCCTGATTTGTCTGAAAGCCCGTTACGGCAAAAACAACGGGCTTGTTGACTCTTGAAATAAGCGCAATGTCACGCACCGAGCCGTCATCTATGCCAACCGCGCCCTCTTCTCTTGGTATTATGCCCTTCATACAACCCAGGTCAACGTGAAGATTGTGCTCGCTGTCACACCTGAGCACTCTGCCCTCAATAAAAGCCCCGCTGAAAAGGGCTTCACGCAGATTGCATTCGTTTGAAAAATATTTTTTGTTTTCTTCGGTTAATATTAATTGACCTTCAGGTTTGAATATTTTCATTTCTGACCACCGTTCTTCCTTGAATTTTCGGAAAATTACCGTTTGATTTCAATATATGCGGGCAGGCGGGCGATTAATTACAAAAATTTAACATACATCATATACTTTCATAATTATTTATGTTATAATAGTTTATTATTTCAAAAAACGGCGGAGATATTTATGGATATAAGATTGGGCGATATATTATTAATGAAAAAAAAGCATCCCTGCGGCTGTGACCGTTTCAGCGTTCAGCGCATAGGTGCAGATTTCCGCATAAAATGCGTGGGCTGCGGCAGAGAGGTTATGCTTGAAAGAGTCAAGGTTGAAAAAAATATCAAAAAAATTATCCGTGAGGAAAACGAAGAATGACAGATAAATTAAAAAAAGTTGAAGAACGTTTTGAATATATAAATGAAAGGCTTTGCCAGAGCGATGTTGTTTCAGATATGGAACAATACAAAAAGCTTATGCAGGAACTTAAAACCTTAACGCCCGTTGTTGAAAAATACCGTGAATTCAAGGCAGCGGAAACCACCGTTACCGAGGCAAGAGAACTGCTTGAGGCGGGCGGCCTTGAAAAGGATTTTCGTGAAATGGTGCAGGAAGAATTTGAGGAATCACGCGAAAAGCTTGAATTTCTGCGTGACGAGCTCAAAATTCTGCTTCTTCCCCGTGACCCCAACGATGATAAAAACGTTATTGTTGAAATCCGCGGCGGCGCAGGCGGCGAAGAGGCTTCGCTTTTTGCGGGCGTGCTCTACAGAATGTATTCAATGTATGCCGAAACAAAGGGCTGGAAAACTGAAGTGCTCAACTCAAGCCCCACAGAGCTTGGCGGCTTCAAGGAAGTCAGCTTTATGATTGAGGGCGAGGGCGCTTATTCAAGATTCAAGTTTGAAAGCGGCGTTCACAGAGTTCAGCGTGTGCCCGAAACCGAAAGCCAGGGCAGAATTCAGACTTCAACGGCAACAGTTGCCGTTCTTCCCGAAGCAGAAGAAGTTGATGTTGACATTAACCCCGCCGATTTGCAGATAGACACCTACCGTTCAGGCGGTGCGGGCGGCCAGCACGTTAACAAAACCGAAAGCGCAATCCGTATCACCCATCTGCCCACGGGCACGGTTGTTGAATGTCAGGATGAAAGAAGCCAATATAAAAATAAAGACAGAGCAATGAAAATTCTGCGCTCAAAAATCCTTGAGGCAGAGCGTGAAAAACAGCACGATGCGATTGCGGGCGAAAGACGCGCCCAGGTTGGCACGGGTGACAGAAGCGAAAGAATACGCACCTATAACTACCCGCAAGGCAGAGTGAGCGACCACAGAATAAATCTTACCTTATATAAAATTGACGCCATTGTTAACGGCGACCTTGATGAAATAATTGATGCTCTTGTAACGGCGGATACTGCCGAAAAACTTAAGAGTGAGGAATAATAAATGGAAACTCTTTATTTGAAATCGGATGAAAAGAATGCGGTTGAAACTGCCGCCGAAATACTGAAAAACGGCGGAATTGTTGCAATCCCCACCGAAACTGTTTACGGTCTTGCCGCCGATGCCTATAATGCCGATGCTGTTAAAAAGGTGTTTGAAGCAAAGGGCAGACCGCAGGATAATCCGATGATTGTTCACGTTTCTTCGTTTGAAGAAATAAATCCGTTGGTTGAAAAAATTGACCCCAGACTGCCTGCTCTTGCAGATAAATTCTGGCCCGGTCCGCTGACGGTTATAATGAAAAAGTCGGCTCTCGTGCCTGATGTTGTGAGCGCGGGGCTTGAAACTGTTGCAATAAGAATGCCTTCTCATCAGACGGCAAGAGATATAATTTCTGCGGCGGGCGTGCCCCTTGCCGCACCGAGTGCAAACGCTTCGGGCAGACCCAGCCCCACAAGAGCCGAGCACGTTAAGGCAGACCTTGACGGCAAAATTGATGCTCTTATTGACGGCGGATTTTGCTCCGTGGGTGTTGAATCAACCGTTGTTACCCTTGCAACCGAGCCGCCAACCCTTCTCCGCCCCGGCGGAATAACACCCGACCAGCTTTGCGAGGTGCTTGGCGAAATCAGCATTTCACACGCTGTTTTTGAAAAGCTCAACGAGGGCGAAAAGGTGCAGTCACCGGGTATGAAATACAAACATTATGCACCCACCGCACAGGTTACAATAATCAAGGGGAATTTTGAAAAATATAAAGAATTTCTTCTTGCGCAAAAAGATACGGTTTGTGCCGTATGCTTTGAGGGCGAGGAAAAGTTTTTTGAAAAATATATTGAATACGGCAGGGCAGACAGCAGCGAAACCCAGGGTCAGATGCTTTTTGATGCGCTCCGCAAGGTTGACGAAACGGGCTGTAAGCGTGCTTTTGTGCGTTGCCCCTCCTCCGACGGTGTGGGTCTTGCGGTTTATAACCGACTTCTCCGCTCTGCGGCATTCAGAGTAATCGACCTTGATTACGAAATCCCCGTTATCGGTCTTACGGGTCAGACGGGTTCAGGCAAAACAACTGTTGGCAAGGAACTTGAAAAGCAGGGATTTTACATAATCGATACCGATATTCTTGCCCGAAAAGCGGTTGAAAGCCCCGAGGTTATCGGCGCTCTCTGCAACGAATTCGGCGATGATATTATTGTTGACGGCAAGCTTGACCGCCGCGAAACTGCAAGGCGTGCTTTTGCAACAAAAGAGGGCAAAGAAGCTCTCAACGCAATCACCCATCCAGAAATAACCCGCCTTACCGTTGAAGAAATCCACAAGGCGCAGAAAAACGGCGCAAAGGCGGCAGTTATTGATGCGGCTCTGCTTTTTGAAAGCTGTATGACAGCCCTTTGCACCAAAACCGTGAGCGTTATCGCCGATGAAAAAATCCGTCTTGAAAGAATAATGAAAAGAGATAACATTTCTCTTGAAGATGCCCTTCTCCGTATGAATGCGCAGCCCTCTGCGGAATATTACAGAGAAAAAGCGGATATTGTTATAGAGAATAACGATAAATTTTTGATACCCGATTTGTTCTGAAAGGATTCTGAATGACTTTAAAAGGCAAAATCCGTGCGGCAATGCTGATATTCCTGTGTGTAACCGCAGTTTTCTCGGTTTCATTCACGGTTTTCAATGCCGCAATCAAATTTTCATATCCCGTAAAATATGAGGAATATGTTGAAAAATACAGCTCCGAATTCGGCGTTGAGCAAAATCTTATTTATGCGATAATCAAAACCGAAAGTTCGTTTAACCCCGAAGCGGTTTCATCGGCAAATGCCGAGGGTCTTACCCAGATAACGCCCGAAACCTTTGAGTGGCTTAAAACCAAGCTCGGCGAAGAAAATATGGATTTATCGCTTTTTGACCCCGAAACTTCAATAAAATACGGTGCGTTTTTCATCAGCTATCTTCTGAATGAATTCGGCGATACCGACACCGCCGTTGCCGCTTATCACGCAGGCAGAGGCAGGGTCAACGGTTGGCTTGAAGATAAAGAGCTTTCTCCCGACGGAAAAACTCTTTCAGAAATCCCCATACCCGAAACGGCGCACTATGTTAAAAAGATTAATAAAGCACTGAATGTATATAATAACCTCAGAAAGGATTGATAAAAATGAGTGAAAAAACACAGGCTGATATTTTAAAAGAAGAGCTTTTTTATTCACCCGAGCACGCCGCATATACTTGCGAAGAGGGCGAAATTGAAAAGGCTGATAAATTCTGCGAAGGATATATGAAATTCCTTGATAACTGCAAAACAGAGCGTGAGGCAGTTGCTTATACCAAGGCTCTTGCAGAAAAAGAGGGCTTCAAGCCCTTTGACCCCAAGGCAAGCTACAAAGCGGGCGATAAGGTTTATTACGATAACAGAGGCAAGGCGCTTATCCTTTGCGTTTTCGGAACCGAAAGCCTTGAAAAGGGTGCAAAAATCGTTGCTTCCCACGTTGATTCACCCCGCCTTGATGTTAAGCCCAATCCTCTTTATGAAGATGCAGATCTCGCTCTTTTCAAAACACACTATTACGGCGGAATCAAGAAATATCAGTGGACTGCAATTCCCCTTTCGCTTCACGGAATTATCTTCCGCAAAGACGGAAGCAGCGTAACCGTTCGCCTTGGTGATGAAGACGGCGACCCCAGATTTGTTGTTACCGACCTTCTTCCCCATCTTGATAAGCACAGCAAAAATATTGAAGACGCAATCAAGGGCGAGGACCTCAATATTCTTGTTGGCAGCAGACCTTTCTGCAGCGATAAGTGCAGCGAAAACGTAAAGCTCAACATTATGAAAATTCTCAATGAAAAATACGGCATTGTTGAAGCTGATTTCCTCTCGGCAGAGCTTGAGCTCGTGCCCGCATTCAACGCTGTTGACGTTGGCTTTGACCGCAGTCTTATCGGCTCCTACGGCCACGACGACAGAGTTTGCGCTTACCCCTCAATTATGGCAACCTTTGCCGCCCCTGCTCCCAGATACACAAGCGTTACCGTTATCACCGATAAGGAAGAAACAGGCTCCGACGGCAACACAGGTCTTCACTCCGCTTATCTCAAGCACTTTATTGCCGATATTGCAAAAACTCAGGGTCTTTGCGGCAGAGATGTTCTTCGCGCAAGCGAATGCCTTTCAGCCGATGTTAACGCAGGCTTTGACCCCACCTATCCTTCGGTTCACGATAAACTCAATGCCGCTTATCTCAACAAAGGCATTGTTGTTACAAAATACACAGGCTCACGCGGCAAAAGCTCAACCAACGATGCTCACGCCGAATTTATGTCTAAAGTCCGCACTCTTTTCGATAACGAAAAGGTTGCATGGCAGACAGGCGAGCTCGGCAAGGTTGACGAGGGCGGCGGCGGAACAGTTGCAAAATATGTTGCAAATCTCGGCGTAGAGGTTGTTGACGTTGGCGTTCCCGTGCTTTCAATGCACGCACCCTTTGAAATTGTTTCAAAGCTTGATGTTTATATGGCATTCAAAGGCTTCAAGGCATTCCTTGAACAATAATGATTTATATTTGCGTTAGGGAAAGAAAAAGCGTATTTGTTTACAATTTGTTCATATTTTTACAACAAGAACAAAACAAATGCATAATATTATACAAACAGAAGATATTTTGTTAATATTTTCTCACTTTCTTTATTTTTTGACATCTTCTTTTTTCATTTTTATTTTCTCTTTCCCCAACGCAATGCCGAATGCTGCACACATTCGGCATTGTCCCTTTTTATGGGTAAATTTAATTTTTACGGAGAACAAAATGAACATTAAAAATCTTCAGGCACAGCTTGAAATCGGGCAAGGTATGTTAATCGTATCTACTGAAAACAGACGCTATCTCACTTCTTTTCCGTCATCCGACGGCTATCTGCTGATAACACCCTCAAAAAGCATTCTTCTTGCCGACAGCCGCTACATTGAAGCGGCTCAAAACGGTGCAAAGGGTTGCAGCGATATTATTCTGCTTAAAAGCTTTTCAGAGCAGCTTCCCGAGCTTGTGAAAAACCTCGGCATAACCTCTCTTTTTACCGAAGCCGAAAGATTGAGCGTTTCAGAATTCAACAACATAAGCAAGCTTGCCGGATGCAAATGCACCGCAGAAAAAGCCGATGATTTTATCGATACTCTCCGCCGCTCCAAAAGCGAAGAGGAAAAAAATAAAATCATAAAAGCTCAAAGAATTGCAGAAGATGCATTTGACCATATTCTCGGATTTATAAAAGAGGGCGTAACCGAAAAACAGATTGCTCTGGAGCTTGATTATTTTATGCTCTCTCACGGTGCGGAGTGCATTTCATTTGAAACAATTGCCGTAAGCGGCAAAAATTCTTCCATGCCCCACGGTGTGCCGAGCGATAAAAAAATTGAAAAAGGCGATTTCATAACAATGGATTTCGGCGCCGTTGTTGACGGATACCACAGCGATATGACCCGCACGGTTGCGGTTGGCGAAGTTTCTTCAAAACAGGCAGAGGTTTATGAAACTGTGCTTTCTGCCCAGCTTGCCTCTCTTGAAGTGCTGAAAAGCGGAGTTTCCTGCTTTGATGCCGATGAAGCCGCACGCAGCATAATACGCAATGCGGGCTACAGCGAATTTTTCGGTCACGGCACGGGCCACGGAGTCGGCATTGAAATTCACGAGCAGCCCCGCCTTTCTCCCAAGAGCAAACAGATTCTTGAAGCAGGCGATGTTGTAACGGTTGAGCCCGGAATTTATCTGCCGTCCGAGTTCGGTGTGAGAATAGAAGATATGGCATTCATAACCGAAAACGGCTTTGAAAACCTCACAAACAGCCCCAAAAACCTTATTATTCTTTAATAAGCCTTAATATATATAAAAAAAGACTTGAAAAATTATACCGAATAGTATAAAATAGCTGTGACAACATATAAACAATTATAAGGAGAAATAAAACTATGGTAACAGCAGGCGATTTCAGAAACGGCGTAACCTTCGAAATGGAAGGTCAGGTTTATCAGATAATCGAATTCCAGCACGTTAAACCCGGTAAAGGTGCCGCTTTCGTAAGAACCAAGATCAGAAACGTTATCGGCGGTGCAGTTGTTGAACGCACTTTCAACCCCACCGATAAGTTCCCCACCGCTTACATTGAGCGTAAAGAAATGGAATATTCATATGAGGACGGCGGTCTTTACTACTTCATGGATCCCGAAACCTATGATATGGTTCCCATCGGACAGGACACTCTTCCCGAAAACTTCAAGTTTGTTAAAGAAAACGAAACTTGCCGCGTTCTTTCATATAAGGGCAGCGTTTTCGGCGTTGAACCCCCCACAACTGTTACTCTTCAGGTAACTCAGACCGACCCCGGCTTCGCAGGCAACACTGCAACTAACGCAACAAAGCCCGCTACTCTTGAAACCGGTGCAGAGGTTAAGGTTCCCCTTTTCATTGACGAGGGTGAAATGATTGTTATTGACACCCGCACAGGCGAATATCTCAGCCGTGCATAATTATATCTGATGGAGGAAAATAAAATGACTCTGACTGAAAAAGTTGCTTATCTCAAAGGTCTTGCAGAAGGTCTTGCTCTCGATGAAAGCAAGCCCGAAATCAAAGTTATCAAGGCTATGATGGATATTCTTGATGATCTCGCTCTCACAGTTTGCGATCTTGAAGACGGCATGGATCTTATTTCAGAACAGCTTGATGCTGTTGATGAAGATCTTGACGAGCTTGAAGGCTTCGTTTATGAAGAGCTTGATGACTGCGACTGCTGCTGCGACGATTGCGATGAAGATGATGAATATATCGAAGTAGAATGCCCCTGCTGCGGCGAGGTTATCTGCGTTGACAGAGATATTCTTGATGAAGGAAGCATCAACTGCCCCAAGTGCGACGAGCTTCTTGAGTTTGAACTTGATTGCGATTGCGACTGCGACGATTGCGAATAATTTAAAAAGATTTACCGCCGTGCTTCGTTTGAGGCACGGCGGTTTCTTTTTTATTCAGCCTTATTCTTTTTTGCTTTGTGCTTTTTCCAGAGCTTCTTAATGATGATTATTGCAACAACTGCTATTGCCGCAACAGGAAGAATAACGGGAATTCCGCCAACGATATCAACAACAAGGTGGCGGAGTGTATCGCCGAGCTCATCAAGGTTATCAAGGAATCTGTCCTTGATTTCAGTCCAGAGCGAAGGCTCGCTTTCGGTTACTCTTTCAACCTCCCAGATTTCCATTGTAACTGTGCTGTAGCTTACTCTGTTTTCAAGAACACGAAGCTTTGCGGTATAATTTTCGATTTCATAGTTAACCTCTGAAAGTCTTTCCTGAATTGCAAGCACGTTTTCAAGCGATGCCGCCTCAGCAAGAAGCTTTGTGAGGGTTTCACGCTCTGTTTTGAAAGCAGAAATTCGGCTCTCAAGGTCAACATATTCAAGCGTTACATTCTGCTGTTCTTCGGTTTTGTCTGTGATTTTACCGTTTTCTCCCGCTGTGGCAAGGAACTCATCAAGCTTTGCAGAAGGAATTCTTACTATAATTGTTGCGTTGCGGTTATAATCCCTCGAATCTTCACCCTGCGTATAGGATTTTTCAACATAACCGCCAAAAGAATTAACGCTTGCGGTTATTCCGTTTATACAGGCATTGTATTCTTTTGTTTCGATGTGAACAGTAACGGTTTTGATGATTTTTTCATCCTGCGTTGCGGGAGTTTCAGATGTTTTCAGCTCTGTTCCCGCCGCCGAGTCTGCCGTTGCGGAATAAAGGGCAATTGAATCGTTCATTACCATAGCATTTTCCTGCGGTGCAAAATCCATATCTCCGCTTTTTGCCCCGCATGCACAGAATGAAAGAGCCAGAACCAGACAGAGAATAACTACGGATATTTTTTTCATAAAATTCATCCTTTCTTTCTTTTTCTAAATGTAAAATTTTTTAAAACCATTGACTTTTTTGCTTAAATGTGTCCTAATAATATATGTATAGAATTATGGGAGGTAATTATAATGAAAAGAATTATTGCAATTCTTGTTATTTTGGCAAGCATTCTTTCTCTTGCCGCTTGCAAGGAACTTACTCCGGAAGAAAAAATGTCTTCAATTGCCGCCAAAGAATCAAAATTGGCTGTTGAAAACTCCAAACACGAAGCCGCCATTGAAGAGAGCAAAGCAGATATTCTTGATGAAATCGGCAAATCAGAAAAAGATAAACGCGTTGTTGTTGTAAGAGACGGTGACAGCTATACAGAATACCGTGTAATCGTTATGGATAAAAACGGTTTCGGTGACTATATGGAAAAATATGTTTTTTACAACAAAGATTCCTATAGAATTGCCAAAAATCAGGAAGACTTCGGTGCTGACACTCCTGTTAAACGCGACGATGATCTTCGAATGATTAAATTCAAAAGAGATTTTGATGTTGATTCAACATATGATGGCTTTATAAGCAGATATGAGAACAGCTCTGTATGGAGAATAGTTAAATAATTTTCCAAACCGCCTTTTATAAGGCGGTTTTTTTATTT
>JAZRTQ010000020.1:0-2488 GCA_045652165.1 Acutalibacteraceae bacterium | reverse complement strand
CGGGAGTGGATGATTTACCCGAACAACCCGCAAAAGCAAGGAGAATACATAAGAAAGGAATTAATATTTTTTTCAAATTAATCACCTGATTAAAATTTATTTAAGAGCAATAACGGTAACAGCGGAAATAACAAGCTGTATGATACAGAACCTGTAAATAACCTGTGTGTTTGACCAGTCTTTATTTTTTCTGAAATGGTCATGAAGGGGAGTGCGGATATTTTTGAAAGCCTTGATGTGAAGGAATCTGATAAGAGAAACCTTGAGAATACCGAGCAAGCCGTCAAGGCAGAGCATAAAGCAGAGGGGAATTGTTAAAAGAATGTTGCCGGTTTTAAGAACAAGTATGCAAAGGAAAAGTCCGAGTGCTCTTGAACCCGCATCACCCATCATCATTGAGCTGGGTGCGGAGTTTTTCCAAAGATAGGGAAGAAGAGTGAATACCATAATAACGGTAAGCATAACGGGCTTCACATCTTGAGTGAGCATATATATTGACGCGGCAACGGAAATCATCGATACTATTGAAAGACTTCCGCAGAAACCGTCAATACCGTCGGAGCAGTTAACTGCATTGATAAGCATCCACACAAGAACTGCGGCAATGATACCGAAAAGAACGGGATGGAGATTAAGTTCAAAACCAAAAAGGTTGATTCCTGTAAGCTCGCGGTTGAAATAAACAAAGTTTGTGGCGGTAAGACCTGAAATGACAAGGTCAATCAAGCCTTTTTTATATTCGCCCCAAGGTGTTTCGGAACGGTCGTCAAGATAACCTGAAAGCATACCGAGAAAAAGGAGGATATAATAAAATGCATATTCCAAAGAAATGGGAACAAAAAGAAGCGCAACAACGATAAATGAACAAACAAAGATGATTCCCGCACCGCGTTCCTTGCCTGCGGAAAGCTTGCCGTCAACGGCAAATTCGCGTCCCTGGTCTTTGGGAAGCTTGTTATGGAAAAGTTTAAGAAGTAATCCGCAAAACAGGACTGCACAAAAGACAGCACCGATAAAATAAATTTTCTGCGGTAAATAAAATGAAAGCATATTTAAACCTCCGCTATTTTACATATATATAAAAGAATAACATATAAAGATATAATTTTCAACATTAATTTTTGTTGAATATATTATAACATAATGATATAATGTTCCCGGTGATCAAAATGAAAATTCTGGCAATCGGTGAAATAATTTTTGATATATTCGGCAGTGATGCGGAAATCGGGGGTGCACCGCTGAATTTCTGTGCACACGCTGCGGCAGAGGGTGCGGAAAGTGCTTTAATATCTGCTGTGGGAAACGACCCGTTGGCTTTTGTTGCGACAGAAAAAATCCATTCTTTCAGAGTAAGAACGGATTTTATAAAAACGAATGATTATCCGACAGGGAAATGTATTGTAACGGTTAAAAACGGAGCACCGTCTTATGATGTTATTTCTCCTGCGGCATATGATTTTGTTGAAGCAGATACAGAAAAAATTAAAAGCTTTTCACCTGATGTTTTTGCTTTCGGAACACTTGTTCAAAGAAGCAAAAAATCAAGAGAAACGCTTAAGAGAATTCTTTCGGAATGCAGTTTTAGTCATATTTTCTGCGATATAAATTTAAGAAAAAACTGTTATGACAAAGATTCGTGTCTGCGATGCCTTGAAAATGCAACAATTCTGAAAATCAGCAATGAAGAAGAACCTTTGCTGAATGAATTCGGTTTTTATAAGAAAGGCAAAACAGAGGAAGAGTTAATTAAAAATATTTGTAACTCATTTAAAAATATTGAATTGTTGATGTTTACGCGCGGTGAAAACGGCTCGGTAGTTTACAACACGAAAGAAGAAAGATTTTATTATTTTGATGCCGAAAAAGCTGATGTAGTGTCAACCGTCGGTGCAGGTGACAGCTATTCCGCCGCATTCCTTTGCGAGTATTTTAAAAGCGGAGATATTGAAAAAGCAGGTATCGCAGGCTCAAAACTCAGTGCTTTCGTGGTTTCACACCGCGAAGCGGTGCCGAAAATATAATGAAATTTGCGGGGCTTTTGCCCCGTTTTTTTATTCGAAGCATTCTGAAAGAAGCATATCTTCAATAACCGCTTCAAAATGACAAAATTCAACCTTATTCTCTTCAAACAAAAATAAAAGTTTTTCTACGGTTGATTTGTTCAACGAAATATCGTTAATGATTTTTTCTTCATTGATAAAGCGGGCTTTAATGCCGTATACCGTTAAAAATCCAAGTTCTTCATAATGGTGTTTGCTTGTAATCAAGGAATATTCCGTTTTTGTTTCTGAGGAAGGGGGCGTATCTGAAATCATTTTTTTACACTTCCTTTGAATTTTTTCGTTTTAATACTAAATCTTTTTTCGGAAAAATCAACATTTTTTTCGTTTTCGTCATTGACAAAACCGTCACGATGTGTGACAATGTGTCACAAAGAGATGGTGATTATTATTTTTGCGGAAAAACTTAATTTTTTAATGCGGCT
>JAZRTQ010000019.1:0-21211 GCA_045652165.1 Acutalibacteraceae bacterium | reverse complement strand
AACCGAAGAAGCGGTTTTGCCACCGAATTTTTCAATAAGCTCACTTGCTTCATTTCTTGAATAAGTGGGCAATGTTCCCGTTAAAACAAAGGTTTTGCCTTCAAAACGGTTATCAATTTTTTCTTTCTGCGAGTTCATATTGACACCGTATGCCGCAAGATATTCAATCTCACGTTTTGACTGTTCAAGCGAGAAAAAGTCAGCAACACTCTTTGCCATAATTCCGCCGAAGCCTTCAATAGAAGCCAATTCATCAATTGATGCATTCATAAGGTTTTCCATACTTCCGAAATAATCGGCGAGTATTTTGCCCGCTTTCTGGCCAACATGGCGAATTCCGAGAGCAAAAACAAGCTTTGACAAATCATTTGATTTTGATTTTTCAATTGCGGAAACAAGATTTTCGGATGATTTATCTTTAAAGCCTTCAAGGGTCATAAAATCTTCTTTTTTCAGCGTATATATTTCACTTGCTTTAGAAAGAAGGTTTGCTGAAACAAGCTTTTCAAGAACCGCATCACCCAAACCCTCAATATCCATTGCATCTCTTGAGCAGAAATGAATAAGGTTTCTCAAAAGCTGTGCCGGACACTCGGGATTAACGCATCTTACTGCCGCCTCCCCTTCTTCTCGCATAACTGCCGCACCGCAAGAGGGGCAAACCTTGGGAAGTTCAAATCTTTCGCTTTTTTCTTTGTGACTTACAACACGGATAACCTCGGGAATAATATCGCCTGCTTTGCGGATAACAACTCTGTCACCGAGGCGGATATCCTTTTCATCAATAAAATCCTGATTGTGAAGTGTTGCTCTTGAAACGGTTGAACCCGCAACAAGAACGGGCTCAAACACAGCTGTGGGGGTCAATACACCTGTTCTGCCGACTGCAACCTCAATATCAACAACCGTTGTTTCTTTTTCTTCGGGAGGATATTTAAAGGCAAGAGCCCATCTGGGGAATTTAGCGGTGCTTCCTATTTCTGCACGCTGTGCAAATGAATCAGTTTTAATAACCGCACCGTCAATATCAAACGGCAAAGAAGAACGGATTTCACCTATTCTGTTAAGCTCCGCAATAACTTCTTCAATTGTGCTGAATTTATTATAAAACGGAACTGTTTTGAAGCCGAGAGTTTTGAGAAAATCAATGGACTGTTTATGCCCCGTGATTTCATTACCGCTGTATTGCTGAATATTAAACACAAAAATATCAAGGTTTCTTGAAGCAGTTATTTTAGGATTTTTCTGTCTTAAAGAACCTGCCGCCGCATTACGAGGATTCTTAAAAGCTTTTTCACCGTTTTGTTCTTGCTCTTCAACCAAAGAAGCAAAAACTTTTTTCGGCATATAAACCTCGCCTCTTACTTCAATACGCTCAACATCGGTTTTAAGTCTTAACGGAATTGAATTAACAGTTCGAAGGTTTGCGGTTACATCCTCACCTGTTACACCGTCACCTCTTGTTGAACCTCTTACAAAAACACCGTTTTCATATTCAAGTGCAACGGAAAGACCGTCTATTTTAGGCTCAACAACATATTCGGCATCAGGGAAGATTTCTTTAACCCTTGCATCAAAAGCACAGACTTCATCCATACTGAAAGCATCCTGAAGGCTTTCAAGCGGAACTGTATGAACAACGGGTGAAAACATTCCCTCTGCGCTTCCGCCGACTCTTTGAGTAGGAGAATCGGGAGTTATAAGCTCGGGATATGCTTTCTCAATATCCGCAAGCTCCCTCTGCATCATATCATATTCATAATCCCCTATTTCGGGATTATCATCAACATAATACTTATGACTATGATAATTCAGCTGTTCACGAAGCTCTTCAGCCCGTTTTTTTGCTGTTTCAAACTGCATAAATCCATCATCCTTAATTTTTACTGAAAATATTATATATCTCTTTTATAAAAAAATCAACTGTTAACCATTATATTCGGAACTGTTCCGACAATAACTGTCTGGGCAACACAAAATGATGTTTCAACTGTTTTGGTAATTCTTTTCCCGGGCAAAGTCAGAAGAACTGTTGTTTTAACATTGAGCATAACATTGTGCTGTGTCTGATTTATGCCTGCGGATGAAAAAATGTTTTCAAAATCGGTATGTGTTGAAGAAGCAAAACCTATGTCTACATCAACATAAGGACCTATCCCCGATAACAGATATATCCCGCTTGCCGTACCTAAAGAAACTGTTACGGAAGTTTTGTTTATTTTATTGAATTCATCATCAATTGCTTTGGAGAGCTGTGATTTTAAAAGATTCATTTTAACAATATCGGTTGTTATTCCTGTTATTGTGTTATTATCCGAACTGTTTATTTCAACAATTTCAGAATAAGACAAAGCATTTTTCGTTATAATGTTTTCAACTGCCCTATTAACCGTTTCGGATGATATTGTTTCGGCTTCAAGAGCCGCCAGATCATAAATTGCAGGTCTCAGCTTTGCATCGGTCAATAAAATAATAATCAGAAAAATCAATATGCAAGAAATTATTTTAAAGCCAAATGCTCCCCTTCTTTTATAAAACCGTTTATATTTCAATGCACTCACCCGATATATTATATGCACAAAAAGAAGAAAAGCACTCCGAATGGGAGTGCTTTTGCATATTAATCTTCAATTGCTGCTTTTCTTGAGTTGATTGCTTTAAATATTTCAGGGTCAAATTTCGGTGTTCGGTCATAATAATAAAGACCGTTCTGTTCCTGCTCAATATCATAAAGCTGTGTATAGCAAAAGCCGAACATTTTCTCATTATCAAGAAGAATATCGGTAAGACCTTTATATCTTTCAATAAATTCTTCTTCTGTTTTGGGTGCATTGCCGTAGCCCCAAGCGTCGCCTCTGTCGCCTTTTGCCCACTTGATACCGCCGTATTCGCTTACAAAAGTCATACCGCCTGTGTATTTCTGTCTGTCAGGGAAATAGCCGTACATTTCGCCGTCACTTACAAGCTTTTCATAATGCTCCGCAAACTTCTGAACATCCTGCTCATAATCGTGAACATCAAAAATATCGGTTTCAACGTGGAAGTTACCGCTTGTATCAATGCAGGGACGGGTTGTGTCAAGCTGTTTTGTTACTCTGTAAATTATTCTGAGAACATCGTCATACTGCTTTCTGCCGTCTATATCCCATGTTTCATTGAAGGGACACCAGCCGATAAGTGAAGGATTATTGAAATCTCTTTCAACACATTCGCACCACTCGGGAAGCATTGCGGCAAGAGAGAACGGATTTGACCAGTCAAGACCCCAGTTACCGTATTCGCCCCATACAATATAGCCGAGTCGGTCACAGTGATAAAGAAATCTCTTTTCAAAAACCTTCTGATGAAGTCTTGCGCCGTTGAAACCAACCGCCATTGATATTTTTATATCATTTTCAAGAGCTTCATCGGTGGGTGCGGTATAGATACCGTCGGGATAAAATCCCTGATCAAGAACAAGTCTCTGATATACCGATTTTCCGTTGATACGGAATTTGAAGCCGTCAATTTCAATGCTTCTCAAACCGAAATAGCTGTTAACCTCATCATCGTTAAACTTAAGTTTAAGGTCATAAAGTCTGCCGCAGCCAACTTCCCAGAGATGTTTTTCGGAAAGCTTTATTTCGCCCGAAACCTGACCTGCAGCCTTCTTTGTGAAGCTGCCCACCTCTTTGCCGTCATAATAAGCAGTTGCGGTAAATTCGCCCTTACCTTCAAGAACGGCATTTATGCCGAGTGTTGCATTATCTGCATCAGGATATACACGGAAGCTCTTGATATAGTTTACGGGAACAAATTCAAGCCATACTGTCTGCCAGATACCCGTTGTTCTTGTATAATCACAAGCGTGAGATTTAAGTTCCTGACTCTGTTTTCCTCTCGGAACAAGAGGATCTCTTACATCGTCAACTGCGTTCACAACAAGAGTGTTCTCACCAACGGTAAGATATTCCGTTATATCAAAGCTGAATGATGCGTATCCACCCTTGTGATAACCGGCTTTTTTGCCGTTAACATAAAGCTTTGCCTCATAATCAACAGCACCGAAATGAAGAATAACCTTTCCGTTAAGATTTTCTTCTGTTATATTTATGTTTTTTCTGTACCAAACAGCAGGAATAAAATCGGTATGTTCTATACCCGAAAGCTTGCTTTCAGGGCAGAAAGGAACAACTATTTTGTTATCCCAAATTTCTTTATCAATAATACCGCTTTCAAATTTGCTGTTACCGAAGTCAAATTCAAAATCCCATTCGCCGTTGAGGTTTGCCCAATTTTTTCTCTCAAACTGCGGATTAGGATGCTCAGGTCTTGGAATATTCATAATTTATTCTCCTTTAATTTTCAAAAAAATTATCTTCAATCATCGCCGCAAGACAATGATAAACAGGCAAGGTAAGCTCCTGAACCTTAAAAGTTTCAGTTTCGGGAAGTTTAATTGTTACATCGGCAATTTCCGAACATAAACTTTCTTTTTTCCCCGTTATTGCTATTGATTTAATGCCCTTTGCTTTTGCCGCTTTTAATGCATAAACAACATTTTCGGAATTTCCCGAAGTTGTAAAAACAACAAGAAAATCTTCAGAATTTGCGTAAGCATAAACCTGCTGTGCAAAAGCAAGGCTCGGAGCAACATCGTTTTCAAAAGCAGTCATTAATGCTGAGTGAGTGCAAAGAGATATGGCAGGTAAACCTTTTTGAAGATTCTGCGAAATAAACTCATCATTGATTTTGAGTTTTTCTTCTTCCGAAAGAGGTCTTTTTTTCAAAAAACCTTTCATAAGCTCGCCAACCAGATGATCGCAGTCTGCCGCACTTCCGCCGTTACCGCAACAAAGCAATTTTCCGTTCTTTAAAAAACCTTCAACCATAATGTTATAAGCCAAAAGAATCTCTCCAGAACAGCTTCCAAGACAAGGATAGCGCTCAATAAGCTCATTGAATATTTTATTCATTATTTATCGCCCTCCGCAAAATTTTTGGCTACTCCGAGAGCGGCAAAATCTCCGATATTATCGCCGAGAAAAGCAGGAACAATCTTGCAGCATTCTGCCGAAACAGACAAAGCTTCTTTCTTGATAACTTCATTCATACTGTCAACAAGGAGTCTGCCTGAACGCTGATATATACTGCCGATTACAATCATTTCGGGATTAAGAATATCAATAAGAATTGACAACCCCAAGCCAAGCTTTTCACCGCATCTGCGATAAATCGCCTGAGCAAGTCTGTCGCCCCCTGCTGCCGCCTGAGCAACGGTTTTTGCACTTATATCATCTTTGGGAATTGTTGTTGTTCCGTTATAAATCGAAAGCATCTTTCTGGTCATTGCCGCAATTCCGGCACCGCTGCAAAAGCCTTCAAATGAGCCAGCCTTTCCGTAAGCAACAGGGCCATCTGCATCAAGTCTGATATGCCCGACCTCGCCCGCAGTTCCGCAGGTGCCGGTATAAAGCTTACCGTTCAGGATAAGACCCGCACCCATTCCTGTTCCGAAGGTCAGAAAAATCATATTTTTCGTTCCTTTCCCTGCACCGAACTGCCATTCGGCAAGAGCACAGGCATCTGCATCATTCTGAACCTTGCAGTTAATTCCCAATTCGTTTTTTACAATTTCAGCAAGAGGAACATTATCCCAATCGGGAAGATTTGGCGGACGCATTATTACGCCTGTTTCACTGTTAAGCGGACCGCCGCAACTGACACCGCAAGCAATAACATCTTCAGGCAGAACACCGTTTCTTTCAAGCAGCTCTTTTGATGAAGAAATAAGTTCATCAACAACAGCCTGCCAGCCTCTTTCGGTTTTTGTGTCAAACCTGATTTTGTCTTTAACGGATTCTGCACTTTTTTCACTTAAAACAACGGCGCATTTTGTTCCGCCAATATCCATTCCGAGATAATATTTCATAATGCAACATCCTTTATTTTATCTATTGAAAGTATACACAGAATTTATTTTCAAGTCAACAGTTTAGCTTTGTATTTAAAATTAAATTCGGTTAAAAATTATATAAAGGAAGTGATTTACTTGGCTGTTACTCTTATCAGGGCGGCAATAATGTATGCAATAATAATTCTGATGATTCGTCTTATGGGAAAAAGACAAATCGCACAGCTTCAACCGTCTGAGCTTGTTATAACAATACTGATTTCGGAAATCGCATCAGAGCCTGTTCAAAATAATAATATTCCGATTTTAAAAACCGTTGTTTCAATATTTGTTCTAGTTGCCTTTGAAGTTCTGAATTCGGCAATAGGACTGAAAAGCAATAATTTCAGAACATTAATGCAAGGACATTCGGTTATTGTTATCCGCAACGGAAAAATTGAAAAACAAGCCTTAAAAGAACTCCGAATGACGGTCGGAGATCTTATCAGTGCTTTAAGGCAGAAAGATGTTTTTGATATATCACAAGTCAGCTATGCGGTTTTTGAAACCAACGGTCAGATAAGCATTCTTATGAAGCCCGAATTTGAAAATGCAACCGCAGGCGATGTTAATAAAACTGCCAAAAATTCCGGTATGCCGTTTGCTGTTATATGTGACGGTAAAATAATAGAAGATACCGTTTCACAATCGGGAATTGAAATGAAAAAAATTGAAAATGCAATAAAGAAATCCAAAGTGCCTCTTGAAGATATTCTTCTGATGACAATATGCACCGACGGTACAACTTACATTGAAAGAAAGGAATAAGAAAAAATGAAACGAATAATTACAGCGATTTTTTTACTTTCGGCGTCAGTTATTTTTTCGTTTGTTTCAAATTATTTGATAATTAATAAAATCGATGATATTTCTGTTTCAATCAGCGAATTGATTCAACTTTCAGAAAATAAATCTTCCAAAGAATTAAAACAAAAGGCAGAAATCATTTCAGAGGAATGGAAAAAAAGTGAATGGATTTTTCATTCTTTTGTAACAAGCGAATATATTACCGAAGCCGAAAGAAGCATCGAAATGCTTTCATACCTTTCGGGAATCGAAGATGAATTCAAAGCAAAATGCATTGAGGCTTATGATAATATTCACACAATTAAAGAAATCGAAATTATATCATTAGAAAATATTTTTTAAACAGAATAAAGTGCTATTGTAATTTCATTTCATATATGATAAAATTATGTTGAGCATATAATAAAGGAGGCGGATACTATGGAATATGCCATGCTCATTTTCTGGATTGCTCTGTTGGTTGTATTGATTATTATTGAGGCGGTTACCGCTCAGCTTGTTACAATCTGGTTTGCGGCAGGTGCGGCGGCAGCAATCGTTGCAGAGCTTCTTAATGCACCCCCATGGTTGCAATGGCTTCTTTTTATTACCGTTTCAATTGTTACGCTTATTGCAACAAGACCTTTGGTGCGCAAAGCAACAAAACAAAAAATTCAACCTACGAACGCAGACCGATGTATCGGTCAGACTGCCGTTGTTACGGAAGAAATTGACAACATAGCAGGAAAAGGTCAGGTTCACGTTAACGGAGTTACCTGGACTGCACGTTCATCAGACGGCTCTGTAATTGAAAAAGAGCAAAAGGTTACGGTTGAAAAAATTGAAGGCGTTAAACTGATTGTTAAATCAAATTAAATATTTAAGGAGGAAATCACTATGGATTTTATCGTTGGATTAGTTCTTATTCTTCTTGCGGTTTTTATTATTGCAATAGTAATAATGAACATCAAAATCGTTCCCCAGTCAAAAGCATATGTTATTGAAAGACTCGGAACCTACAGCACAACCTGGCAGACGGGATTCCACATTAAAATTCCTTTTATCGAAAGAGTTTCAAAGCAGGTTTCTCTCAAAGAACAGATTGTTGATTTCCCGCCTCAGCCCGTTATCACAAAAGATAATGTTACAATGCAGATTGACACGGTTGTTTTCTTCCAGATAACAGACCCCAAGCTTTTCTGCTACGGAGTTGAAAGACCTCTTTCTGCAATTGAAAATCTTACGGCAACAACACTGCGTAATATCATAGGCGAAATGGAACTTGATAACACGCTCACATCAAGAGATGTTATTAATGCAAAAATCAGAGGAATTCTTGACGAAGCAACCGACCCCTGGGGAATTAAAGTTAACAGAGTTGAACTTAAAAACATTCTTCCGCCCAGAGAAATTCAGGATGCTATGGAAAAGCAGATGAAAGCCGAGCGTCAGCGCCGAGAAGCTATTCTTACTGCCGAAGGCGAAAAGGCAAGTAAAATTCTTGTTGCCGAAGGACAGAAAGAAAGCAAGATTCTTGCCGCAGAAGCAGAAAAGCAGAGTGCTATCCTTGCTGCCGAAGCCGTCAAAGAAGCAAAAATCAGAAAAGCCGAAGGTGAAGCAGAAGCAATCCTCAAGGTTGAAGAGGCAAGAGCAAAAGCTATTGAACGAATCAATCAGGCTGCACCCGGTCAGGGATATTTAACAATAAAGAGCCTTGAAGCTTTTGCGGAAGCCTCAAATGGTCAGGCAACAAAAATTATTATTCCAAGCGAAATTCAGGGAATAGCAGGTCTTGCAGCAAGCGCAAAAGAAGTATTATCAGATAAACAATAAGCAACAAAAAATCGACCTTCACAGCAATGTGAAGGTCTTTTTTTAATCTTGCAAATCTGCTGCCGCATTATCGTTCAGCAAATTATCGTTTGCAAGATCGCTGTCAAATTTCAAGGAGAAATCTCAATAATTCTTCTTGTTTTCGCCGTTGTTGTTCTTTTTGTTCTGCTGGTTGTTCTGCTGGTTGTTCTGCTGGTTATTCTGCTGGTTATTCTGCTGGTTATTCTGCTGGTTGTTTCTGTTTTCAGCGTTTCTGTCTGTCATTTTTATCACCTCGCATTAGTATTATGCCCCTCATTACAGCAATTATAACTTTTTATTTAAATCTCCGTTTGCGGGGTTATCAAGAAGTTTTCCGTTTTCGGCAAATCTTGAACCATGACACGGGCAATCCCAGGAATGTTCTGCTTTATTCCATTTTAAAGCGCATCCGAGATGAGGACATCTTTTAGAAAAGGGATTAATAATGTTTATAACAGACTCAAAACCGTTTATCGCAAGCTGAGGATGAAGGATATTTCTTGACGGATTATAAAGTTCTGTAAATTCACTTTTTCTGTTCATAATCAAATCAGTCAATAACAGTGCCGAAACCATTGACCCCGTCATTCCCCATTTATTAAATCCCGTTGCAGTATACAAATCAGCTGTGTTTTTTGAATATCTGCCGATATACGGAATTCCGTCAAGAGTTAAGCAATCCTGTGTTGCCCAAAAATATTTTTCATTTGCTTCAGGGATTTTTTCCTTTGCAAAAGAACGCAGTTCATTCCAATCGCCGCCGTTTTTTCCTGTTCTGTGTCCCCCGCCGCCAAGCAGAAGCAAATCGCCGTAGTTTCTGAAAGAAAGACCTTTATCGCTCTCATCAACATACATCCCCTCAAAATCAGGTGCATTTTCAAACGCTGACACATATGAACGGTGTTGATACATTTTGATAAAATACCATCCGTGTTTATTGATAAACGGAAAATGCGTTGTTACAATAACCTTATCTGCATATATTTTACCGTAATCGGTAACTGCTGTGTTACCCTGCATTTCTCGTACAAAGGTATTTTCATAAATGTTAAGATGTTCTGATAACCCTGCAAAGAATTTGAGAGGATTAAACTGAGCCTGATTATTAAATTTAACCGCGCCTGAGGTTTTAACAGGAATTTTCAGTTCCTCAAAAAATTCGGCTTTATAACCTATTTTATCCAATGCCGAAAGCTCTTTTTCAATCTTCAACGGATTGTCAACAGAATAAACAAAATTATCTTTTTTCTCAAAATCACATTCAAAAAGCTTTGATATTTCCTCGTATTCTTCCAATGCCTGCTTGTTAGACTGCAAATAAAGAACAGCTTTTTCTTTGCCGTACTTTTTAAAAATCTTGTTGTAAATCAACCCGTGCTGAAAGGTTATTTTCGCAGTAGTGTTTTGAGTAACTCCGCCACATATTCTCTCTTTTTCAACCAAAACGCTGTTTACCCCTGCATTCTGAAGAAAATAAGCCGTCAGCAACCCTGCTGCACCGCCGCCTATTATCAACACATCACACTTCAAATCGCCTTTTAATATTTCGAATTTCGGCAAATCAACACTTTTTTTCCATACCGAATCCATATCATCACCGTTTTATACTTTTTCTTTTTATTCTTTGAAAACAATAAATTTTTATACTTATAGTGACAGAAGAAATAAAATGTGATAAAATAAATTAAAAATTTACGAGGTGAATTTATGAGCCAATCTTTTTCAATCGGCAACGCAATAAAAGATAGATACAGCGTAAGAACCTACAGTAAGCAATCGATAAGCGCAGAAACAAAAAAGAAAATTCTTGATTACGCCAACTCTCTCAACAACCCTTTCGGAGTTAAAATCAATTTTAAATTTATTGAAAAATCCGCATCTGACAATGCTGAAAAGCTCGGAACATACGGCTTTATCAAAGGCGCAGATCTCTTTATCGGTGCAACGGTTCCGAAGGTAAAATGCGCTCAGGAAGCACTCGGTTATGATTTTGAAAAACTTATTCTCTATATAACAAGCCTGGGGCTCGGAACCTGTTGGCTTGGCGGAACTTTCAATAAAAGCGCCTTTGCCGAAGAAATGAAAGTTAAAGAAAATGAGCTTTTCCCGATTGTTACGCCCGTTGGTTATCCCGCCTCAAGACTTCGTCTGACGGAAAAAGTTTTTCGCCGTTCCTTGAAAGCCGACAACCGTCTTGAATGGAACGAACTGTTTTTCTTCAACGATTTCAAAACTCCTCTTGAAAAAGAAATAATAAATGATTATATTCAGCCTCTCGAAATGCTCCGCCTTGCGCCGTCAGCTAAAAATCAACAACCGTGGAGAGTTGTTTTTGACGGAAAAGCGTTCCACTTTGTTCAGCTTTATTCACACGGGGACAATGACGGAAGCGGTCAGGAAATGCACAGAATCGATATGGGCATAGCAATCTGCCATTTTCACCTTGCGTTAACAGATTTAAACCTTTCGGGTAAGTTTGAAAAGTTTGAAACTCTTGATTTTTCACTTCCCGAAGGAGCAACATATATTACATCCTGGATAATTGAATGAATAAATAATGCGCTCCCGATTTTTCGGGAGTGCAAAACAATTGAATAATATTTTAAAAATCACTTGATTTTTAATTAATTATGTTATATAATTTTCCGAGCATCGGGGTATAGCGCAGTTGGTAGCGCGCTTGGTTCGGGACCAAGAGGCCGTGGGTTCAAATCCCGCTACTCCGACCACTCAAAAAGCCTTGTATATCAACGATTTTCGTTGATATATGAGGTTTTTTCTTTTTGAAAAATCATTCTTTTCTAACACTTTTTCTAACATAATCAGAAATTAAGGCAGTTTGTCATTGAATTAGCTATCTTGTTTTTTCGTTCAATATCTAAATGAGCATAGATATTTGCCGTTGTTTGAATATCAGCGTGTCCAAGCCATTCTTGAATATCTTTTAAAGTAAAACCATTAGCAACGAGCAAGCTCGCACAACTATGCCGCAAATCGTGAAAGCGGATATGTCGAAGATTATATTTTTCTAAAAGCTGACGAAACTTTCTGCTTATATAGTCGGGTTTGTATGCATTACCATTCGCCCATTTAAAAATATAATCATTTTCGATATACTCATTTCCAAATAATTTGCGATTTTGATTTTCTTGCGCTTTGATATCCAAAAGAATTCTTTTTACTTCTTCTGACATAGGATAAGAACGAAAACTTGAGTCCGTTTTTGTAGTGTCCTTTTCCACTATATCCGTATATCTGACAACGGTATGTTTTATTATGATAGTTTCAGTATCAAAATTAACACTATCCCATTTAAGTCCGAGAACTTCACTTCGTCTCAATCCGAAAATAACAGTAAAATAAATCAACGGATATAAAGCTTCCTGTTTCATCGTGTCAAGCATATTTTGCAACTCGTTTGCAGTATAGAATTCCGCTTTATGCTTTTGAAGCTTAGGCATAGAAATATACTGATATGGACTTGTCAAAATCAAATTGCTTTTCACGGCTTCCTCTAAAGCTTGTTTGATAATAATCATATGCGTTTTTATTGATTTCGGAGCAAGACCGCCATTTCCTCTTAGCTTTCCGCTAACAGACTTAACATCAACATACTTTTGAATATCATCACGCTTTATTTCCTTCAAGCTTTTATTTAAACTCTTGAAATATGGTATAATATGAGCATTTGCAATGTTAAGATAACCTTGATATGTTATTGTGTCGAGTCTGATTTTAGACTTTTCAAGCCAAAATGAAATGTAATCACAAAAGAGAACATCGGACTGAACAAGGTTTTCTTCTAACTCAAATTCTTTAAGCTTTTCACGCAGAAATTGTTCAGCTTTTTTCTTGTTGCCCTTTGTTTCAAGTCCTGTTGATATCCATTTTTGTCTGCGTTTGCCGTGGATATCAATTGTATTTATTACGGCATAATATTTGCCGTTTTTTACTTGTAAGCTTCCTGTCATTTCTGCTCCTTTCCTTTAGGAAACTACATCATCATTCAAATTCATTCTATTTATATTCGTTTATAAAGTCAATCAAAAATTGTTTAGGTATGTAATATTTTCTCTTAATTCGTATTGATTTAATGATGTTTTGTTTCAACAGGTTATATATTGTATTCTTTCCCATTCCCAATGCTTCGCAGGCTTCTTCAACGGTTAGTACATCTTTAAATCTTTCAAACATAATCAGACCTCTATAAAATAATCTTCGGGAGTAGATATGATTTTTTCAATTTCGTTGAGTGACGAGAATGGCATTTCACCGCTGTTTCGATGAAAATTAACAACCCTGTTAATTCTTCTGATGAAAGCATTCCAAGAAGAAATATCTTCATTCTGAATGTTTGGGTATTGTTTGTTTAAATCGATATTACTGATTATATATACTTTTGTAAAACAAGCAACTTTATCAGCAAATCGGGCAGGGAGCAAACAGGGATAACCGTCAAGATACTGTAACATATCGGACAAAGGGAGGGAACTCCGGAACTCGTCAAACAATATCACATCTTGTCCGGCATAACCGTCAAATGGGTGATTATAGTTAGTAATTTTATAAACATTACTATATCCGTATTTGTCCATAACATATCTAGTTTTTCCTGTTGCAGTTTCTCCGTGAATGTATGTTACATCAACATCACGCCAAGCGTTTTTATGTTCTTCTTCAAGAAGAGTTTGCCTTGTTTTATCAAGGTGTGATATTTTTGTTGTATAGCTTGGAAAAGCTTTGATAATCTCTGCATTTGAACAGCCGTTTTCAATCATTTCCAACACCTGTTTGGAAACAGTTTCATTTTTGACGGATTTATCAAGAGGCATTATTCCATATTCCTCGAAAGTATCGATATTATTAGTTTCTTTTTTATCAGAATTAAAATATTTACCCTCTTTGCGGATATAATCTCTATTTTCTTGACAACTACCTCTTGCCACTTCAATATGAGCGCATGAAAAAAGCTTTTTTACTCTATCAAAAGAAACTGCATTAGTGCAACAAAAAAACAAATGAATATGCGGAGTTCCCGTTTCTGCTACTTCATCACATAAACAGTAATAAAGCCATTTTAATTCTTTCATAACTTCATTGATTGAATTATGAGTAATTGAATGCTCCGAGGGATTATTGAAAGTAAGCTGATACTTTCGGGACTTAGTGTTACTAATTTTTTACACTCCTTTCATAATATAAATTTGACACAAAAAACACAAGTTGTGCAAAAGGTAATACTAAGCTTTTGCACTTGTTTGTGTGTCTGATGTTGCGGTGCAGAAGAGAGCACCGCAAGCACTGCGTTACAATTTGTAATGTAGTTACAAATAACATTATATCACTAAATTGTAATTTGTCAACAATATAATAAAAAGTTAATAATTTGTTAAAAGTGTTGCAATTTCAAAATATAACGTATATAATAATGCGTGAGGTGAGAAAATGAACATTGAATTATTAAAAACATATAATAATCTTTACGACCAAAATGAGAGAAAACTTTTAACAGCTGCTATGCTTCGTGCATTCAGAGAAGCAAACAAATTGCAGAAAAAAGATGTTGCAGAATTAATAGGCATTAAACCGCAAACATACGGAGCATACGAAAGCGGAAGAAATGAAACACCCGCTGAAGTTCTTGTCAGATTATCAATGCTTTATGATGTTCCTGTTGATGTTCTTGTTCAAAGAGAGAAGATATCTAAAGACAGCAAAACAGCACAAGAACAGCTGGCTGTTTATGATGAGCAGATAAATCAATTAAAAGAAGCATTACTTAAAGGTGATATTGACGCAACAGATAGGTTATCAAAGCTTATTGACGGAATGCAGGCGTTGACCGACGCAATAAAAGAAAAAGTATAAAGTGTTGATTTTAACTTTGTGCGTGCATTTGTTACAGGGTGTGTAAATTAAATTACTACTACAAGGCATTTGCTGATAGTGTGTGATATCTGCATTTGGTTGTTATCTGCGTGCATTTTTTCAAACTTCTAACCGTGAGAAACTGCAACAAGGCAAAATAAGGTTGCCCCCGATTTTCGGGGGCTTTTGTATTGCCGATACAGGGGGAAAGTTTTTACCACGCACTTAGTCTCTGCACCCTGTACCCGACGAACTTTCTACAACGCAATGAAAAAAACCGCAATTTCTTGCGGCTCAATAATGATGTAGTTTCTAACATTTTTCTAACACTTTTCTAATATTTTGATTTTTTCTGTTGTTTTGATAGCTATAACTTTTTACTTTTCTAACCTCTTAAAACCTTGATACATAAGGGATAAAAGGCAAGAAAACAATTCAAATTAAAACTTGATAATCAATAATGAATGAAATTCGGGACCAAGAGGCCGTGGGTTCAAATCCCGCTACTCCGACCAATAAGTCAGTCAGCACTTTGTGTTGGCTGACTTATTTTATTAGAGGGATTTGAAGGACGAACGTTAAAAAGCGAGATTTCTTCATTCGTCATTTTTACTAAATTTTTATCGGTTTGTTTGTGCAATATATTCAATTAGTTTCTTGACTTTGAATGAAAAATAAATATAATTATGTGATGGTAAAGAAAACATTTCAAACACAATTCATTCAGAGGTATTTATGCAGAATTTTCTAACTTTAATCGGCCATATTTTAGGTTTTATTTCCGTAGGTTTATTCTTCTATTCTTATCAACGCACTCAGAAAGCAAAAATTATGATTATTCAGACTGTTGCAACTGCATTGAGCTGTATTCAGTATTTACTTATAGGCGCTTTTTCAGGTTTTGCTTTAAACATCGTTTGCATTATCCGCAATTTTGTTTTTTATCACCGCGATAAAAACAACAATACAGACCTTGCATCGCCAGTGGTTTTTGCATTATGTATGGCAGTTGTAAGCGTTTTTTCCTGGGAAGGCATTCACTCTCTGTTGATAACTATGGGACTTGTTGTTAACACTGTATGTATGGGTATTTTCGATGCAAAAACATTCCGCAAAACAATACTTATTTCATCATCGCTGATTCTTGTTTACAACATTTTTGCTTTCTCATACAGCGGCATTCTCAGCGAATCCATCTCACTTATTTCTGTTATTATCGGAATAATCCGATACAGAAACACTCAGCAACCTATCGAATCAAGCAAAAAAATTGCAGCTTAATAAAAAGTTCAGGAACAGGACAAGGGATTTTCCCCTGTCCTGTTTTTTATTGACAGAAAATATATTAAGATGTATAATTTGAAAATCATAAAATCGGAGGTTTATTTATGGCAACAGTTAAACTTGTTTTTTCGTTTCTTCTCGCTATCTTTCAGGTTCTTACTCCTGTATGGGCGCTCGTTATGAACGGCGGTGAGGGTAAATTCTTCTCGGACTGGTCGGCATCTGACGAATTCACAACCGAAAGTTATGCAGAAATAAAAAAGAATCCCGAAAAAGATTTTGTAATTCTTAATCTCGCCGATGTCCAGCTCAAAGATGATATTTTATATGATAAAAGAGGCGAAGAAACCGCAAAGCTTATTGATGAGCTTGTTACAGAAATCAAACCCGACCTTATCACACTTACAGGTGACAACGCATGGGGCACAATGGCGTATCTTGAGCTTATAAAGCAAGTTGATTCTTATGATATCCCCTGGGCACCCGTTATGGGTAACCACGACGGACAGTGCCTTATAAACGAATTCTGGGCTGCATATCTTCTTTCTGAAGCTGAAAACTGTCTTTTTGAGTTCGGTCCCAAGGATATGGGTTACGGAAACTATATCATCAACATAACTGAAAACGATAAAATAATACACACTCTCGTTATGGTTGATACTCATAACAATGCAGACCATATTCTTGAAGACGGCTCGGTTATAAGCGGTTATGACCATCTTTGGAAGAATCAGATAGAATGGTATAAATGGGCAATAAACGGCACCAAAACAATAGCAGGAAAAACTGTTGAAAGCACTGTTATAATGCACATTCCCGTATATGAATACAGAACCGCATGGAAAACAGCTTACGGCTCAGAAGAGCTTGGAACACTCGATCCGGAACTTGCTCCCGAAGCTCAGGGAATTAACGGCGAAGGAATTTATAGTGCTCCCGTTAACAACGGGTTCTTTGATGTTTGCAAAGAATTGGGCAGCACTAAAAATATGCTTGTCGGACATGACCATTCCAATAATTTCCAGATTTATTATGACGGCATCAGACTTAACTATGCTGTTAAAACAGGATACGGAAGCTATTGGGATGCCGAACTTATCGGAGGCACAACAATAACCATCAATTCCGACGGAAATGCTTTTGCTGAGCATAAGCTTGTTGAAAGCGCAATTGAACAGTAATATTAAAAACACCGAAGCAATTGTTTCGGTGTTTTTAAATTAACTTCGTATAATTAAACAAAAAATGTATATAAACATTGTGCTATAATCACATTGAGTTTTTAATGCTGATTTGTTAAAATATTTCCATCATCTATAAAGGAGCAAAACAATATGAAAATCAAACGAGTAATAAGCTTTTTCCTTGCTTTCATAATGCTGTTTTCGATTCCGGCATTTGCAAGCAACACAACCACGGAATATGTTCCTGATTATGACACGGAAACTCCCGTTATCATCGTTCACGGTATGAGCCAGAACAATACATATCTTTTAGATGAAAACGGCAAATGGATTCCCGACAAAACAGGATATGTAACTGCGTGGCCTCTTGAAATAGATGTTATGCCCCTTCTTAAAAGAGCTTTACCCAACCTTCTTGCTTCAATTGTAACAAGACAAAATGTCGGTCTTACCAAAGCAATGTACGAAGGCACATATAACGCTCTGAGTCTTATTGAAAAAGACAACAACGGCAATTATATCAACGATGTTGAAGTTCCTTGCTATGAAATGCCCATGAGCGAGCTTCCCGAAGCAGTAAAGGAAGAATATTACACATTCCTCCCCATTCAGGAGCTCAGCGAAATAGTTGGCGAGGATGATGTTTACTATTTCGGCTATGATTCACTCGGCGATGTTATGCATGAAACAGAAAAGCTTCATCATTATATTCACGATGTTGTTCTTCCCAAATCACCAAACGGTCAGGTAAAACTTTGCCACATCAGCCTTGGCGGAACAATCGCAATAAACTATCTTGAAACCTATCCCGAAGATTATGAACTCATTAAAAAAATGGTGTTTGTAATCCCCGCTATTGACGGTTCAGATATTATCGGTGACCTTTTCACATCAAACCTCAGCGTTTTCTATGACGATAACACTCTTTATGAAGATCTTCTTGTAACTCTTCTCGGAGAAACACCTCTTGCATATCTTCTCAATATTGTGCTCAGAATTCTCCCCGACGATGTTCTCAAATCAGCCCTTTACGGTCTTGCAAACGGACTTGTTGATATTGCGGCTTTGCGTTCAACAATGATCTGGGCACTTTGTCCCGATGCATATTATGAAGAAGCAAAAGAATTATGGCTTGAAGGTAACGAAGATCTTGCAGGTATCCTTGAAGATGTTGAATACTTTATGAACGCAAGAGCAAACTTCGAAAAAAACCTTTTTGCACTTCGAGATACAGGATGCGAAGTATTTAATCTTGCTTGCTATGATATGAATCTCTTCCCTCTTTGCAAAGAATACAGAACAAAGAATGCTGACCGAGTTATCCACGCAGATTCGCCCGCAATGGGAGCAACATTTGCAAATCTCGGCGAAACTCTCGGTGAAAATTATAAAGCAAAAGGAACATATTGCAGCGACCCCAATCATAACCATCTTTCACCCGACGGAGTTGTTGATGCAACAACAGGCTTACTCCCCTGCACAACCTGGTACTTTAAAGCTCAGGCACACGAACAGCTTCCTGAAAATGACGTTGCTCTCGGTCTTGCTATAAGAGTTATGGCTGATAACAATATGAAAGATGTTTACTCTAACCCCGCTTATCCTCAGTTTAACGAAGGCAGACTCACATTCAATTCACGCGATAACATCGAAGTTTGGAAAGAAGCTGACAAGAGCGGAATAAACGCCGATAAAATCGCTGCCGCTGATGCAGCAGTTGGGAAAGTTGAATCACTTCTTAACGAAACAATTGTTGACCAGGCTGCATGGAACGCTGCTGATGCTGAACTTGAAAAGGCACTTGTTGATGCTAAAGTGATTGAAGATGAATCACCCAGCAAAATTGAAAATGCACTCACATCGGTTCTCAGAACAGTTAACCGCACAATAAACAAATTTTACGCAATGTTTTAATAAAAAAAGCCGTCCTTATGGACGGCTTTTTCTTTTATTATGAATTAAATTAAACTTTTAACGTTTCTTTCTGTTTGTTTTCGGTATTCTTTTTATCAAAGAAGCTTGTAAAGTTAATTATTAAAAGCAATGCATATGCAACCCACATCGGAAGATTTTCAATAAATGCACTCTTACCGACTGTAACAAGAAGCACAAGCATAAGTGCAAGAACCAGAATAAAGAATACGGTTGCAATTATGTATTTCTTTTCTTTGCATTTTGATTTATGGAAAAGGAAAAGAATTACACCTGCCGCACCAAGAAAAGCAAAGATAAGAGCTGTTGCCCAATGAGAAAGGCAACGTGCTGTCATAACAAGATCAAGACCCGCTGAAGGAACATTTATTGTTATAAAAATTGCGGCGCAACCAATTGATGTAACAATAACACCCGCCTTACCCTTATAATTATTTTTGCGGTACATATAGAGCGTATTTGTAAAAATTGAAAGCGAAGCAAGCACACCCCAGATTCTGAAATACATCGGATAACGAAGTCCAAGCATACTTGCGGTTACATCGGTAAGAATATTACCGAACTGTTTTGGGAAACTCAGGAATCCATACCAAGTAATAAATGCAAAACCTGCAATAAGATTTAACGCACAAAAAACGGTTATTGCTTTTGTAAGTTTTTCTGCAAAAAGAATTTTCTTAATAAACACAGCATATAAGAAAAGCAATGCGGCAGAAAAAACAACCCAAATCCAATATGATGCAGGACTTGTATAAAGAGGTTCAAATAACATACCATCAAATTTTGCAACGAAATCCTCTGCGGGTAAAAGCATATCATCGCTTGTAGGAATAACATAAGGGAACATGTCCCATTTCATAAAAAGTGTCATCCATAATGTGTAAGCAATTGCTATTGCGCCGTTAATGCAAGAATAAATTTTCATCATTTTTTTATCAGCCATATAATCACCTCAATTAATAATTTTTTACAGTCAAATCAAACATAACTGTTCAAATGATTATGATTGCGAACCGATGATAATTTCTTCATCAAATTTTCCGATATAAAGATTATCTCTAACCTCTATCGCATTTGAATCGGGATTTTCTGAAATAATTCCGTAGCTCGGTGACTCCGATTCATTTGGAGCAGAAAAAACATTTCCGAAAATTTTAATATCATATACCTGAGGTCTGAAAAATATGTAACCTCTGCTTTTACCGTCCCATCCTGACGGACCGTCAAAAATGTTATTGGCAATAAGAATGTTATGATGGTCACAATCTCCGTGATGTCCGACACCGGGAAATCCACCGCATTTGAAAATATTATTTATAACAGTTATGTTGCTGCAAACCGTTTCGTCCTTTTTAAAATCAATAAGTTTGCCGCTGTAATCATAAACAGGTCCGTATGATCCGTCCCGTGAAAGATCAAGCTGAAGCTGTTCATTATATAAACCTTCATTTATCGCCGTATATGAAGGTCCGTCAAAAATACAATTCCTTACAACTGCATTTTCCGTGGCATTTATTTCTATGCAATGCCAATGTGCGCAATGAACAAATTTGCAATTCTCGATAATGATATTTCTGCAATGAACGGTGTTAACAAGTGTTACGTGCTCGGTTAATTTTTCATTACCGTCAAAAATACCGCCTGAAATAACAACATCATGTGTGCCTTCATAACCAGACCATTCCGGCTCGGAATATGAAGCGAGCAAATATTTTGTCAGAGGAGTACTTTTATCACTTCTCAAAAGAATTGCATTGTCTGAAAATTTAAGAATCTGATGAGAATAAAATATCAGCGCAGCTGAAATAAGATATACGCCGTCAGGAAAATAAACCGTGCCGCCGTTTCTTATTTTATCAATACACTCCTGCAACGCTTTTGTGTCATCGTGTATTCCGTCGGCATAAACACTTTCGTTATGCAAAACATTGATAAATTCCATTTTAAACACCTCACCAATAGCAGTAAGTTTTTTATAATTATATTGCAAACCGTTCAACAAATCAATACAACTTAAACTTTTTATTGCTTTTTAAATAAAAAATGGCTTGAACAAAATTCAAGCCATTTTATTATTATTTACTGAGTTTAACAGTGTAAAGCCAGTTGCTGTCAAGATTATCGGGGTTAATTGCAGGGAAAATAATTTCCGCTTTACCGCTGTTATCTTTAATAATAAGCTCTGCATCGCTGCCGAGAAGTGTTGCTTTCATTGCGGGGTCATAATCAACAAGTTCAAGAACCTGCGAACCGAACGGGAATCTGTTGATTATTGCGTAAACATCTTCGCCCTTCTTTGTGTAATATACACCGTTCTGAAGATTCTTGGAATAAATTTTTGTTCCGTAAATTGCTTCGCCGTTAACACGCA
>JAZRTQ010000018.1:0-140055 GCA_045652165.1 Acutalibacteraceae bacterium | reverse complement strand
TGCTGTTTCAAGCACAGAAATGCCCATTGAAGAAGCAAAGAAACTTGGTGCTATGGCACTCTTCGGCGAAAAATACGGCGATATTGTACGCGTTGTTAAGGCGGGCGAATTCTCAACAGAGCTTTGCGGCGGTACACACGCTGATAATACAGGCAAACTCGGTCTTTTCAAAATTGTTTCCGAATCATCTGTTGCAGCGGGTGTTCGCAGAATTGAAGCTGTTACAGGTTTGGGCGTTCTTGATTATATTGCCAAGGATTCCGCTCTCATCAGAAATACTGCGGCAGCAATGAAGCTTGCCAATGTTTCAGATCTTGATAAAAAAGCAAATTCACTTATGAGCGATATCAAGGCAAAAGAGAAAGAAATCGAGCAGCTTCGTGCAGAGCTTTCACAGCTCAAAACAGGCGACCTTATGAGCAATTCCGTTGATATAAACGGAGTAAAACTTATTGTTACAACAGTTGAAGGCGTAAATCCCGGAGATCTTCGCTCAATGTGCGATAAGGTCAAAGAAAATGCTGATGCAGTTGCAGTTATCTGCGGCATTAACGGTGCAAGTGCAAACTTTGCTTGCGCTTGCGGTTCGGATGCTGTTGCAAAGGGCGCTCATGCAGGAAACATTGTTAAAGCTGTTTCAAAGCTTGCAAACGGTTCAGGCGGCGGCAGACCCGACAGTGCAATGGCAGGCACAAAAGATGTTTCTAATATCAAGGCGGCAATGGATGCGGTTGCTGATATCGTCAAAGAAATGATTAAATAAGGAAGTGTAGTTATGGATTGCATTTTTTGTAAAATTGTAAACGGTGAAATTCCTTCAAATAAAGTGTACGAAGATGATAAGGTTCTTGCTTTTTATGATCTTGAGCCTCAGGCACCCGAGCATATCCTTATAATTCCCAAACAGCATATTGCAAGTGCAGCTGATATAACTTGCGAAAACAGTTCGGTTATTGCGCATATTTTTGAAGTTGCGGCAATTATTGCAAAAGAAAAAGGTCTGGACAATGGATTCAGAATTGTAAATAACTGCGGTGATAGTGCAGGTCAGACCGTTAAGCATATTCATTTTCATCTTATGGGCGGCCGTGATTTCGGCTGGCCTGCAGGTTGATTGGAGGATTTGAAATGTCTGAATATTACAGAGTTGATATAGCAGGTCTTGAAAGAGATTTGCTCAGATGTCCCATCAGTGATAAGCTTGATATTGCTGCATTTATTCTTTTCGGAGATGTTGAGGTTACAGTTCATTCAGCAACAAAGCTTCTTGAAAAACTTCCTGAATTTGATTTTATTGTCACTCCTGAAGCCAAAAGTATTCCTCTTGCATATGAAATGGCAAGACAGAGCGGCAAAAAATATTTTGTTGCAAGAAAAAAAGCAAAGCTTTATATGAAAGATCCTGTATCGGTTAATGTTCGTTCAATAACAACCGACGCAGAGCAGACTCTTATCCTTGATGGTGTTGAGGGCGAACAAATCAGAAATAAGAAGGTCATTATTCTTGATGACGTTATCAGCACAGGTGAATCACTTAAAGCAGTTGAACAGCTTTGTGCTTGCTTTGATGCCGATGTTGTTGCAAAAGCGGCTGTTCTTGCAGAAGGCGATGCAGCAAACAGAGATGATATTGTATTCCTTGGTGTTATACCTCTTATCGAAAAGTAATTGTAACGGAGTGTGAATGATATGCCGCGTCCTTTTGCAGTAATCGGATTTACGGTTTTCTTTACACTTTCAATTCTTAATCAAGCAGATACCGGAGCGACTGTTGCCACGATTGCAGTCTTTGCAGTTGCTCTGGTTTTTACGCTTATATTGAAGCAAACAAGAGAAGCAAAGGTGTTGCCTGTAGCTTTTATTTCAGGTATTCTTGCTTGTGCTCTTCTTATTTGCTCCAATAGTTTTATTTATTATCCGTTAATTAAATATGCAGGAAAAACCTGTGATTTAGAAGCCAGAATAACGAGCGATGCCCAATTGAACTACGGTAATTACTATTATGATGCTGAAGTTTTGTCTGTTGATGGGCAGGAAGCTGATTTTTCAATTAAACTTACATTTTCATCACATCCCGAAGCTCAGGCATTTGATGTTGTTAACGGCAGATTCAATATTTATTTGCCCGGATCAACAGATGAGGATTTGCTTTTCTCCAATAAATCAAAGGGTCTTTTTCTTGCTGCATATCCTGACATAAACGGGTTTGTTATTACAGAAAAAAATGTTTCCGGATTTATCGAAAAATCTGTTTATGAGTTAAGAAAATCAATAAAAGAGTCGATTTACAGACTTTTGCCCAATGAACACGGCGGACTTGCACTTGCATTGATTCTTGGCGATAAAAGCGGGATTTCTGAAGAAACTCTTTCTGATTTTAATGAAATCGGTATAACACATCTTATTTGTGTTTCAGGGCTTCATCTCTCTTTGTGGTCATTATTTGTTTTTTCAATATTCAAAAAGCTGAAGATAAATGACAAGTTTTCGGCAATTATTTCTGCTTTTTTTGTTGTTCTCTTTATGCTTGTTGCCGGAATGACTTATTCGGTTGTCCGTGCAGGAATAATGATGTTGATTTATTTGCTTTCGGTTGTTTTGAGCAGACAGAGAGATTCACTTAATTCATTGGGATTTGCTATCGTTGTTATAGCAGTTGAAAATCCGTTTTCAATAAGTTCATTGGGTCTTCAGCTTTCAGTTTTATCAACGGCAGGAATTATTCTTTATTTTCAGTTTTTACAACCTGTTATTTATGAGAGAGTTGATAAAATCAAGTTTGGATTTTTGATTAAACCGACAAAATTTTTGATTTCAGCTTTTGCTGTTACTGCGGCCGCAGTCAGTTTCACATTACCTTTGACTTTAACTTTGTATAAAAGTTTCAATTTTGCTGTTTTTATCTCAAATTTTCTCACTGTAACTGCAGCGGGAATTTGTATGGTTCTTTGCGGATCAGGTGCTTTAATCGGTATCTTGTTCCAAGGAATATTTAATTTACCTGCTTTTCTCGGCGGGATGTTTTGTAAATATATTTTATGGACTGCTGATATTATTTCAAAAATTCAATTTTTAACTTTCAGAATCGAAACGGACAAGGCTATTTTATTGATTATCGGTATATTCCTTGTGTGTTCTGTTGCTGTCATATTTGCATATCAAGGTATTAACAAACCTTTGACAGCTCTTTTATCTTGTTTCCTTTTGTTTATAAGCGGTTTGTTTATTTTTTCGCTTTCAGATAAAAATGAAACTAAAATTAATGTTATTGATTGCGGTAATTCAACATCAGTTTTAATGACTTATAACGATAAAACATTTCTTTTCGGATGCGGCGGAACAACTTTTTCTGCAGAAAAAAGAATACTTGATTCCATTTCTTTTGAGGGTGGAGTTGATTATCTTTTTCCATATTCGGAAAGCGAAAATTTATCATCTTTGACGGTTCCGATTCTAAAGAATGAAAAGCCGCAAAAGATCTTTGTCAATAAATTAGATGGGGATTCAAAGCTTTTATCAAACGGAATTGATGTTTGTTCGGTCAATGATTATTTATCAGTAGATAATGTTGAAATCCGTTATTTTTCTGTTGATAAATCAGAGGGTTATCTTGTTGAAACAGATGATATTAAGCTTCTGATTTGTTTTGATTTTATTAAAGAATCAAAAAATCTTCCTGATGATTTTCTTAATTTTGATCTTTTGATTTGCAAGGGTGATTATCCGAATGATATTTCCCGATTAACCCCCGAAGCAGTAATAATAAACGCGGAAAACAGCAGGGGTGTCAAAATCCAGAATGAGCTTATTTCTCAAGGTGTTAAATCATATGCTACTGCCGGATGCGGCAACATTATTATTAGAGCCGAAAACGGCGACTTAAGCTTTTACAGAGAATAAAAAAGGGTGGTGGTTTAATGGCTGTTTTAAATGAAACTTCATTGAAGGAAAAAATAAAATCTGATCCGCTTGGTGTTTATCTTTTTTACGGTGAGGAGAGCTACTTAAAGAAAACATATATTGATAAGATAATTTCTAAAACTGTTGATGAGTCTTTTGCGGATTTCAATCTTCATGTTTATGAAGGTAAAGATGTGACTTTTGCTGACGTATATGACAGCACACAGGCTGTTCCTATGATGGCAGAATCAACCTGTGTTCATGTGAAGGATTTTCCGCTTGATACTCTGGACGATAGCGGTTTTGTACAGCTTGAAACCTTGCTCAAAGATAATCCTGAAGAATGTGTTCTCATATTTTCTTTTGTCGGTTATGAGCCGAAAGGTGCAAAGTGGAATAAGGCTGTTAAGCTTTTTGATAAATACGGCAATGCAGTTAAGCTTGAAAAGAAAACATTGAATGACCTTGTTAAAATGCTTGAAAGCGGTGCGAAAAAACGCGGTAAAGAATTTGGAAAAGGTGTTGCTTCTTATCTTGTTTCCTGCGTTGGAAGTGACCTTAACACTTTACTTAACGAAACCGAAAAAGTTTGTGCTTATGCAGATGGAGAAATCAAGAAAAGTGATGTTGATGCCGTTTGTATCAAGAGTCTTGATGCAAGAGTTTTTGATATGATTCGTGATTTAACATCAGGAAGATTCGATTCATCATTCAAAAAATTGTCAAAACTTTTCGAGCAGCGTGAAGATGAATTCCAGATTCTCGGTGCGCTTATCGCATCTTATTCGGATATTTTCAGAGCAAAAGCAGCAGTGAAATCAGCGGGTAAAGCAGAGCTTATATCAAAGCACTATAATTATGCAGGGAAAGAATTCAGACTTACAAATGCAGCGTCAACAAGCTCATCGTTATCATTTGAGGCGATTAGTGAGTGCTTGGAAATTCTTGCTCAAGCTGATGAGCTTATGAAAAGCACTTCAACAGATAAAAAGCTTATTCTTGAACAGGCGGTTGTTAAATTAGCCAGAGCTGCAAGGAGATAAAAAATGATAAAAATTAAGCAAGCCGTTATTGTTGAGGGAAAATATGATAAGATAAAACTTTCAGGAATAATTGATGCTCCGATTATTCAAACAGACGGTTTCAGTATTTTTAAAGATAAAGAACTTCAAAAGTTAATAAAACTTCTTGCTGAAAAGCGGGGGATTCTTGTGCTTACAGACAGTGATTCTGCGGGCTTTAAAATCCGTTCTTTTATCGGTTCAACAGTAAATCAGAAGGATATTTATCACGCTTATATCCCTGATATTTTCGGCAAAGAAAGAAGAAAAACCGAGCCTTCGAAAGAAGGTAAACTCGGTGTTGAAGGTGTTTCGGAAGAAGTGATTATGCAGGCATTGGCAAATGCAGGTGTGCTATATGAAAATACCGTTGAACCCGAACGCCCTATAACAAAGCTTGATTTGTATGAACACGGATTCACGGGCGGAGAAGATAGCAGTACCAAAAGAGCACTTTTGCTGAAATATTATCAATTACCTGAAAGACTTTCCGCAAATTCCCTAGTTAAAGTTCTTAACAGTATAACAACATATGAACAATTTATTGAAGATATTAAAGATATGAATGAGGAGGTCGCTATATGATCAGAATCGGTCACGGATATGATGTTCACCGACTTGTTGAAAACAGAAAATTAATAATCGGCGGAGTGCAAATTCCGTATGAAAAAGGACTTCTCGGACATTCGGATGCGGATGTGCTCCTTCATGCAATAAGTGATGCGCTTCTCGGTGCGGCTGCAATGGGTGATATTGGCTGTATCTTCCCTGATAATGATATGAAATACAAGGATGCAGACAGCCTCGTTTTGCTTTCTGAAGTTGTTAATTTGCTTAAAGAAAAAGGTTTTAAAGTTAATAATATTGACTGCACAGTTATTGCTCAAAACCCTAAAATGAAGCCTCATATTGAAAAAATAAGAGAAAATATTTCTTCTGCTTGTGAAATTGATTTATCTTTTGTCAGTGTCAAAGCAACAACAGAAGAGGGGCTTGGCTTCAGCGGAAACGGAGAAGGTATTGCTGCACATGCAGTTTGCTTAATCGAAAATTAATTTTTTGTAAATTTAAGCAATAATATTTGCAACATAATTTTCATTGTGTTATTATATTTACAGATGTGAATGAAAGGTTGGTCAGTAAATATGGCCTTTATTGAAAATATATTCGGATTTTTTTCGAAGCTTCCGTCGCTGAAGTTCGGCTTGGCTGATGCTTTGGATATAATTTTGGTTGTTTTTGTTTTATATAACGGAATTAAACTTATCAGAGAAACAAGAGCTTTTCAGCTTGTGAAAGGTCTGCTGTTTCTCGGTGTTATTTATTTACTCATTTCGCAGCTCGAAATGCAGGCAAGTTCATATATTTTCAGGCTTATTTTCCAAAACATATTTATTATTCTGATTATACTTTTTCAGCAGGAAATCAGACAGGTTATCGAGCGTTTGGGCAAGAGTAAATTCAGCTCTATCGGTAATCTTTTCAAGGGAAGTTCTGTTGCAAATAATGAAATTGTCAGTGAAGCTGTTATTGAAACCGCAAAAGCAGTTCAGCGAATGAGTGACAGTAAAACAGGCTCGTTAATTGTATTTGAAAAAGAGATGCTTTTGGGTGATGTTATTAAAACCGGAACATCTGTTGATGCTAAAATAACACATGAGCTTATCGGTAATGTTTTCTTCCCCAAATCTCCGCTTCATGACGGTGCCGCAATTGTCAGAGACGGCAGACTTTTATGCGCAGGCTGTGTTCTTCCGTTGACCAAAAACGAAGAGATTTCAAGCGATTTGGGAACAAGACACAGAGCTGCACTTGGTATGAGCGAACAAAGCGATGCTTTTATTGTTGTAACATCAGAAGAAACCGGAATTATTTCGGTTGCTTTGAAAGGTGAACTCAAGCGCAATTTGACAGAGGCAGAACTTCGAGAAATGCTTTTGAATTATTTGCTTGAATCATCGTCAGGTTCCGATGACAACGGAACTTTCAGAAAAATTTTCAAGGGTTGGAAAAAATGAAGATAAAAAAACAAAGAATAAGTGCATTATTTTATAACAATCGTTTTTTGCTTATTTTTTCAATAATTACCGCGATTGTTATTTGGCTTGTTGTTGCTGTTGAATTCAGTGAAACAACCAATGTCGTAAGAAATGTTCCCGTTAAAATCGATTATTCGAGGATTCATGATAATATGGGTCTTGAGCCATTTGGTGATAAAAATTTCACAGCTGACGTTACTGTCAGCGGAAAAAGACACATTGTTGAATCTGATGATATAATTGATGATCTTGTTGTTTCAGCCAACACAGCTTATGTAAATTCTGTTGGTTTATCAACTCTTAACATTGAAGTTTCATCTTCAAGTTTAAGACCGGAGTACACCATTGATGATGTATCTGTAGATTCGATTAATATTTATTTTGATTACCTCAAAGAAGCAGAGTTTGTTATTGAAGCGGAAATAGATCATAAAGGTTTGCTTGTGCCTGACGGTTATTATGTTGATGACTTGATTTTCCCAAATAACAATACCGTTAAAATTTCAGGTCCCGAATCTGAGGTTAATAAAATCAACAGAGTTGTTGCCAAAGCGACTGTTGATGAACCTTTGCGTCAAAGCACAACGTTGGAAGCTGTTCTTACTGCTCTGACTAAAGACGGCAGTTCACCGAAATACATTTCGTTTAACAGACAGAGAGATATTGTTAATCTTACTGTTCCTGTTTATAAAAAAATGACATTACCTGCCGCTTGTGCTTTTGCAAACAAGCCTTCGGATTACATTGAAAAAGTTCCTTTTGCCGTAACTGTTACTCCTGCAACGGCTGAATTTGCAGTTGCAGAAAGTAAAGCTGAAAACTTATCGGCTTTTGAAATTGCAACTATTGATTTTTCTGATTTACACATCGGAAAGAACACTTTCACCTTTGGTCCTGAAAATGTAACAGGCGGTAAAGTTATTGATTCAACTCAGAATTTTACTGTAACTGTTAATGTTGCGGGAATGGATAACCGCATACTTTCCGCTCCGTCAAATGTTAACTTTATTAACACTCCTGAAAATGCAACTGTGGAGTTTATAGAGTTTGGGTTTGACAGCATAACCGTTGTTGGCCCTTCTTTGTCGCTCAGTGAACTTTCAACCGAAAATATTGTTTTAAATGCAGATTTAAGTTCAGTTCCGCCTGAAACTAAAGGTATGGTTGTTGTTCCGGTAAGAATGTCTGATAATGATTGCTGGACTTACGGAGAATATACTGCATCGGTAATGATTAATTAATTGGTAAAACCGTCTCTTTTGAGGCGGTTTTCTTTATTTATATTAAAAAAATATATAATTATTAATTAATTTATATTGATTTATATTTATTTAATGTGATATAATAACTTGAATAATTATGTGAAGGAGCGGCATTGATGAAAAAAACTTTTTTTCTTCTTTTATTTTCCTGTGCTTTTTTCTGTTTGCTTTTCAGCTCATGCAGTTCCTTTTCGTTTATTCAGCCTGTTAGTTCTCTTTTGAATCCTCCGATTTATTATCCTGAATATGAAGAACTTCTTAATGCCTTTGAAAGAGATGTTAAAACTGATAATCAGTTTTGCATTCCTTATGAAGGGGATTACAGTTCAGCAATTGTTGTTGATGATATTGATTCCGATTCAGAAGACGAAGCATTGATTTTTTACAGAAATAAAAATGAAAAGTTTGCAAAAGTTCATTATTTTGAATTTATCAATAATGAATGGTTGACAGTCGGTGATTTTAACGGATACGGAAATAACGTTAAAGGCTTGTCGGTTAATGACCTTGATAATGACGGAATCGGAGAACTCATTGTTATCTGGGAAACGGCTGGTGTTCAGACCGGCGATGTTTTATCGGTTTACAGAAAAACAGTTAATGAAAATTCATACAGAGAAATTGTTAATGAACCATGTCTTATTTCGGATGTAGTTGATATAGATTCTGACGGACTAGAAGAAATCTTCTATATTTGTCAGAACACTTCGGGAACAGCTACTCAGAAGATTGCAAAAGTTCTTAAATTTTCCGGTAACTCAGTTCTGATATTGGGCGAAACAAAACTTGATTCAAATATCAGCAGCTATGTTTCGGTAAAGACTGAAAAGGAATCTGAAAATAAACCGTTAAAAATCTATGTTGATGCTTTAAAAGGCGAAAAACAAATGATAACAGAGATGGTTTATTGGGATACTGAAAAATCCCAGCTTGTTGCACCTTGGCTCGATAAAGACACATTAACAAACAGCATCACTTTTAGATATGAGCCTGTTGAATGTACCGATATAAACAACGACGGTAAGATAGATATTCCTATTCAGATTTTGTTCGGAAATGAAGATGAAATAAAAGAGCCGATCGGAACAGAAAGACTTTATCTGACAGTTTGGATGAATTTTAATGACGGAAACGCTAAGGTTGTTTCAAACACATTGATTAACCTATCTGACCGATATTTTATTAAATTGACAGAAGAGGAAGTTAATTCGATAGGTGTCAGAGTTTATAAGCAAAAGAACTGCTGGGTTGTTTATTTAAAAAATGAATATAAGAACACCGAAGAAGCAATTTTCTCTGTTATAAAAATTGATAAAAAAACCTGGGAAAATGAGAATTTTGATTCTTATATATCAATTTCCGAAAAAAATGAAGGCGTTGTTTGTGTTTATATAACAGAAACCGGTAAAGGTTTAGGAATAACAGAAAAAACAATTAAAAACAAGATTTTTAATTTTTCCTGATCAGAATGGAGGCGTTAAGATGAAAAAAGTGCTTATAGCAGAAGACGAAGCGGCAATAAGAGAATTTGTTGTTATTAATCTTAAACGCGGTGGATATGAAGTGGTTGAGGCGCAAGACGGCGCACAGGCGCTCGAACTTTTTGAGCTATACGAAGGCGATATAGATGTTGCTGTTCTTGATGTTATGATGCCGAATGTTGACGGACTTGAAGTTTGCAAAAGAATTCGCAATAAAAATTCAAATATCGGAATTATTATGCTCACAGCGAAAACTCAGGAGATGGATAAAATTACAGGTCTGATGAACGGCGCTGATGATTATGTTACAAAACCTTTTTCGCCAACCGAGCTTGTTGCCAGAGTTGATGCTGTTTATCGAAGAGTTGCAATGAATTCAAAAAAGAAGAATAATGCATCGGATATAGTTGAACTCGGCGATTTCAGATTAAATATCAGAAACAGAACATTAACCAAGAAAGGTAAGCTTATTGAATTAACACAAGTTGAATTTCAGATGATGGAATACTTTTTTGCTAATCCCGGTGCTGCTTTAAGCAGAACGGATATCCTTAACACGGTTTGGGGCTACGAGTGTTTCGGTGAAGAAAAGATAGTTGATGTTAATATCAGAAGGCTCAGAATGAAGGTTGAAGACGACCCGTCCGAACCCAGACATTTGATAACGATCTGGGGTGTCGGATATAAATGGGCAACATAAATTTTTAAAGGAGAACTAAACGTGAAGTTTGTAGGTATAACAAAAAGATGGTTTCTCAATGTTGCGCTTATTGTTATAGCTATAGTTATTTCTGTTTCTTTGGTTCTTGCTTTTTCGTTGAAAAATTATTATTACGGTGTTGCGGAAATAGCTCTTGATAATTACTCAGCAGATGAAATTTCATCAACATTCGGTTTCTACGGCGTTGAAGATTCTGAAAGTTTTGAGGCAGCGGGGCGAAGCTTCATAGGAAATTTTCAGGACATTGATTCAATTGCTGTTTGGATTATAGACAGTTACGGAAATATAATTTCCACATCAGGCGGTTTTGAAATTAAAGGCGAGGTTGAAATGCCTGATTTCAATAATGCTTTAAATGAAGGTTCTGCTAAGTGGATTGGCAAACTCCCTTCGGGTGAAAAGATTATGGCATCAAGTTATGCCTGCGCTTATTCGAACGGTTCTGTAGCCGGTGTTGTAAGATTAATGGTTTCGCTTGAAGCGGTTGATGCTCAATTGATTCGAATTTATATTCTGATCTCAGTTGGCATTCTCTTTATGTTTGCTCTGCTTTTTATTTCAAGTATTCTTTTCATTCGCTCGATTGTTAATCCCGTTAAGAATATCGGTGATATTGCCAAAAGAATTGCCGGCGGCGATCTTGATGCAAGAATCGAAAAATATCCCTATAATGATGAAATCGGCGAGCTTTGCACAACAATAAATGATATGGCAAACACACTTGAGATTTCTGATAAAATGAAAAATGATTTCATTTCAACTGTTTCTCACGAACTCAGAACACCGCTTACAGCTATAAAAGGCTGGGGTGAAACTCTTCTTCAGATTGGTTCAACCGATCCTGCAATGTCTGAAAGGGGAATGTCTGTTATCATAAGCGAAGCTTCCCGACTTAATGAGATGGTAGAAGAACTTCTTGATTTTTCAAGAATGAGCAGCGGAAGAATGAATATGCAAAATGCTCGAATTGATTTTCTTGCAGAGCTTGATGAAGTTGTTTTTGCATTTAAAGAAAGAGCTATCAAAGACGGCATTGAGATAGTCTATAATGTTCCGCATAATCCTGCTCCTGCAAACGGAGATGCATCAAGAATAAAACAGGTTTTTATCAATATTCTTGACAACGCAATTAAATACAGCACTCAAGGCGATAAAATAATAGTTTTCGCACAGTTACTTAATCCTGCAGTGTTGGTTATAACGATAAGTGATACCGGTGCAGGAATACCGCCCGAAGCTTTACCCCATATCAAAGAAAAGTTTTATAAAGCAAATTCAACGGTCAGAGGTTCGGGGATAGGGCTTGCTGTTGCTGATGAAATAATTAAACTTCACAATGGTGAGCTTAATATTGACAGTGTTCTCGGCGAAGGAACAACGGTTACAATAACTTTGCCGATTCAACCAATAGATAAATCATCTGTCGAAACAGAAGGAGAAGCAGATAATGAGAAAGCAGAATAATTATGTTGCTGTGGGCGGTCAGGCGCTCATGGAAGGAATAATGATGAAGGGACCGAAAGGAACAGCAGTTTCTCTTCGTTTACCCGACGGATCAATTGAAACAGAAATGAAAGACATTGTTTCGATAAGAAAGAAGTATAAAATATTTAACATTCCCGTTTTGCGCGGTATAGTCAGCTTTATCGAATCAATGGTAAGCGGTTATAGGCTTTTAATGGAATCTGCGGAAAAGACATCGCTTGATTTTGAAGACGAGAGTGAATCAAAATTTGATAAATGGGTATCAGACCATTTTGGACCCAAAATGATGGCTGTTATAGGATTTATTTCTGCGGTTCTCGGTATCGGAGTTGCATTCATTCTTTTTATGTGGCTTCCCAGTTTTCTTTTTGATTTACTGAACAAAAATCTTCTTGACGGTGAAATTTCAGGTTTAAGAACAATTTTTGAAGGACTTATACGTGTTGTTATCTTTGTTGTTTATATGGCACTTGCATCAAAGATGAAAGAAATCAAAAGAGTTTATATGTATCACGGTGCTGAACATAAAACAATCTTCTGCTTTGAACACGGTAAAGAGCTTACGGTTGAGAATATCCTCCCCGAGCTTCGTTATCATCCCAGATGCGGAACAAGTTTTATTTTTGTAACAATTATTCTCAGCATTTTGATATCTTCCGTTGTTGCTGTTCTTTTTCCTGAATTAACAGAAACAAGAATGATATGGATTGCAGTCAAACTTCTCATGCTTCCTGCGATTATGGGTATTGGATTTGAGTTTATTCAGCTTGCGGGTAAATATCCCAATAAGTTCACCAGATTTCTTTCAGCTCCCGGCCTGTTAATGCAAAGAATAACAACAGTTGAACCGACTGATGATATTATTGAGGTTGCTATAGAGGCGATGAAAGCTTGCCTTACAGGTGAAGTTCCTGAAAAAGAAATAACTGAAGATAACATTGAGGATAATAATTGATGACTGTGTCAGAGGTTTTTGAAGAAGGCAAAAGAATCTTATCAGATAGTAAAACAGAAAATTTTTCAAATGAAGCACGGTGGATGTTTGAAACTGCTTTTAATGTTAACAGCCAATATTTGTTTTTTAATTCAAATGATGAGGCTGATGTTGAAAAATCCAGCGCATATTTTGAAATGATTAACCGTCGAACTGAAGGTGAGCCTGTTCAATATATCGTTGGTTCATGGGATTTTTACGGAGAGTCATTCAAAGTTGGTGACGGCGTTCTTATTCCTCGTCCCGAAACTGAATTACTTATTGATTATTCAATAGAAAAGCTTAAAGGAATTAGGAATCCTATTGTTTTTGATTTGTGTTCCGGAACGGGGTGTATCGGTTTAACCGTTGCAAGACTTTTTCCTGATTCTAAAGTTTTTCTGTTTGAAAAATCGGATAAAGCTTTTGAGTATCTTTCAGAGAATAAAAGAAATTTAAAATGCGATAATGCATTTTTAGTTCACGCTGATATTTTTAACGGCTTTGAATCATTTGATTTGCCGCAGCCGGATTTAATTTTATCAAATCCGCCTTATATTGAAAGTGAAGAAATAATCACTCTTCAATCCGAGGTTTTAAAAGAGCCTGTAATGGCGCTTGACGGCGGTGATGACGGTCTTGATTTTTACAGATGTATCGCAGATAAATGGCTGCCTGTTTGTAAATATGCCGTAGCGGTTGAATGCGGAGAAAATCAACACTTACAAATCGGAGAAATGTTTTCAGAATTTAGTGTTGAATTTTTAAAAGATTTTAATGGAATTAACAGAGTGGTTTGCGGCACGATTAAATAATTGAAAGGGATTTTTTAAATGTTGTTTGATGTATTCACGGAAGGTTTCGGAATTAACACGATAATGAGCCTTATGGCAAGAGTTTTTGTTGTTTTCTGTACTCTTCCCATTCACGAATATGCTCATGCTTATGTTGCAACAAGACTTGGCGATGACACTCCTCGTCTCAAAGGCCGCTTAACCCTTAACCCTCTTGCCCACATTGATGTTATTGGTGCTCTTATGATTTTTCTTGTCGGTTTCGGTTATGCAAAACCAGTTCCGGTTAACCCCAGACGCTTTAAGAATTTAAGAGGAGGTATGGCTTTAACTGCTTTAGCCGGCCCACTTTCAAATATTATTATGGCGATAATTTTTATGCTTATTGCAAATGTTTTCAATGTTGCAATGATTTATACCAACGGAATGATTGTTACCCAGGTTGCAATGCTTTTCTTTACCTTTGCGGCTCAGATTAATGTAAGTCTTGCGATTTTCAACCTTATTCCCATTCCGCCTCTTGACGGTTCAAAAATCATTAGTCTTTTTATTCCTGCAAAATATTATTTTAAAGTTTTGCAATATGAAAGATACATTGTAATTGCGGTTTTTGCTCTTATTGTTTTCGGCGTTCTTGATGCACCGCTCAGTTTTCTTTCAAGCTACGTTATGCAGGGGATTTCTTGGCTTACAAGTCTTCCTTTCAGAATGATTTTAGGTTAAGGTGAATTGTTAATGGAAAAGCTCCAATATAAGCTTGAAGTTTTTGAAGGTCCGATGGACTTATTGCTTCAGCTTATCAGTAAGAAAAAATTAAGTATAAACGATGTGCCTATTATGGAAATCATTGAGCAATATCTTGAATATGTTCGTCAGATGCAGGAAGATAATCTTGATATTTCAAGTGAATTTCTGGAAATGGCAGCTCGTTTGCTTTATATAAAAACCATTTCACTTCTTCCTGTTCATGAAGAAGCTGAAAAGCTTGTTGAAGAGCTTCGCGGTGAGCTTACCGAATATCAGGATTGTAAGCTTGTTGCAGGAAAACTTCAGAATCAGGCAAAAGGTTTTGAATATTATCAAAGAGCACCTGAAGAGTTTGCTGTTGATATGACTTATACAAGAATTCATGAATCTTCTGAAATTTATAAAGCATATCTGGCTGCAGTCGGTAAAGGCAAAAGAAAGCTTCCGCCGCCGGTTGAAGCTTTCAGAGGTATAATCGCTCATAAGATTGTTTCGGTTGCATCAAGAATAAGCGTTATAATCAACAGGTTCAAGAATAACAGAAAACAGAAATTTATTTCTTTCTTCGAAAGTTCTGAATCTCGTTCGGAAATGGTTGCAACATTTCTTGCGTTGCTTGCAATGGCTAAATCTAAAAAAGTTGTTTTTGACGGTCAAGGTGAAAATCTTGATGTTACATTAATTCAGGATAGCGGGGAGGGTATTGAAATTGACGAATGAACAGATTCGTGCGGCTTGCGAAGCAATTTTGTTTTCTTCGGGAGAGCCGCTTGAAGCTTCCAGAATTGCAGAAGCTCTTGAAATTAATATTGAAACTGTTACGGCAGCTTTGTGGGAGCTTTCAAACTCATTGGATGAAAGAGGCAGTGGCATTTGCCTTCTTCGCTTGGGCAGTAAATATCAGCTTTGTTCAAGAGTTGAATATGCTCAGCAAATCAGAAATGTTCTTGATATAAAAAAGAATACACCGCTTTCACCCGCTGCTTTTGAAGTTCTGGCGGTTGTTGCTTATAATCAGCCTGTAACAAAAGCATATGTTGAACAAATCAGAGGAGTTGATTGTTCCGGTGTTATTTCAACTCTTTGTCAAAGAGGTTTGTTGGAGGAGAAAGGAAGGCTTGATTTACCGGGCAGACCGTTGCTTTACGGAACAACGCCTGATTTCCTTCGTTGCTTCTGCTTGAATTCTCTTGCAGATTTGCCTGAATTACCCGAAAAGAATGAAAACCCTGACGAAATAAATGATGATGAAATCAACAATGAACAGGGTGAACAAATCAGAACATTTTTTCCGGTAGATGCAGAATAATATATTTTCTGTTTGTTAAAAGGAGGTGTTGCTGTGACGGCATTATATATCATTCTCGGTATTGTTGCTTTTTTCGTAATTTTGATATCGGTTAAACTTTGTGTTACGGTGCATTATGAGGATGATGTTGAGATTTCTCTTAAATGGCTTTTTCTTAACATAAAAATTCTTCCTAAAAATGAAGATAAACCTAAAAAAGAGAAAAAAGAAAAGCCAAAGAAAGAAGAAAAACCTAAAGAAGAAAGCGAAATTATCAAAGAACCTAAAAAGAAGAAACAGGATAATATGTTTGTTCGCTTTTATAAAAACCGCGGTGTTTCAGGTGTTGTTCAGCTCCTTAAAGATGCCGCTAATGCTTTGGGCGGAATGTTCAAAAGAATCGCAAAAGCATTTACTTTTGAAGAATTGTTTATATCATTGCTTGTAGGTGCGGGAGATTCTGCCGAAACAGCAATAAAATACGGTAAAACCTGTTCAGCTGTATTTCCGGCAATGGGACTTATAGTCAGCACCATGAAGGTGAAAAAATACAGCATCGAAGTTACACCGGATTTTATAAAAGGTTCAAATGTTGCAAAATTACATACTAAAATTTCGGTAAGACCCATAAAGCTAATAAATGCGGTTATTATCCTCGCGTTTGAGCTTTTGTTTAAAGTAGTAGTTAAGCTGCTTAAGCACAGTAAGGCTCCGAAGCCTGATGTAGAAAAGCAGAATAACGTATAAATTTATTAAAAAACTGAAAGGTGGAAAACAAAATGAAAGAACAGTCAGCATCAGGAATTCTCGGCACATCAATTGAAAAAATTAAGGATCTTGTTGATGTAAGCACAATAATTGGTGAACCCATCAAAATTAGTGAATCACTTCAGATTATACCCGTTTCAAAGGTTACTTATGGTTTTGCTTCAGGCGGAACAGATTTCCCTTCAAAGACAAATGCAGAACTTTTCGGCGGTGGCGGCGGAGCTGGAATAACAATTTCTCCTGTTGCGTTCCTTGTTGTTAATAACGGGTCTGTAAGCGTTAAATATATCAATGCTGCAGAAGGTTCTGTTGAGAGAGTAATCGGTATGGTTCCCGATATTGTTGATAAGGCAACTGAAGTTATCGGTGCATTCAAAAACAAAAATAACGGTGTTGATCAGGCTATTGCTGAATATATGGACCCTAACACTCCCGTTGTATAATTAAATTCCGTTATCTTGCATATATTTTCTTAAAGTAATTTATGCGAGGTAACTGCTGTGAAAAAGAAAACCCTTTCTTTGTTATTAGCTTTTATTATTTCAGTGATTTTCAGCTTGCCTGTTAATGCAGTGCTTGAAATATCAGCAAAAAGCGCAGTTCTTATGTGTCTTGAGAACGGAGAAGTTCTTTATTCAAAAAATCCTGACAATTGTATGTCGATGGCAAGCACTACTAAAATAATGACTTCTCTTATTGCGCTTGAAATGCATATTCCGAATAAGGAAATAACTGTTACGGATGATATGATTTCCGTTGAAGGAACATCAATGGGTCTTGTTGCGGGTGACAGTGTATCATTTAATGAACTTGTTTACGGAATGATGCTTCAGTCAGGCAACGATGCGGCCAAAGCCGTTGCCTGTATTGTTTCGGGAAATGAAACTGATTTTTCAAAGCTTATGAATAAGCGTGCTCAAGAAATCGGAATGAAGAACACTAATTTTGTTACCGCATCGGGTCTTGATAGTGAAGAGCATTATTCAACTGCATATGATATGGCCTTGCTTGCTTGCGAGTGCCTTCGAAATCCGGAATTTTCAGCAATTTCTTCAAAGAAAACAGCTAAGTTAACATACGGTAATCCGCCGTATCCGAGAACACTTACAAACCATAACAAGCTCCTTTGGCGTTATGTCGGTTGTATAGGTATAAAAACAGGATTCACCAAAAAAAGCGGCAGATGCCTTGTTAGTGCGGCAAAGAGAAACGGAATTACCCTTGTTGCCGTAACTTTAAATGCACCTGATGATTGGAATGACCACATCAAAATGTTTGATTACGGTTTTTCAAATATTAATTATTTTGAATTAACATCCGATTTATCAAATGTCTTTCTTAAAGTGTGCGGAGGAAAACAGAATTTTGTTTCAGTTCAACAAGCATATTCGGTTTCCTATCCGACAGACGGAAAAGGATATAGCTGCAAAATATTTATGAGAAAATTTGAATATGCACCGATTTCAAAAGGTGAAGCTGTTGGTAAAATTGTTTATTATTCAAGCGGAAAAGAAATAGCATCTGTTCCGCTTCTGGCTGAAAATAGAATTGAGGTTGCTGATGCAATAAAAACGCCTGAAAATTATAATGAAAGATTTTTTTCAAGGTTTCTTAAAATGTTTAGAGGTGAAAATTAAATTGTCCGATAATAAAATCAGACTTCAGAAATTTCTTTCCGAAGCCGGAATCGCATCAAGACGTAAGGCTGAAGATATGATCAGAAGCGGTAAGGTAAAGGTTAACGGTTCTGTTGCTCAGATTGGTGATAGTGTTGATCCCAAAAAAGATACCGTCACAGTCAGCGGAAAGAAGGTCAGAAAAGAAACTAATCTCAGATATATACTTCTTAACAAACCAAGAGGTTTTGTGACAACAACTGACGATGATTTGGGAAGAAAATGCGTTCTTGAACTTGTTAGAGATGTTAAAGAACGAATTTATCCCGTCGGCAGACTTGACAGAATTTCCGAAGGTGCACTTATACTCACTAATGACGGTGAGTTTGCAAATGCTATGATGCATCCTTCAAAACATGTTGCAAAAACTTATCGCGTTACCGTCAGACCCGAGATAACAGCAGAAAAAATTGATATATTGTCAACAGGTGTTTTGCTTGACGGCAGAATGACCGCGCCTTGTGAAGTTATTGTTCTTAAAAAGGAAGAGGGTAGAGCAGTTCTTGAAATTGTTCTTCACGAGGGCAGAAACCGTCAGATTCGCCGTATGTGCGAGGCTGTGGGCCTTGAGGTTGCAAGATTAAGGAGAATTGCTGTTGGTCCTGTAAAGCTTGGAATGCTTCAGACAGGCGAGTGGCGCGATCTTACTAATGCAGAAATTGATTCATTGTTTTCAGCGGCAGGAATCAAAAGAAACGGAGCATCAAAATGATCAGATTTATTCCTTCTGAACTTAATGCGATGAAAGCTTTCGATGCTGATAACGAAATCGGTTATGCAACATTTGAAATTCAGGGCTATGAAATGATTATTAAAACTTTAACAGCCTATGATGATATAATTGCAGAAGGTTTGATTCGCTCAGTGCTTAATTACGGCGCCAATCGCGGTGCATACATTTCAAAGGTCAGAAACGGACTTTATGAGAACGTTTTCAGAAAGCTTGGATTTAAAGGAGAAGAAATATTATCTTCTGAAATCCCTGAAGCTTTAACAGGCAGTTGCTGTTCTGGATGTAATTAAAATTTATTTACGGAGATGTTTAAATAATGATAAAAAGTATGACCGGCTACGGCAGAGCAATTCAGCTTGTAGACGGTATGAATATAACAGTTGAAATAAAAAGTGTTAATCACAGATATTTCGAATTTTCATCAAAACTTCCCAGAAGTTACGGTTTTCTTGATGAGAAACTTAAAAGCTTCTTTATGGGTAAGCTCACAAGAGGAAAAATGGAGTGTTATGTTTCCATCGAAACAGTTGAAGAACCTGATTCAATAATCAGCGTTAATCACCCTCTTGTTAAAAGCTATCTTGATGCATATAAAGAGCTTTCAGAAACATACGGACTTGATAATAATATTAAGGTTTCGGATATTTCCAGAGTGCCTGATGTTTTCAGTGTCAGAAAACAGGCTGCTGATGAAGATAAAATCTGGGCAGCGGTAAGCATTGTTGCTCAGGAAGCGCTTGACGGCTTTATTGCTATGAGAGAGCGTGAGGGTGAAAGACTTAAGACTGATGTTCTTTCAAGACTTTCAACTATTCTTGAATGCGTTGAATTTGTTGAGATGCGTTCACCCGAAACTGTAAAAGAATATAACGAAAAGTTGCTTTCAAGACTCAGAGAGTTACTTGAAGATACTCATATAGATGAACAAAGAATATTAACTGAAGCGGCTATTTTTGCGGATAAGATTGCTGTTGCCGAAGAAACCGTTAGACTTCGCAGCCATATTTCGCAGCTTACTTCATTCCTTGATGCAAGTGATGCAGTCGGAAAGAAGATGGATTTCCTTGTTCAGGAGCTTAACAGAGAAGCAAATACAATCGGTTCAAAAGCACAGGATGTTGAAATCGCTCGCAGAGTAGTTTCAATTAAAGCAGAAATTGAAAAAATCCGTGAACAAATTCAGAATATTGAATAACGGAGGAATTTAAAATGAAATTAATCAATATCGGTTTCGGCAATATGGTAAATGCAAGCCGTCTTGTTGCAATTGTAAGTCCTGAATCTGCTCCAATTAAAAGAATTATTCAGGAATGCAAAGAAAAGGGCACATTAATTGATGCAACTCACGGCAGACGAACAAGAGCTGTTATTATTACTGACAGTGACCATGTAATTTTAACATATCTCCAAAGTGAAACTGTTGCAAACAGACTTAACGATATTATGGACGAGCTTGATGAAGAGGAGGATGAAGAATGATTGATAAAGGTGTTTTAATTATTCTTTCGGGTCCTTCGGGTTCAGGTAAGGATACAGTTCTTAATGAACTTGTAAAAGTTATGGATGATGTTAAAATTTCAATTTCCATGACAACAAGAGAAAAAAGAGATGGAGAAATTGACGGTTTCCATTATTATTTCGTCAGCAGAGAGTATTTTGAAAAAAGAATTTCTGAAAACAAAATGCTTGAATATGCCGAGTATGCCAATAATTTTTATGGCACTCCGAAAGACCCTGTTGATGAAATGCTCTCAGGCGGTAAATCCGTAATCCTGAAAATTGAGGTTCAGGGTGCTGAAAAAATCAGAAATATTTATCCTGATGTTATCAGCATATTCCTTATGCCTCCTTCAATGAATTCTCTGGAATCAAGACTCAGAGGCAGAAACAGTGAGGATGAAGAGGTTATTCAGCATCGCCTTGTTATCGCTAAAGAAGAAATTAAAAGAGCATCAGAATATGATTATATTGTTATTAATGATACTGTTGAAAATGCTGTTGAAGGTATAAAAACAATCATTAATGCAGAAAAAAGAAAAACATTAAGAAATAAAAATATAATAAGCGAGGTAATTAATTATGTTTAATCCTGATTTAAGAAATGTTCTCAAAAATCATCTCAGCCGTTATTCACTTGTAACCGCAACTGCAAAAAGAGCAAGAGAAATTGCTGAAGATGCAGAAGCAAATAAAATTGCAATGACAGAAAAGCCCGTAAGCATTGCTCTCGAAGAGCTTCTTAATGAAGAGTATATTATTGTTGAACCTGAAGAAATAAGAAACATCTGATTTTCAGATAATTAACTGTAAGGGGAGTGGTATCAAATGAAAATAGCAAAAGTTGCTGTTGAAGCAGCAGTTTATACTTTTGATAAAGAATTTGATTACCTAGTTCCCGATTTGCTTGATAATAAAGCCAAAGTCGGATGCCGTGTAACCGTCCCCTTCGGTAACGGCAACAAAAAATGTCTGGGTTTTATTTTTGCAATTTCAGATAAAAGTGAAAATAAAAGGTTAAAAAAGATAACAGAGATTCTTGATGACGAACCGTTGCTCGATAACGAAATGATATCCCTTGCAAAATGGATTAAAGACAGAACTTTTTGCACTTTATATGAAGCTGCAAAAGCTATGCTTCCGACAGGTATTAATCATAAAATGGTTGCGTCTTATGCAGTAAACCGTGATATAGATTCATCGCTTATTGAGAATCTGAATGAAGAAGAGAAAGAAATTTACGGTTATCTATATAACAGAGGCGTTTTTGTTAAGTCAGATAACATTTTTAAAGCTCTTGGCAGAAATCATAACATTAATATTCTTGAAAAGCTTGTAAAAAAAGAAGTGCTTTTCGCAAATGTTGATGCTGTCAGAAATGTTGGTGATCCGACTGTAAAAATGGTTCGCTTGTTACCTGAATACACCGATATCAGATTAACTGCGAAACAAAAAGAAGTTGTTAAATTGCTTAATGATATTGGCGAAGCAAGTGTTAAAGAGATTTGTTATTTTACAGGTCTTACTTCGGCTGTTATCAACACTTTGGTTAAAAACGGCGTTGCAGAATATTTTGAGCGGCAAATTATTTCATTACCTGATATGCAGGATTATGTTCCGGTAAAAGAAGATATTGTTTTAACCGATGAACAGCAAAATGCATTTAACAGCTTGAACGAGCTTATCAAAAAATCAAAACCGTCTGTTTCACTTCTTTATGGAGTTACAGGTAGCGGTAAAACCTCAGTTTATATGAGCGTTATTGATTCGGTTGTTGAGTCAGGCAAAAGTGTAATTGTTATGGTTCCTGAAATAGGTTTGACTCCGCAAACACTTTCACTTTTTTGCAAGCGATACGGTTCTCAGGTTGCAGTTTTTCATAGCGCTCTTTCGGTTCGTGAACGACTTAATGAATGGCGAAAAGTTAAAAACAGACAAGCAAAAATAGTTATCGGAACCCGAAGCGCTGTTTTTGCACCGCTTAATGATCTTGGACTTATTATTATTGATGAGGAACAAGAGCACACTTATAAATCCGAACAAACTCCGAGATATAATGCAATAGATGTTGCAAAATTCCGAGTTGTTCAAAATAATTGTTTGCTTTTGCTTGCTTCGGCAACACCTTCTGTTGAAAGTTACGCTGCAGCACTCAACGGTAAATATCATCTTTGCACACTTACTAAAAGATTTGGTAAAGCTGAATTACCTGAAGTTGTAACAGTTGATATGAGAATTGAAGAAAAAGCACCCGGAAGCAAGTCGATAAGCAATACATTATATAATTTTCTTAGTGATAACTTAAAAAACAAAAAACAATCTATTTTACTTATTAATCGAAGAGGGTTTCACACTTTTGCTGCCTGCAATTCTTGCGGTTCGGTTGTAACTTGCCCATATTGCAGCATTTCAATGACATATCACGCTGCCAATAATCGTCTGATGTGTCATTATTGCGGTCATTCGGTTCCCTTTTCGGATTTATGTCCTGAATGTAATGAAAATTCTGTTCGTTTTTCAGGTTTCGGAACCCAAAAAATAGAGCAGGAGCTTGCATCGCTTTTCCCTGATGCAAGAATTATGAGAATGGATACCGATACCACATCGGCTAAAAATTCTCACGAAAGATTATTGGATAGTTTTTCAAACGGTGATTATGATATTATGATAGGCACTCAAATGGTTGCAAAAGGACTTAATTTTCCTAATGTAACACTTGTTGGTGTTGTATCCGTTGATCAGCAGCTTTATAATGATGATTTCAGAAGTCTTGAAAAAACTTTTTCTCTTTTGACACAGGTTGTCGGAAGATCCGGGCGAGGCGAGTTTGCGGGAAGCGCTGTTATTCAGACTCTTACCCCTGAAAATGAAATAATAAGACTTGCGGCAAAACAGGATTATGATGAGTTTTTCAACACAGAAATACGTTTAAGAAAAGCTTTGGTTTATCCGCCATATTGCGATTTATGCGTAATTGGTTTTGTCTGTGACGATGAAATAATCGTTAAATATGCCTCTAATGAAGCGCTTAATTTATTGAAAAAATTTACCGATAATGAATATAAAGAAGAAAAAATTATTGCATTAGGTCCTATGCCGGCCAGAATTTCAAAAATTAACAATAAATTCAGATACAGATTAATTATTAAATGCAAAAATTCGGTAAAATTCAGAAAAATGATTTCGGAAATACTATTTATGCTGGGTAAGGATTCCAGATTTTCTAAAGTAACTGTTTATGCGGACATTAATCCTGACAGCACAGTTTAAAATATATTAATGAAGGTGTAGTTTAAAATGGCAATAAGAAATATTGTTAAAATCGGTGATCCGATTCTTGAAAAAAAATCAAGAGTTGTTGAAAAGTTTGATAACAGACTCTGGCAGCTTCTTGATGATATGAAGGAAACAATGTATCACGCAAACGGAGTGGGTCTTGCCGCTGTTCAGGTCGGAATACTCAGAAGAGTGATCGTTATTGACTGCGGTGATGGTTATATTGAACTTGTCAACCCTGAAATTATTTCTACAGAGGGAGACCAGTTTGAAGAAGAAGGATGCCTTTCTCTTCCCGGTGAAACAGGTGTTACTCACAGACCCGCGGTTGTTAAAATAAAAGGACAGGACAGAAACGGTAAATGGTTTATCTATAAAGGTGAAGGCTTAAAAGCCCGCGCGTTCTGCCATGAAACAGATCATCTTGACGGTATTGTTTTCACTCAGAGGGTAATCAAGAAGGAGACTAATGTATGAGAATAGTTTTTATGGGCACACCTGAATTTGCTGTTCCGTGCCTTCAAAAATTAATTGACTGCGGACACGAAGTAACAGGTGTTTTCACCCAGCCTGATAAACCCAAGGGCAGACACGGAATCCTCACTCCGCCGCCTGTCAAAGAATTGGCGGTTGCTAATTCAATAAAGGTATATCAACCTGTTAAAATGCGCGATGGTGAAGCTTTTGAGATGGTTAAAGAAGCAAATCCTGAACTTATTATTGTTGTTGCATACGGAAAAATTCTTCCGAAAGAAATTCTTGAATTTCCTGAATACGGATGCATAAATATTCACGCATCGCTTCTTCCGAAGCTCAGAGGTGCAGCACCTATTCAATGGTCAATAATCAACGGATTTGATAAAACGGGTGTTACATCAATGCAAATGGACGAAGGTCTCGATACAGGTGATATGCTTATAAAAGGTGAGTGCGAAATTTCAGAAAATGAAACCGCTGGCGAGCTTCACGATAAGCTTTCTGTTCTCGGTGCTGAAATTCTTGAAAAAACAATAATTTCTCTTCTGAATGGAGATTTATCACCTGAGCAACAAAATCATGATGAATTTACTTATGCGCCTATGCTTTCAAAGGAATTGTCACCTATTGACTGGAATTTAAGCGCTCTGGAGATTCATAATAAAGTAAGGGGTCTTTCGCCCTGGCCTTCTGCAAACGCAAAGCTTTGCGGCAAAACAGTTAAAATTCATAAAACAATTTTAACCGCTGATAATGGCGGAGCTCCCGGCGAAATAATAAAGTCAGATAAAAAATTAATAGTTTCATGCGGAGATAAAAAATGTATTGAAATTATCGAATTACAGGCGGAAGGTAAGAAATCAATGTCTGCCGCTGATTATCTGAGAGGTAATCCTGTTTTGTCAGGAACTTGTTTTGAGTGATTAATTAAAGAGGTGTAATTTATTTTGTACGGCTTTTTTATTGATTATTATTATATAATTCTTGTTATTCCCGCAATGCTTATCTCGTTGTGGGCGCAGTTTAAAGTAAAATCAACTTATAAAAAATATTCCGCTGTTAATAATTCAAAAAATATAACAGGTGCATATGCTGCACAGACAGTTTTAACACACTACGGTATAACTGATGTGCGTATTGAAAGAGTTTCGGGAACGTTATCTGACCACTATGACCCAAAATCTAAGGTTATAAGACTTTCAGACGGTGTTTATTCATCAAACTCTATTGCGGCAATTGGTATTGCTTGCCATGAAGCTGGTCATGCAGCCCAACACGCACAAAACTATGTTCCGATTAAGGTTAGAAATTCATTAATACCAATTTGCAATATCGGTTCAACACTTGGTGTACCGCTTGCTTTGTTTGGTTATATACTTGGCTTTGAGCCGCTTATTTCAATAGGCTTGTTGCTTTATGCGGCAATAACTGTTTTTCAGCTTGTAACGCTTCCTGTTGAGTTCAACGCCAGCAGAAGAGCGCTTAAAGTTATTGATGAAACCAATATGCTTTATGACGACGAAAGCGGCGGAGCGAAAAAAGTTCTGACAGCTGCGGCTATGACATATGTAGCTGCAATGCTTGTTTCCCTTGCCAACTTATTAAGACTGATACTTCGTTTTAACAGAAGAAGAAATTAATTCCGAAAGGATGCCTTAAATAATGAAGAGTGCCAGACAGGTTGCTTTTGAAGCATTAATAAAAATCCATCGTGACGGTGCGTATTCGAATTTGATCGTTGACAGTCTTTTAAAGGACAACCCTGAACTTGATGAAAGAGACAGGGCATTTGTCAGCAATTTAGTTTACGGAACATTAGACCGATTAATTCTTATTGATTATAATCTTGGTCTTTATCTGAACCAACCTGTAAAAAAACTTAAGCCTGAACTTCACACCATTCTCAGAATGGGTACATATCAGCTTTTGTTTATGGATAAAGTTCCTTCAAGAGCGGCGGTTAACGAAAGTGTTAACCTTGCAAAAGTTAACAAATCTTCATTTGCTGCATCGCTTGTTAATGCTGTTCTCAGACGAGTTGCCGATAACGGTGTCAGACTTCCCGATTCAAGTGAAAATAATCCCGATTATCTGGCAATAAAATATTCTTGCCCCGAATGGCTTATTTCACTTTGGATTGATGCATATGGTTATGATAATGCTGTTGCTCTTGCAGAGAAAGCACTGGAAGCACCTCCCGTTGTTATCAGGGTTAATACAACTAAGATTACAACTGATGAATTAATCTGGAAGCTTGCAGAAGAAGGCGTAATTTCAGAAAAAACAGATATTGCACCTGATGCCCTAATCTTAAGTAACACCGGAGCGATAGATAATCTTCAGGCTTACTCACAAGGTCTTTTCCATGCACAGGATTTAGCTTCACAGCTTTGTTGTGCAGCTTTAGACCCCAGAGAAGGCGAAACAATATTTGATCTTTGTTCTGCACCCGGCGGAAAGGCATTTACCATTGCAGAAAGAATGAATAATACAGGTGTTGTCCGAGCTTTTGATATTTATCAGTCAAGAGTTGATTTAATCAAAAATGGTGCCTCAAGACTAGGACTTTCAAATGTATTTTCGTATTTATCGGATGCTTCTATATTTAATGAAAATTATGGCACTGCAGACAGAATTCTTTGCGATGTTCCTTGTTCCGGACTCGGAATAATTCGACGTAAACCTGAGATTCGTTTTAAAAAATGCAGTGATATTGATAATTTGCCCGAGCTTCAGTATCGCATTCTTTGCAATGCAACAAGATATCTGAAACAGGGCGGCAGACTTGTTTATTCAACCTGCACTCTTAATCCTGCTGAAAATTCAGAAGTTTGCAACAAGTTCCTTGCTGAACATCCTGATTTTGTGTCGGTTGATGTTCTTTCTAAAATTTCTCGATTTAATTCAGGTGATAAGTTTATAACTCTGATGCCTCATATAAATTCAACAGACGGATTCTTCATTGCTGTTTTTGAAAAACAAGGAGGTACTGTATGACCAAAGATATTCTGTCAATGACATTTGATGAGTTGGCTGATTCTTTTAAGTCGGACGGTATTCAGGGTTTCAGAGCAAAACAGGTTTATGAATGGTTGCATATTCATCTTGCGAATTCCTATGATGATATGACAAACCTTCCGAAAGATTTAAGAAAAAAGCTATCACAAGATTATCCGATTATCAGTTGCACGATAGCCAGAAAGCAAGTTTCAAAGATAGACGGAACAGTAAAATATCTTTTTGAACTTTACGATGGCGATTATGTTGAAAGCGTTGTTATGAAATACAAATATGGCTATACAATTTGTGTTTCGTCGCAGGTCGGATGTAAAATGGGATGCAAATTCTGCGCTTCAACGCTTGGTGGCTTTAAAAGGAATTTATTCCCCGGAGAAATTCTTTCACAGCTTTATGTTGCACAGAAAGATATCGGCGAAAGAATTTCGCATATTGTTTTAATGGGAATGGGCGAGCCGCTTGATAATTTCGATAATGTTTTAAGATTTATTTCTTTGATTACAAACGATAAAGGATTAAATCTTTCAATGAGAAATATTTCGCTTTCAACTTGCGGAATAGTTCCTAAAATTGAAGAGTTATTGAAGAAAAAGCTTCAGCTAACACTTTCTGTTTCTCTTCACGCACCTAATAATGAAATCAGAAGCAAAATAATGCCTGTAAACGGCAAATATAAAATTGAAGAATTGCTCTCTGTTTGCAGAAAATATGCAACAGAAACCTCAAGGCGGATATCATTTGAATATTCAATGCTGTCGGGATTTAATGATACTGATGACTGTGCCTATCAACTTGGTTCACAATTAAAAGGTATGCTTTGCCATGTTAACCTGATTCCTGTTAATGAGGTTGAAGAAAGTCCCTATAAGCCCAGCACGTCTGAAAGAATAAAACGGTTTACAGAAATTCTTGCTAAAAACGGAATCACTGCAACTGTCCGAAGAACATTAGGTTCCGATATTGATGCTTCTTGCGGACAGTTAAGAAGAAAAGAAAATCAATCAAATAAATCAGAAAGGGGAGATGAAGAATGAAAATTGTTGCACGGACCGACACAGGGCTGCAGCGAACAAATAATCAGGATTATTACACCTCTTGTGAATTGCAAGGCGGTGCGATTATTGGGGTTGTTTGTGACGGAATGGGTGGAGCAGCTGAAGGCGCTCTTGCAAGCTCAACAGCGGTTAATATTATTCGAAAAAGAATTTCAGCAAGTTATCACGAAGGAATGAGTGATATTTCAATCAAATCTCTTCTTATTTCAGCCCTTGAAAATGCCAATAAAGACTTATATAGCTTGTCGCTAACAGATAAGAAATATGAAGGTATGGGAACAACTGTTGTTGCGTTGATAGCAACTGATGATTTTGTTTATATAGCTCACGCAGGCGACAGCAGAGCATATAAAATATCTGATAATAATTTATATCAGCTAACGAAAGACCATTCGGTTGTTCAACATATGATTGAAAAAGGAGAAATAACCGCTCAGGAAGCGATTAATCATCCTAAAAAACATATTATTACAAGAGCTTTGGGTGTTGATTCAGAAATTAAAATTGATTTCTGTCAGGAAACATTTGATGAAGAAGATGTTATTATTATTTGCTCAGACGGTCTGACCAATTTCTGCTCTTCTGAAGATATTGTTAATCAGACAAGTGACGGTGTATATTTTGAATATGCTGACAGACTTGTTAATATTGCAAATAAAAATGGTGGCGGAGATAATATAACCGTTCTTGCGGTTTTAAAATGATTTATTCTGTGATTCTTGAAAGGAATGTTTATAATGGATAATTATACAGGTAAAAGACTTGACGGACGCTATGAAATCCAGGAAGTTGTCGGCGTTGGCGGAATGGCTGTTGTTTATAAAGCTTATGATAACATTGATGACAGAACTGTAGCTGTTAAAATTCTTAAAGAGGAATATCTTGCGAATGAAGAATTCAGACGCAGATTTAAAAATGAATCAAAAGCAATTGCAGTACTTTCACATCCCAATATCGTTAAGGTTTTTAACGTCAGCTACGGTGACAGACTGCAATACATTGTAATGGAATATGTTGAAGGTATAACTTTAAAGGAATACATTGAGCAGCAGGGCAGGCTTGGTATTAAAGAAACTGTACATTTCACAATGCAGATTCTTCGTGCACTTCAGCACGCTCATGATAAAGGTATTGTTCACAGAGATATCAAACCTCAGAATATTATGCTTTTATCAAACGGTAATATTAAGGTTACAGATTTCGGTATAGCACGCTTCAGCTACAGTGATACAAAAACAATGACTGACAGCGCAATCGGCTCGGTTCATTATATCAGTCCCGAACAGGCAAGAGGCGATACAACTGATAATAAAGCTGATATTTATTCTGTTGGTGTTGTAATGTATGAAATGCTCACAGGCCAGCTTCCTTTCCAGTCTGATAATTCGGTTTCGGTTGCTCTTATGCAGCTTCAGTCGGACCCTAAAAATCCCCGTGAGCTTAACAGTAGTATTCCTGTAGGTCTTGAACAGATTGTTATGCACGCAATGAAGAAAAATACCAAGGACAGATATCAGTCTGCTGCTGAAATGCTTCTTGAAATTGAAGAATTCAAAAGGAATCCGACTATCAGATTCCAGCAATCATATTTTGTAGATTCAGATCCCACAAAATTTGTAACCAATAAACCTTCAACCGTTGCTCCGATTAAATCGGCAGGTGTATCTAAATCTTTGATGAATCAGCAGAACTCAAATGAAGAATTTGAAGAAAATACTGATGATGAAGATACAGGAAGAAGCAGAAAGAGTCTTATAGCCATCGGTGCAGGTATAGGTCTTCTGGTTGTTTCGGTTGTTATTTTCGGTTTGCTTTATTTCTTTACTGATATTTTCAAGAAAGATTCATTGGTAGTTCCTAACTTTGTTGATATGAACTATGCCGAAGAAATTGAAAATAATCCGAAATATGATCATTTCAATATTAAGATAGTTCCCGTTGCTAACAGCCACTATTCAGCAGGTAAGGTTTTCTCACAGTCACCCAGCAGCGGTCAGGTTCTTAAAGATCCTGACACTGAGATAACTCTTTCCGTTGCAAGTTCTGATATGAAGCTTGTAGTAACAGATGTGTACGGAATGCAATACCAGCTCGCTGTTGACACTCTCGAAAGTAAAGGCTTTGTTGTTAATCATTTGCCGATGCTCAGCACAACAGAAACTTTTGGTACTGTTATAAAAACAGAACCCGAAAGAAATATGGAAGCGGCTGTAGGAAGTGTTATAACAATATATTACGCAAGTGATGAAGATCTTATCAGCGTTCCCAATGTTGTTGATCTTGAAGTTTCCATGGCACAGGCTTTGATTGAATCTGTTGAATCAGGAAAACTTATTTTTGACACAAATATTACAGAAGAAAACAGTGATAAACCTGCAGGAACAGTTATTTCACAAATTCCCGCAGCGGAAGAGAAGGTTTATCCCGGCAGCAGAGTTTCTGTTGTTGTAAGTAACGGAATTCCTGCATCATCAATTGTTGAAATTCCCATTATTCTTCCTTCAAACGGTTCAAGAGGTAATCTTGAAATTTATGTAAGTAATGAATATACTGAAGCAAAGACCCTTCTGTTTGACGGAAGTCCATATACCGTTAAAGTTGAGGGCAGCGGTGCAGAGGCATCGGTAAAAATATTTGCGGATAATAAAGAGTATTATTCTTGTACAGTTGATTTCTCCGTTACTCCCGCAGTTTTGAGCAACGGTTCATATTCATCATCTGCTATTATTTCAACAAGAAAACAGATTCCTGATGTTCAGGGTCTTACAATTGAAGAAGCAGAACGAAAATTAAAAAGTCAGGGATTCTATAACATAGGTTTTGAATCAACTATTGTCTACACAAACGATAAAGACGGAATCGTTCTTTCGCAATCTCCGTCACCTTCTACTTCGAGCATTATTGGCATAACAAACACTTATCCGATTGATACAAGAATTACTCTTACAGTCGGACAGAAAGACGGTATTTAATGTCAGAACTTAACGGAATAATAATAAAAGGAATCGGCGGCTTCTATTATGTTGAAGCCGCCGGTGAAAGATACGAATGTAAAGCCAGGGGATTATTTCGAAAAAACGGAATAAAGCCGCTTGCAGGAGATAAGGTCAGAATAAGTGTTAATACAAACGCTGAGAATACTATTGATTTTATCGAGGAAAGAAGAAATGTTCTTTTACGACCGCCTGTCAGCAATATAGACCGTTTATTCATTCTTTCATCTGTATGTGACCCTTCACCTAATTTACTAATAATCGACAGATTAACGGCAATCGCTGTTAATAAAGGCATTGAACCCATTGTCGTTTTTACGAAGAATGATTTACAGTCTGCTGATAAATATATAGAAATATATTTAAAATCCGGTATAAAAGCATTTTCTGTTTCGGCAGAGAATGGCGAAAATGTTGATTTGATCAGAGAAGAGCTGAACGGTCATGTAAGTGCGTTTTGCGGAAACACAGGTGTTGGCAAATCAAGTTTGCTCAATGCAATTGATCCTTCTCTTTCTCTTGAAACAGGCGAAATAAGCGATAAGCTGGGTCGTGGAAGACATACAACAAGACATAGCGAACTTTTCAGGGTTTGTGATGGTTATGTTGCAGATACTCCCGGATTTTCTTCATTTGAAATTGATGATGAAAATGAGATTATATTAAAGGATGACCTTCCTTATGCTTTTAAAGAATTCGAGCAATTTTTAGGTACTTGTAAATTCACCTCATGTCTTCATGTTAAAGATAAGGGTTGCAGTGTCCTGAAAGCAATTGAAGATGGAATTATTCCTGTTTCTCGCCATGAAAGTTATTGCACAATGATGGAAGAGGCGAAGAATATTAAAGAATGGGAACTGAATAAATATCAGAAACATAAAAAGTAACGAAAATTACCGCTTTTGATTATAATGTAATGAGCAAAGACCCTAACTGTATAATCAGGCGGTGATTTTTTGAGATGTATTTTTAGCGGTAATGTTATTATTGCTTTTGCTTTGGGTTTAATTGTAGCTGCAATTTTTCCTTATACTCTTGCTGTTTTGATTATCGCTGCTATTTTGATAGTTGCAGGTCTGAGCCTTTGCAGATTTTATTGAAAGGGGAAGATCTGATGAAGATAGTTGTTGTTCGCAGTCCGAAAGTGATAAAAGGCTTATTGCGCTTGGTTTTCGGCATAAAAAAGCAAGATAATTCTGTATAGATTCAGTTGGTGAAAAAATGAGAAGTTTAAAAAGAATTACTTTTTCGGCAATGTTTCTGGCGCTTTGTATGGTTTTGCCTATAATAACGGGCGGTATACCGCAAATAGGAAACGCCTTATCTCCAATGCATTTGCCGGTCTTACTTTGTGGTTTTATTTGTGGCTGGCCTTACGGAGCTGTTGTCGGATTAATTGCACCTGTAATGAGAAGTATGATATTTAATGCTCCTGTTATGTATCCCACCGCAGTTGCAATGTCATTTGAACTTGCGACATATGGATTTATAAGCGGCTTTCTGTATAAAACTTTTCCTAAAAATAATAAGTATATTTATTTATCATTAATTATTTCTATAATTATCGGAAGAATTGTTTGGGGAATTTCAAGATACATAATGGCGGGATTATCTGGTTCGGTATTTAATTTGTCAATGTTCTTGGCGGGTGCTTTTACTCAGGCGATACCGGGTATTATATGTAATATAATCCTTGTTCCGCTAATAGTAATATTATTTAAAAAAGTTAAATGATAATTAAAAAGCAGCATTGAATTTTCAATGCTGCTTTTATCATTTTAATATTCAACTGAACCTTCAAAAACAAGTTTGATTGCACCGGTCAGGTAAACACCTTCGTCTGAATAGTTTACTATAAGGTCGCCGCCTCTTACTTTAACTGTGATATCGGTATTCTTCTTGCAGAATCCGTTTTCAACTGCTGCAACAACTGCTGCACAAGCGCCGGTACCGCAAGCAAGAGTTTCTCCGTTACCTCTTTCCCAAACTCTCATTTTAAGAGTTGTTTCGTTAACTACTCTTACAAATTCGGTGTTGACTCTATGAGCGAAAATGTCTGCCTTTTCAAACTTGGGACCAATCTTTTCTATATCAATTGTGTCAACTCTGGGAACAAATACAACGCAATGGGGGTTACCCATTGATACGCAAGTGATATTATGGTTTTCACCTGCAATTGTTACGGGATAATTGATAAATTTATTAGTATCAACAGTGCTTGTAACAGCGTTTTCAAGGTCTGCCTTACCCATATTAGCGCAAACGGAGCTAACCTTGCCGTCCATTGTATAAAGCTCAACGCTCTTAACGCCGCTTGCAGTTTCAATGGATATTGTTTCGGTTGTTACATAGCCTTTATCATAAACATATTTTGCAACAGAACGCATTGCGTTACCGCCCATTCTGCCTTCGCTGCCGTCAAGGTTAAACACTCTCATTTTAACCTGAGCAACATCTGATTTTTCAACAAGAACAACACCGTCACTGCCAACGCCATGGTTTCTGTCGCAAAGACTTACACAAAGGCTTTCGGGACAGGTGATTGAATTGTCAAAATTTTCAATAACAATATGGTCATTACCTGATGCATCCATCTTAACAAAATTAAGTGTCTGTCTTTCTGAACGCATATTGTTGATGTCAACAAGTTCTGTGTTCTGCTGATTGAAGCGGCTTGCAATAATATCTGCAAGAGCGTTTGCGGTATCAAGAGATGTGATGCAAGCTATTGAGAGCTGAATTGCTCTTCTGTGAAGTGCCATATAGTCAGCCATTGTTGAATCATGAAGAGCACCTGTATAAACAACATAATCAATCTTTCCGCTTTCAAGGAGCTTGTAGATTTCAGAGTCATCATTTCTGCTCTGTACGCATTCAACATCAATACCAAGCTGTGAAATTGCATCTGCAGTTTCTTTTGTTGCATAAATATTGATTTTAAGATCGTCAAGCTTCTTTGCAAGTGAAACAGCATCAAGAAGATCGTGGCTGTCTACGCTGAGAAGAATACCGATATTCTTTTCTGCTGTGGGAAGCTGAATCTTAAAGCCTGCTGATGTAAGACCTTTATAAAGTGCTTCAGCAGTTGTTTTACCGATACCGAGAACTTCACCGGTTGATTTCATTTCAGGGCCGAGAATGGAGTTAACATCTGAAAGCTTTTCAAATGAGAATACGGGAACTTTAACTGTGTAGTAGGGGGGAGTCTTATAAAGTCCGGTTCCGTATCCGAGGTTTTTGAGGGGATGTCCAATCATAACTTTGGAAGCGATGTCAACCATAGGAACACCGGTAACCTTGCTGATATAAGGAATAGTTCTGGAAGCTCTGGGATTAACTTCAATAACATAAAGCTGGTTATGATAAATAAGATACTGAATATTAACAAGACCCTTTGTGCCAAGTGAAAGAGCGAGTTTTTCGGAAACATCAATAATGTTTTCTCTCATTTTATCGCTGAGGTTATAGGGAGGATAAACAGCAATTGAGTCACCGCTGTGAACACCGGCGCGCTCAACGTGTTCCATAATACCGGGGATAAGAACATCTTTACCGTCTGAAATAACGTCAACCTCAAGCTCTGTACCCATCATATATTTATCAACAAGAACAGGGTTTTCGATTTCACCGGAAAGAATGATATCCATATATCTTTCAACATCGGCATCTTCATGGGCAATAGTCATATTCTGACCGCCGATAACATATGAGGGACGAAGAAGAACCGGATAGCCGAGAGTATTTGCGGCGTTGAGAGCTTCTTGCTTTGTCATAACACCCATACCCTTGGGTCTGCGAATTCCGAACTTTTCAAGAAGAGCATCAAAACGTTCTCTGTCTTCAGCAGTATCAATACCGTCAGCTGATGTGCCAAGGATTTTTATTCCGTTTTCATCAAGGAATTTTGTGAGTTTAATTGCAGTCTGTCCGCCGAAAGCAACAACAACACCAATGGGATTTTCAACCTTAATGATGTTCATAACATCTTCAGGAGTAAGAGGCTCAAAATAGAGTCTGTCTGCGGTATCATAGTCTGTTGAAACGGTTTCGGGGTTATTGTTTATAATTGCAACCTCATAACCGAGTTCTTTAAGAGTCCATACACAATGAACTGATGAATAGTCAAATTCAATACCCTGACCGATTCTGATGGGGCCTGAACCGAGAACGATAATCTTTTCTTTATCAGATTTGGCAAGAGGTCTTGCTTCGCATTCACGGTCATATGTTGAATAGAAATAAGGAGCAGCAGTGTTGAAATTGTTTGAGCAAGTGTCAACAATTTTATAAACTGCTTCTTTATGTTCGGGAAGCTCTGCAACACCTGAAAGGCGTTTAAGGGCTGCATCTGTATAACCGTAATGTTTACCCTGATTATATTTTTCGGCAGTAAGATTGTCATTTTCAATTGATTTTTCAAAATCAGCAAGATTCTTGAGCTTTTCAAGGAACCATTCTGTGATTTTAGTTATTTCGTGTATTTTTTCAATTGACATACCGCTCTTGATTGCCTCAAAAACTGCAAAGAGACGCATATCATCGGTTTCTTTGAGTCTTTCTTCAAGAGGAGCATTTGATTTGGGAGTTGCATTGAGAGTGTCAAGTGAAATTTCAGCACCTCGAACAGCTTTCATAATTGCCATTTCAAAGGTGGGGCCGATTGACATAACTTCACCGGTTGCCTTCATTTGTGTGCCGAGCTTTCTGCTTGCATTAACAAATTTATCAAAGGGCCATTTGGGAAGCTTAACAACAATATATTTTACATCGGGCTCGAAGTTTGCACAGTTAAGACCTGTCTTATCATTCTTGATTTCATCAAGTGTAAGACCAAGAGCGAGCATTGCGGTAACCTTTGCAATGGGATAACCGGTTGCTTTACTTGCAAGAGCGGAAGAACGGGAAACTCTGGGGTTAACTTCGATAACAGCATAGTTCATGCTGTTGGGCTCAAGAGCAAACTGGCAGTTACAACCGCCGATAATTCCGAGAGCATCAACAATATCAAGTGATGCCTGGCGAAGCATTTCAAGTTCTTCAGGCTTAAGTGAAAGAGCGGGAGCAGCAACGATGCTGTCACCTGTATGAACACCAACGGGGTCAAAGTTTTCCATTGAGCATACTGCAACGCAGTTACCTGCGCTGTCACGCATTGTTTCAAATTCAATTTCTTTCCAGCCGAAGATATATTTTTCAACAAGAACCTGAGTGATAGGAGAAAGGTCAAGACCTGTTTTAGCAATAACTGCAAGCTCTTCTGCGTTGTTTGCAACGCCGCCGCCGCCACCGCCGAGTGTGAATGCGGGACGAATGATAATGGGATAACCGATTCTTTCTGCAATGGCGAGAGCTGTTTCAACATCGTTTGCAATTTCGGAGGGGATAACGGGCTGGTTGATTGATTCCATTGTATCACGGAACATTTTTCTGTCTTCAGCCTTATCAATAGCTTCTGCATTTGTTCCGAGAAGTTTTACGCCCATCTTGTCAAGATAACCGTCTTTGCTTAACTGCATTGCAATTGTAAGACCTGTCTGTCCGCCAAGACCTGCAAGTAAGCTGTCAGGCTTTTCTTTTTCGATTATTCTTTTAACTGTTTCAGCGGTAAGAGGCTCAAGATAAATTTCATCTGCAAGAGCCTTATCCGTCATAATGGTTGCAGGGTTTGAGTTAACAAGAACAACATCAAGACCTGCGTCTTTAAGAACGCGGCAAGCCTGAGTGCCTGCATAGTCAAACTCAGCTGCCTGTCCGATAACAATGGGACCTGAGCCTATAACCATTACCTTTTTTATATCTTTATTAATTGGCATAATTTCTACCCCTTCCTCAATTAATCTTTAAGTAATTTAACGAGAACAGCCTTTTGCGCATGGAGTCTGTTTTCGGCTTCTTCGAAAATTTCTTTTGCATGTGCTTCAAAAACCTTTGCGGTGATTTCTTCTTCGCGGTGAGCGGGGAGACAGTGAAGAACCATTGCATCAGGCTTTGCAACCGACATAACATTATCGTTTATCTGATAGCCGTCAAAGATTTTCTTTCTTTCTTCAGCTTCGCTTTCCTGACCCATTGAAGCCCAAACATCAGTATAAAGAACATCGGCATCCTTTGCAGCTTCAAGAATATCGGATGTGCAAACAAACTCTCCGTTTTCTTCTGCCCATTTTATGATTTCAGCATCAGGCTTATATCCGTCGGGGCATCCGATGCTGACTTTCATTCCCATTTTAATACCGCCAACGATAAGTGAGTTTGCCATATTATTGCCGTCACCGATGTAGCAAAGCTTTCTGCCCTTTATGTTGCCTTTGAATTCTCTGATTGTCATAAGGTCTGCAAGAACCTGACAAGGGTGGCAGTAATCGGTAAGACCATTGATAATGGGGATGCTTCCGAAATCAGCAAGAGTTTCAACATCGCTTTGCTTGAAGGTTCTTATCATAATGCCGTCAAGATATCCGGAAAGAACTCTTGCAGTGTCTTCAACGGGTTCACCTCTTCCGAGCTGAATATCGTGCGAACTGAGGAAAAGAGCCTGACCGCCGAGGTCATACATTCCAACCTCAAATGAAACGCGAGTTCTTGTTGATGATTTAGCAAAAATCATACCGAGAGTTTTACCTTTAAGATGATGATGCTCGATTCCGTTTTTCTTTTCGTATTTAAGCTGATCTGCGAGATTAAGTATTTCGTTAATTTCGTTTGTGCTTAAATCCATAAGCTTTAACAAATGCTTCATAAGAACCTCCAATATGACATACAAAATTATGAAAATTTTGCAAAAATCTTTTTCATAATATTTTACAATAAATATTGTAATAAATCAATATATAAATTATATTTATTTCAAAAAAATCGGTGAAGTAAAAATACTTCACCGATAAAGACTATTTTGCGGGACAATGATTGGTTGCAACGATATTAATACCCGTGCCGAGAATGTTTTCAACAAGAATATCGCCGAGAGCAACGGGTGCGTTAACCTCAGCATTATTTATGCAGTTCATACATTCCATAATTTTATCCTTTGGAAGTGCTCCTGCGGATTTGCAAGGAACAACATTATAAATTCCTCCGTTAACTTTAACCGTTGTCGCAAGGCTTCTTACAGGATTGGTAATTTCGGTGCGTGCATAAGCATCGCCTCTTTTGCAGGTGTTGCCAGATACAGAAAGAATTGTGCCGTTATCATCCATATCAACAGTAACGCCGCAACCCATTGGGCAAGCAACACAAATGATATTTTTCTGCATAATCACACCTCCACCGAAATTTCTACTACGCCGTCAGCCGAAAAGCTTTTGAGCATTTCATTCTTAAGAATAACATTTTCCATTTCACCGGGAGCAAGTCTCGGACGCTTTTTGGAAATTATTTCTTCGCCGTTATATTTTACAACTATTTTAGCGTTTTTATAAACCTGCCCAACTCTGAAATAAAGCTTAACATCATCGCTGTTCTTAATGTTAACTTTCTGAGGCACTATATATCTGACTCCGTTAACGCCTTTAGTTTTAATATATTCCGCTTCATTTCTTTGACCGAGAACATATTTGGCAGCGCCTTCGCCCGCTGTCTGGCTTTCAAGTGTAACATAGTCAACAAGATCATGAACATGAAGAACGTTTCCGCATGCAAAAACACCTTTATGTGATGTTTCGCGGTATTCATCAACAACAGCGCCGCTTGTAATCGGGTCAAGCTCAATGCCCACTGCTCTGGTGAGTTCGTTTTCAGGAATAAGACCAACAGAAAGAAGAAGTGTATCGCATCCGATATACTGTTCTGTTCCGGGAATGGGTTTTCTGTTTTCGTCAACATCTGCTATTGTTACGCCTTCAACTCTGTCTTTGCCGTGAATATCAATGACGGTACAGCTTAAACGGAGAGGAATGCCGAAATCGTCAAGACATTGAACAATGTTTCGTGTAAGACCGCTGGAATAAGGCATAAGCTCGCAAACAACCTTAACTTCAGCGCCTTCAAGAGTCATACGGCGGGCCATAATGAGTCCGATGTCACCTGAACCGAGGATAACAACCTTTTTGCCGGGCATATAACCGTCTATGTTAACATATTTCTGTGCTGTTCCTGCACTCATAACGCCTGAGGCTCTTGTGCCGGCAATATTAAGTGCTCCGCGAGGTCTTTCACGGCAACCCATTGCAAGAATAACGGCTTTTGCTTGAATTTCAAGAAGTCCGTCAGTTTTATTAACTGCATAAACAATATTATCATCAGTTATTTCAAGAGCCATGGTATCAACTTTGTATTCGATTTTTTGCTCTTTAACAAGTTCAATAAATCTGTCAGCATATTCAGGGCCTGAAAGTTCTTCGCCGAAATAATGAAGACCGAATCCTGTGTGGATACACTGCTCAAGAATACCGCCAAGGGTTTCGGCTCTTTCAAGAATAAGAATGCTGTCAACTCCGCACTCTTTTGCTTTGAGTGCTGCTGCCATACCGGCAGGACCGCCGCCGATAACTACAATATCATAATTAATCATATTATCCGCCTCACTTAGTCCTTTCGTAAAGTATTTTGGAGTTGCCGCCGAATTTGGTTATTTCATTAATTTCAACGCCGAGCTCTTTTGCAAGAATTTCAACAACTTTTGAACCGCAAAAGCCTCCCTGACATCTGCCCATACCCGCTCTTGTTCTGCGTTTAACGCCGTCAACATCTCTTGCGCCTGCAGGAGCTTTGATGGCATCAATAATTTCACCTTCGGTAATGGTTTCGCAGCGGCAGATAATTCTTCCGTATGCGGGATTTTTTTCAATAAGTGCCTTGCGCTCTTCATTAGTCATATGTCTGAATCTTACAGGCTCTTCTCTTACGGGATTAAAATCGTTCTTTTCTTCAGCTTTTGTTTTATTGATGACTATATCTTTAACTAAAAGTGCAATTGCAGGAGCTGAAGAAAGGCCGGGGGATTCGATGCCTGCAACATTAATAAACTGTGTATTCATTTCACTTTCTTCAATAATGAAGTCATTTCTGTCACAATGTGCTCTGAGGCCCGCAAATGATGTTATAACTTCTCTTGTTGTGAGGCAGGGGACTGATTTTTTTGCAGCTTCAAGAACATCGGAAAGAGTTCCTGCAGTTGTTGCCACATCGTTTTTATCTTCAATGTCAAGAGCACTTGGGCCTATAAGAAGATTACCGTCAACTGTGGGAGTAACAAGAATACCCTTGCCCATTTTTGAAGGGCATTGGAATATTGTGTGATTAGCAAGATGACCTATGCTTTTATCGCAAAGCATATATTCACCTTTTCTTGGGGTAGTATGTATGGAGTTGTCACCGATAAGGGCTGCAATTTCGTCGCAGAAAACGCCTGCAGCATTGATGATATATTTTGTTTTAATTGATTTATCTCCGCTTGAAACGGTAAATTCAGCACCGTCAAAGTCTATTTTATCAACTTCAAAATTGCGGATAAATTCTGTTCCGTTAACAACAGAGTTTTCGGCTGCGGCAATAGTGAGCTCGTACGGACAAACGATACCTGCAGAGGGAGCCCAAAGAGCACCTTTTGCCTCATTGCTGATTTGAGGTTCAATCGAGCGAAGCTTTTCACAGTCATATATTTCAAGTCCGGGAACGCCGTTTGTTTTTCCTCGTGCAAGAAGTTCATCAAGGGTGTTCATTTCTTCGTCTGAAAAAGCAACAACCAAAGAACCGACAGGCTTGAAAGGAACACCGAGTGTTTTGCAGAGTTCGGGCATCAATGCAGTTCCTTCAACATTAAGTTTTGCTTTAAGTGAACCGGGTTTTGCATCAAATCCGGCATGAACAATTGCACTGTTAGCTTTAGAAGTTCCCATCGCCATATCGTTGCATTTGTCGAGAAGAGCGATTTTAAGATTGTAACGGCTGAGCTCTCGGGCAATGAGTGAGCCGATGACACCTGCGCCTACAACCGCAACATCATAGTTCATACATAAGACCTCCATAATTAATTATCCGCAAAAAATTATAGCATACATTATGAAATTAAACAATAATTTTTGTAAAAAAATTTAATAAATTTTTAATATCTTTATTAATTAACCATTTAATTATAATCTTTTCCAAAGCTTGACAAAGTCTATATCTTGTGCTAAACTTCTAACATAAATATTTAAGGTTTTTTGTAACTGACGGATTAAAGCAGATAACTGCAAAGGAGCAAAAAATCAGATTAATGTCGACCGTCTGGGCAGCCTTATCTTAATCATAGGATATGGCTGTCTTATATTTTTTTGAAAGGATGTTGACCAATTATGATGACAGATATTGAAATAGCTCAGTCTGTTGAAATGAAACCCATTACCGAAATCGCGAAAACTGCTGAAATTGAGCCTTGCTACCTTGAGCAATACGGAAACTATAAAGCAAAGGTTGACCTTTCAATATTCAACAGCGAAAAGGATAAGAAAGGAAAGCTTATTCTTGTAACTGCAATTACTCCGACTCCTGCAGGTGAGGGTAAAACAACAACAACAATCGGTCTTGCTGACGGACTCAGAAGAATCGGTAAGAATGTTATGGTTGCACTTCGTGAGCCTTCACTTGGTCCTGTTTTCGGGGTTAAAGGCGGTGCGGCCGGTGGCGGATATGCACAGGTTGTTCCCATGGAAGATATTAATCTTCATTTTACAGGTGACTTCCATGCGATTGGTGCAGCAAACAATCTTCTCGCCGCAATGCTTGACAATCATATTTATCAGGGAAATTCTCTTAATATAGATCCCAGAAGAATAACTTGGAAACGCTGTGTTGATATGAACGACCGTCAGCTTCGCTATGTAACAGATGGTCTTGGTGGCAGAATAAACGGCGTACCCCGTGAAGACGGATACGATATTACTGTTGCTTCCGAAATTATGGCTGTTCTTTGCCTTTCAACTTCAGTGACAGATCTTAAGGAAAGACTTTCAAGAATCATTGTCGGTTACACATATGATGAAAAGCCTGTTACTGCCGGTCAGCTTAATGCTGCCGGTGCAATGACAGCTCTTCTTAAGGATGCAATTAAACCTAACCTTGTTCAGACCCTCGAAGGTACTCCTGCACTTGTTCACGGCGGTCCTTTCGCAAATATTGCACACGGTTGTAACTCTGTTATGGCAACCAAACTTGCTATGCGTCTTGGCGATTATGCTGTTACCGAAGCAGGCTTCGGTGCTGATCTCGGCGCTGAAAAATTCCTTGATATTAAATGTCGTTATGCAGGTCTTACTCCGAGTGCGGTTGTTGTTGTTGCAACCATCAGAGCTCTAAAAATGCACGGCGGTGTTCCCAAAACCGAACTTGCAGGAGAAAATCTTGAGGCTCTTGAAAAGGGTATCCCCAACCTTCTCCGTCATGTTTCAAACATTAAAAATGTTTATAAGCTTCCTTCGGTTGTTGCAGTTAACAGATTCCCGACCGACACTGATGCAGAGGTTAATCTCATAATTGAAAAATGCAAGGAACTTGGTGTAAATGTTGTTCTTTCAACCGTTTGGGCAGAAGGTGGCAAGGGCGGTGAAGATCTTGCAAAAGAGGTTGTAAATCTTTGCGAACAGCCTAACGATTTCACATTTGCATATGAACTTGAAGGCTCAATTGAAAATAAGATAGAAGCAGTTGTTAAGAAAGTTTATGGTGGTAACGGCATCAGCGTTCTTCCTGCAGCTAAAAAGCAGATCGTTGCTCTTGAGGCACTTGGTTACGGCACCCTTCCTGTTTGTATGGCTAAAACACAGTACAGTTTTTCTGATGATGCAACAAAGCTTGGCGCACCGGATAATTTTACCGTTACAATTAAAAATGTTAAAATTTCAGCAGGTGCAGGCTTTATTGTTGTGTTAACAGGCGATATTATGACCATGCCTGGTCTTCCTAAAGTTCCCGCTGCTGAGAAAATTGATGTTGATGAAAACGGAAAAATCAGCGGTTTGTTCTGATCAGATATAATTTTACCCGTTCGGATATTCCGGACGGGTTTTAATTTTAAACACAAAATAGGTGAATAATATCTCATAATATAACAAAATCTTGAGTTTTATGTTGCATTAAAAAATTTTAAATGATATAATATTCAGTAATTTATGGTTAAATTCTCTTTTTGCGTGCAAAAATATTTTTGTAATCAAAAAGGAGAATGAGTAATGAATAAAAATACTGAAAAGAATAATTTTATTTTGCCGTCACCTCCATGGCAAAGACCGGATTCCAACAACGGTTCAACTCAGTCTGACTGCGAAGAAATAATTAACGGAATAACAGAAACTGGGTCGGTTACAGTGAAAAAAGGGGATAAATATATTCATTGTTTAACTATAATCGGTCAAATAGAAGGACATTATATTCTTCCTCCGCAAAATAAAACAACGAAATATGAACATGTTATTCCTCAACTTGTTGCCATAGAAGAAAGTGACGATATTGACGGTTTGATTCTTATTCTGAATACCGTTGGCGGTGATATTGAGGCGGGTCTTGCTATTGCCGAGCTTATATCGGGGATGAAAACTCCGACAGTGTCACTTGTTCTCGGAGGCGGTCATTCAATTGGTGTTCCGCTGGCCGTTTCAGCAAACAAGTCTTTTATAACTCCATCGGCAACAATGACCATACATCCTGTCAGGATGAATGGACTTGTTCTGGGCGTTCCCCAGACTCTTTCTTATTTTGAGCAAATGCAGGAAAGAATAGTCCGTTTTGTAACTGATAATTCCAATATTTCTGCTGAAAGATTTCGTGAAATGATGCTTGCAACAGGCGAATTGGTTATGGATGTCGGAACTGTTTTAAGTGGAGAAGCGGCGGTAAAAGAAGGACTTATTGATTCAATAGGAAGTCTTTCCGATGCGTTAACATGGCTATATGAAAAAACTGAAGAATTAAGCAAAAACAACACTCAATCTCTCCGAAAGGATGAATAATAAAATGGCAAACACCCAAAACAAGAAAAAAAGCACAACTGCAGCAAAAAAACAGACTGCATCAAAACCCAAAAGTACAAATGCAAAGAAAACAACACCTGCAAACAATAAAAAAGAAGTACCCGTAACCGTAAAGCGCCAGAAGTATGCAATAATTCTGATGGCGGCTGCGGTTTTTCTTGCTTGCCTTATTTTTATTGAAGGTGAGAGCTTTTGGTTAACAATGCACAATGCAATATTCGGAGTTTTGGGTTTTTGCACATACGCTCTTCCGATTCTCCTTGTTTATATGGCTGTTATTTATGCCAAAGATAAACCGTTGGGTAGCATAGCTGCCAACTTGACAGGAATCGGTGTTCTTGTTGCTCTTTTAAGCGGAGCTATACATATTTTTGCAAATACCGCTGAATATTTAAGAGATATTTCATTTGTTCAGCAGATACCTGATTGCTGGGCAAAGGGATCGGCTTTCGGTAACGGAGGCGTTTTCGGAGCGTTGATAGGCGGTTTGATAGCAAAGGCTTTAGGTAAAACTGGTGCAGGAATAACCATAATCATTTTAATCTTTGTTATTGCAATGCTTCTCACTGGAACAACTCTTCTCGAATTCTTTACAGTGATAAAGAAGCCTGTTAAGAGAGTCGGAGAATTAACAAACGAAAAGCTTGAACAAAATGCCATCCGTCGCGAGCAGCTTGAGCTTGAAAGAGAAGAAGAAAAAGCATCAAAGAAAACATTTAATCCTCCTAAAGTTCCAACTATTTCGGTTGAAAAATTTGAAGATAATTTTATTGCAGATGAAACAACATTCAGATCAGCTCCCGAAAAAACTGAAGAGCCCGAAATCCCTGATATTCCAATTGTAAATCTTCCTGATTCTGTTAATTCTGATATTGTCGAAGAAACGGTTGAAGAAGCTGTTAAAGAAAATAAAAAACGCAAAAAAAGACCTTCAAACCCCGATGATAACCCTGAATCAATTGATAATACAGCAGCGAAATCATTGCCTGATGATTCCGTAACAGAATCAGAAAAGCCTGCATATGTTTTTCCGCCGATAGATTGTCTTAAACTTTCCGAGAAGGAAACATCAACAGATAATATGACGGAAATGCAGCTGGGCGCAAAGAAGCTTCTCGCCACTCTTGAAAGCTTTAACATTAAATCTGAAGTAACAAATATTTGCAGAGGTCCCTCTGTAACCAGATATGAACTTTTACCCGCAGCAGGTGTAAGAATTAATAAAATCACTAATCTTTCTGATGATATTGCGCTCAGACTTGCTGCAACAAGTGTCAGAATTGAAGCGCCGATTCCCGGGAAATCAGCTATCGGCATTGAAGTTCCCAATGCGGCAAAATCAATGGTTACAATGCGAGAAATCATTGATACACCGCAATTCAGAGATGCAAAAAGTAAACTTACCGTTGCGCTTGGAAAGGATATAACAGGTAATATAATCTGTGCTGACCTTGCAAAGATGCCTCATCTTCTTGTTGCCGGTACTACAGGCTCAGGTAAGTCTGTTTGCCTTAACTCTATGATAGTCAGCATTCTTTATAACGCTTCACCCGATGAGGTAAAGCTTGTAATGATCGACCCTAAAATGGTTGAATTTACAATTTATAACGGCATAGCACATCTTGAAGTTCCTGTTGTTTCCAATCCCAGAAAAGCCGCTGGCGCACTTGGCTGGGCTGTTGGTGAAATGGAGAAGCGTTATCAGCTTTTTGCGGAAAACAGCGTTAGAGATATTAAAGGATTTAATGCTCTTTGCGAAACAAGAACCGACCTTCACAAGATGTCGCAGATTGTTATTTTCATCGATGAGCTTGCCGACCTTATGATGGTTTCGCCTAAAGAAGTTGAAGATTCTATCTGCCGTCTTGCACAGAAAGCCAGAGCGGCAGGTATTCACCTTGTTATAGCTACACAGAGACCTTCTGTTGATGTTATTACAGGTATTATCAAGGCGAATATTCCCAGCAGAATTGCACTTTCTGTTTCACAGCAGGTTGACTCGAGAACTATTCTCGATGCAAGCGGAGCTGAAAAGCTTCTCGGTAACGGCGATATGCTTTTTGCACCGGTTGGTTCTTCAAAAGCAACACGTGTTCAAGGTTGCTTTATATCTGACGGTGAAGTTGAAAATGTTGTCAACCATATCAAATCGCAGGTTCAGAGCAGCTATAATGATGAAGTTATCAAGGAAATTGAAATGAAAGCTGCTGCTGCCGAAGATGCAAAGAAAAAATCTGTTGCAGATGAAGATGAAGATTACGATCCTGTTCTCAACGATGCAATTGAAGTTGTTCTTAATGCAGGCGGTGCTTCAACAACAATGCTTCAGAAAAAACTTAAGCTCGGATATGCAAGAGCTTCAAGAGTTATGGATCAGCTTGAAGAGAAGGGCATTGTCGGACCTGCAGAAGGAGCTAAACCGCGTGCAATTTTAATCAGTAAGCAGCAATGGTATGAAATGCAGGCTCTGGCAGACGGTGCAGATGATTCCGCTCCTAATATTGATGATATTTTTGCTGACGATGATGATTTTGCAGGTTCAGAAGATGAATTTTAATTTTTGAGGTGTATATGAACGGATTTTTACCCGTTACAAAAAATGATATGTTAGCCAGGGGATGGGATCAGGCTGATTTTGTTTATATTAGCGGTGATGCATATGTTGACCATCCCAGCTTTGGTGTATCAATTATTACGAGAGTGCTTGAAAACGCAGGCTTCAGGATTGCGGTTCTTGCTCAACCCGATTGGCGCAGGAATGATGATTTTATGCGTTTCGGAAAGCCGCGACTTGGTTTTCTTGTAAGCAGCGGTAATATAGATTCAATGGTTGCTCATTATACTGCGGCAAAGAAAAAACGCAGTTCGGATTCTTATAGCCCGGGCGGAAAAATCGGTTTGAGACCTGACAGAGCGTTGATTGTTTATTGTAATAAAATTCGTGAAATTTACGGTGATATTCCTATAATTATCGGCGGTCTTGAAGCTTCTTTAAGACGATTCGCACACTATGATTATTGGGATGATAAAATACGCCGCTCAATTTTGTTTGATTCGCAGGCAGACCTGCTTTCATTCGGAATGGGCGAAAGATCCATGGTTGAAATTGCCAAGAAACTTGATGAAGGGATTCCGGTTTCAGAAATTCACGATATCAGAGGAACGTGTTACAGTGTTGATGTAAGAGACACACCTTATATCGGAACCGAGTGCCCTTCTTTTGAAAATGTTTGCAAATCAAAAAAAGAATATGCAGTTTCTGCTCGTATTCAGCAGGATGAGCAGGATTTCTTCCGAGGAAGAGAAATCAAACAACGCCACGGAAACAGGATGCTTGTTCAGAACAAACCTGCAATTCCATTAACAACAGAAGAGCTTGATGAGGTTTATGCTTTGCCTTATATGAGAACTTATCATCCGATGTATGAATCGGAAGGCGGCGTGCCCGGAATAGAAGAAGTTCGTTTTTCAATAACTCACAACAGAGGTTGTTTCGGCGGCTGTAATTTCTGTTCCCTTGCTTTTCATCAAGGAAGATATATAACTGTAAGAAGTAAAAAATCCCTTGTTGAAGAAGCTAAATTTTTAACAACGTTACCTGATTTTAAAGGGTATATCCATGATATAGGCGGACCTACCGCTAATTTCAGAAAGCCGTCGTGTGAAGGTCAGGAAAGCAGGGGATTGTGCAAGGGTAAAAAATGTCTTGCACCGACTCCTTGTCCAAACTTAAAATCAAATCATTCTGAATATCTTGATATTCTTCGTGAAATAAGGTCGTTGCCTAAAATCAAAAAAGTATTTATACGTTCTGGAATTCGCTATGATTATTTGCTTGAGGATAAAGATGACACTTTCTTCCGTGAGCTCGTTACCCATCATGTAAGCGGTCAACTTAAGGTTGCTCCCGAACATTGCTCGGCATCTGTTCTTGATAAAATGGGCAAACCGCACATTGAAGCATATATTAATTTTTCAAAGAAATATTTCTCATTCACTAGTAAAGCGGGTAAGGAGCAGTATCTTGTTCCGTATCTTATGTCATCTCACCCCGGAAGCACATTAAAAGATGCTGTTGAGCTTGCTTTGTTTTTAAAGAAAAATAAAATCAGACCTGAACAGGTTCAGGATTTTTATCCAACTCCGGGAACCATTTCAACTTGTATGTTTTATACAGGTCTTGATCCTTATACTCTCAAAGAAGTATATGTTGCAAAAGATCCACATGAAAAAGCTTTGCAAAGAGCATTACTTCAATATTTTAATATAAAAAACAAAGCATTGGTAAAGGAAGCACTCATCAAAGCCAACAGGCGTGATTTAATCGGATTTTCTGATAAATGTTTAATTCAGCCCGATTCAAGAAACGAACGAAACGCTAACAACAGAAGGAATAATTCATATGCCAAAAATAAAAAATAAGAAACAACTTATTATCTTTATAATTTTACTTATGATTTCACTCGTTTTAACTTTTGTTGAAATGAGCGGAATTGTTGACGGTGTTTTTTACGGTTTGGAGCAAACGATCGGAGAAAATATTGATATAACATCTGAATCTCCCGAAGGATTATTTGTTCATTACATAGATGTCGGACAAGGTGACTGTTCACTTCTTGTTTGTGATGGTAAAACAATGCTCATAGATGCTGGTGAAAACGGGCACGAAGAAGATGTTATCAACTATCTTCGTTCTCAAAACATAAAAAAGCTTGATTATATCATTGCATCTCATCAACATTCAGATCATATCGGAGGACTTGCGGAAGTTATTGAAGAGTTTGGCTGTGATATATTGATTATGCCAAGACTTACAAAAGCTCAGACTCCGTCAAATTCCACATATACTGACTTTCTTAATGCAATTAAAAAATCGGAAATAAAAACTATAGCTTCAAATCCGGATGATGTTTATAATCTCGGTTCTTCTGTTGTTGAGATTTTCGGACCCGTTACCAATGATGCGGAAGATATAAATAATATGTCAATAGTTATGAAAGTAACTTACGGAACAACTTCTTTCTTGTTTACCGGTGATGCCGAAAAAGAGGAAGAACTTGAGATTTTAGACACTGATGTTGACCTCGACTGCAATGTACTTAAAGCGGGTCATCACGGTTCAAAAACTTCATCAAGTAAGGAATTTTTGGAAAAAGTTACCCCTGAAATCTGCATTATTCAGGTTGGCGAAAATAATGATTACGGTCATCCGCACAGTGCAGCTTTAAAAAGAATCAAGAAATATACCGAAAGAATATACAGAAATGATATTTGCGGTGATATCGTCGCATTCTCTGACGGAGAAAATATATCAGTTGAATATGAAAATATGTGAGGTGTTTTCTTTGTTTTACAGTATTGACAGGATTCTTGATGACATTGCCGTTTGTATAGATGACAACGGAGAAATCAACAATATTTCAACAAATCTGATATTCGGTGATTATCGCGAAGGAAGCATCCTTAAGGAAACAAATGACGGTTTTTATGTTGACATTAACGAAGAAAACTGCAGAAGAGAGTCAAATTTTAACTTGGCAGAAAGTTTATTTGAAAATTAATTAAAAAAAGCGTCGGATTATTTGGATTTACTCTTGAATAATCCGACGCTTTAATATATAATATATAAATAATTTTAAAATAATGGAGGAATACGGTTTGTCGATCCAAACTGCAAAAGAAAAGGTTTTTGTTTCACAAGAGGAAATGCAAAAACAGAACGAATATATTCAGCTTGTGAAAACCGTTATTGAGAACCGTTATCCTGATAAGTCGCCCAAAGCTTTCGTTCACACCTACGGTTGTCAGGGCAATGTTTCAGACGGTGAGAGAATTGAAGGAATGCTCGAAAAAATGGGCTATATACTTGCAGATAAACTTGAAGAAGCTGATCTTGTCCTTTATAACACCTGCGCGATCCGGGAGCACGCTGAAGACAGAGTTTTCGGAAATGTCGGCGCTTTGAAAAATATGAAATACTCCAATAAAGAAATGAAGATTCTTCTTTGCGGATGTATGATGCAGCAAGAACACATTGCTCAAAAAATCAGAAAAAGCTATCCTTTTGTTGATATTGTTTTCGGTACTCATGTTATATATCGTCTTCCTGAATTTTTATACAGAAATCTCAGCACAGGCAAAAAGGTTTATGAGCTTCCGGATAGTGACGGAGTTATTGCAGAAGAACTCCCCGTTCATCGTGACAATAATTTTAAGGCCTGGATTCCAGTTATGTACGGTTGCAACAATTTCTGCAGTTATTGTGTTGTGCCATATGTAAGAGGCAGAGAAAGAAGCCGCGATCCCGAATTAATTGTAAAAGAGGCTGAAAGCTTGATCAAACAAGGGTATAAGGATATAACTCTTCTCGGACAAAATGTTAATTCTTACGGTAAACATCCTGATTTCGGTTGCAATTTTGCAACACTATTGAGAAGAATAAATGAAATTGACGGTGATTTTACAATCCGTTTTATGACCTCACATCCCAAGGACTGCACGTTTGAGTTACTTGATACAATGGCGGAATGTAAAAAGGTTGCAAAACATCTTCATCTTCCGTTCCAAAGCGGAAGCAACAGAGTTCTTGACGAAATGAACAGAAGATATACAAGAGAAAAATATCTTGAACTTCTTGAATATGCATATTCCGTTATGCCAGATTTATCGGTAACAACCGATGTTATAGTCGGATTCCCCGGGGAAACATATGATGAATTTCTTGAAACGGTTTCTCTGGTTGAAAAAGCAAAATTCACTTCAATGTATACTTTTATTTTCTCATCAAGAGAGGGAACAAAGGCTTCAAAAATGCCTGACCCGATTTCAAGAGAAGAAAAAGGAAAATGGTTTAAAGAACTTCTTGATGTTCAGGAAAAGATTGCCGCAGAAAGAACCGCATCAATGGTTGGTAAAACATACCGCGTTCTTTGCGAAAGTGTCAGCAAAGGCGGGCTGATAGAAGGCAGAACCGAGGGAAATATTATTATTGAATTCTCCGCAAGCACCGATGTGATCGGAACTTTCAGAAATGTTTCTGTTACGGAATCATTAACATGGATTCTTCGCGGAAAACTTATTGATTAGTTAATACTCAGGTATTATATAAATTTTATTTCAGTTAGGAGAAACAAAAATGGACGTAATTGCAAAAGCAAGAGAACTTGGCGCTCTTCTTCAGCAGGATGAACGCTACATTAAGCTTATTGAAGCACAGAAAGCTAATGAAGCAGACACAGAACTCAATGAACTCATTGCAAGAATTCAGCTTATTCAGATGTCTTTCCAGCACGAAGCAACAAAGGAAGACAAGAACGAGCAGAAGCTTGAAGCTTATGATAAAGAGTTCGGCGAAATTTACACAAAGATTATGGCTAACCCCAATATGCAGGCTTATGAAGCTGCAAGAGCAGAGATTGATAATCTTATGAATTATATCACAAGCATTTTTGCTCTTTGCCTTCAGGGTGAAGATCCCGCAACCTGCGAACCTCAGACTCAGGAGCATAACTGCGGCGGCGAATGCTCGTCATGCAGCGGTTGCCACTGATAATTTCTCGGCTTAAAATGAGGCTGCTGTTTTGCGGCAGCCTCGGAATTTTTTGAAAGGTATGGATAATCAATGGCAGAGCTTACCCCGATGATGAAACAATATTTTCAGATCAAAGAAAATTACCCCGACACAATTCTTATGTTTCGTCTGGGTGATTTCTATGAAATGTTTTTTGATGATGCAAAAACCGTTTCAGGAGAACTTGACCTTGTGCTTACCGGAAGAGATTGCGGTCAGGAGGAAAGAGCGCCGATGTGCGGTGTTCCTTTCCATAGCGCAGATTCATATATTGCACGCCTTGTTGCCAAAGGGTATAAAGTTGCAATTTGTGAACAGCTTGAAGACCCCGCACTCGCAAAAGGTATCGTTAAACGCGATGTAACACGAGTTCTTACTCCCGGAACAGTTATTGAAAGCACAATGCTTGATGAGGGCAGAAATAATTTTCTTGGTTGTGTTTTCGCATCAAAAAAACATATCGGACTTTGCTTTGCTGATATTTCCACAGGCAGTGTTCATTTAACACAGTTTGAAAACAAGAATTCACAGAAGAGGGTTATAAATGAACTCGGCAGATTTATGCCAAGTGAAATTATAATTAATGCAGATGTTTTAAAACTTAATCAGATTACTGATTTTGTGAAAAGCCGTCTTCATTCATCCTGCGATATTCTTGATGATGATTGTTTTGATCTTTCAAAAGCTTCCGCTTCAATTATGAAGCATTTCCGAGTTCAGTCTCTTTCCGAACTTGCTTTAAATAATTGCGATGCCGCTGTTTGTTCGCTTGGCACGGCAATGGATTATCTTAAAAGCGTTCAGAAATCTGAACTTGAAAACATTAAAAACATAAATTTTTACGGCGAATCAAGTTTTATGCGTCTTGATGTTTCGACACTTCGAAATCTTGAATTAACCGAAACAATGAGAAACAGGGAAAAGAAAGGCTCGCTTCTTTGGGTTCTTGACAAAACAAAGACATCAATGGGCAAGAGAATGCTTCGCTCATGGATTGAACAGCCTTTAATTAATACCGCTAAAATTATAAAAAGACATAATGCAGTTGCCGAACTTGTTGATAATCCTTCACTTCGCGATGATCTGATAAGTACCTTTATCGGTTTTCAGGATCTTGAAAGACTAATTACAAGAATTGCCTATTCAACTGCCAACGCCAGAGAATTAAGAGGATTATCTTCAACGCTTAATCTTCTTCCGCAAATTAAGAATTGTCTTAACGACAGCAAAAGTTCATTGCTTAATGAGCTTAATTCCGATATTCTTCCTTTGCAAGATATTGCTAAGTTAATTGATAATGCTATTTCAGAGGAACCTCCGTTTTCTGTCAGAGAAGGCGGAATGATTAAAGATGGGTTTAATTCTGAAATTGATGAACTTCGTGATATCGTAAATAACGGTAAAGGCTATATTGCCGATATCCAGCTTCGCGAGCAAGAAAAAACAGGTATTAAGAAACTGAAAATAGGATATAACAGAGTTTTCGGTTATTATATTGAAGTTTCGAATTCATTCAAAGAACTTGTACCCGATGAATATATCAGAAAACAAACACTTGCAAACTGCGAGAGATACATAACTCAGGAATTAAAAGATCTCGAGTCAAAGGTTCTTGGCGCACAAGAAAAAATTGTTCGCCTTGAATATGAAGTGTTTGATTCAGTAAGAAAAAAAGTGGCTGAATATTTATATGAAATTCAGAAAACCGCAGCAGCGGTTGCGGCAGTTGATGTTCTTTGTTCTTATGCAAGAGTTGCTGCAGAAAACAATTTCTGTTGTCCTGCAATGAACACAACTGACAGAATAAATATTTCAAACGGCAGACATCCTGTTGTTGAAAAAATGATTGAATATCCGTTCGTACCCAATGATACTCTGCTTGATTGTTCAGATAATCGCAGTGCTATCATTACAGGACCAAATATGGCGGGTAAATCAACATACATGCGTCAGGTTGCTTTGATTTGCCTTATGGCTCAGGCAGGTTCTTTTGTTCCCGCTTCAAGTGCAGAACTTTGTGTGCTTGACGGTATTTACACAAGAATCGGTGCATCTGACGACCTTGCTTCAGGTTCATCAACATTTATGGTTGAAATGAATGAAGTAGCCGATATTCTCAAAAATGCAACATCAAAAAGTCTTATCATTTTTGATGAAATCGGAAGAGGAACTTCTACATTCGATGGAATGAGTATTGCAAGAGCTGTTCTTGAATATGCCGCTGATAAAAAAAGGCTTGGCGCAAAAACTCTTTTTGCAACGCATTATCACGAACTTACTGAACTTGAAAATCACATAAACGGTGTTAAAAATTATAATATCGCTGTGAAAAAGAGAGGCGATGATATAACATTCTTACGCCGCATCATTCCCGGATGTGCTGACGGAAGCTACGGTATTGAAGTTGCAAAACTTGCAGGTGTTCCGGTTAGTGTTGTTGAAAGAGCAAAGGTTGTTCTTTCGGAGCTGGAGTCAGACAGTAAACCTGTACAGTTCCATTCCAACACAGAATCTGAACCTCAGATGCAGCTTTCGTTTGGCAATTCAAATGCAGATATTATTGTTGATAAATTACAGAAACTCGATGTTAACACATTGACTCCCATTGAAGCTATGGGTATACTTTATGATTTAACAAAACAAGCTAACAGTTAAAGGAGTGTTTTATATGCCGAAAATTAATGTTCTTCCCAAATCGCTTGCAGAACTTATTGCTGCAGGTGAGGTTGTTGAACGTCCCGCTTCGGTTGTAAAAGAACTTCTTGAAAACTCTATTGATGCTGGTGCATCAAATATAACTGTTGAAATTAAGAACGGTGGCATTTCTTATATCAGAATAACTGATGACGGATGCGGAATTGATAAGGAAGATATCAGAAATGCATTTGTCAGCCACGCAACAAGTAAAATTTCCGAACCTGAAGATCTTGATTCTATATTCACTCTCGGTTTCAGAGGTGAAGCTCTCGCAAGTATCTGTGCTGTTTCCAGAGTCGAAATAATGACGCGAACAGAAAACGACAACACCGGATCAAGATATGTTATCGAAAGCGGTGAAGAAGTTTTATTGGATGATGCGGGTTGTCCTTGCGGAACAACAATTATTGTAAGAGATTTATTCTACAGAACTCCCGCAAGAATGAAATTTCTGAAAAAAGATGTTACGGAAGCGAATGCAGTCGCAAGTGTTGTTGACAGAATTGCTCTTTCTCATCCTGAAATTTCAATTCGATTTATCCGTGACGGTAAACAAACCCTTTTAACAAGCGGAAACGGAGATCTCCTTTCGTGTATTCGAGAAATATTCGGAAAAGAGTTTTCTTCAGCGCTTATTCCCGCCTCGTACACAGGTCAAGGAATTGAGGTTAACGGTTTTGTTTCAAAGCCTTCATTCTCAAGACCAAACAGAAATATGCAGTTTTTCTTCTTGAATAACAGACTTATTAAAACTGCAACAGGAAATGCGGCTATAAGCGAGGGATACAAAAACTCAATAATGGTAGGGAAATTCCCTTCATGTGTCATCAACATTAAAATAAATCCGTCGCTTGTTGATGTTAATGTTCACCCCGCAAAAACTGAGGTAAGATTTTCTGATGAGAAATTAATTTTTAATGCAATTTTTTATGCTTGCAAAAATGCTCTGTCTATCGGTGATACTCCGCTTCAGATAAAACAGCAAGCTAAACAGCAGGTTGATTATTATGCCGCGCCGCCAAAACCTGTTCAACAAATAAAAATTGAAGAAACATTTAAACCTGATAATAATTTTTGGCAACATATCCCCAAAAAAGAAACGGTAATTTCAAATGAGGTTAAAATAATCCCTCAGCCGATTATATCTCCGTCGTTAACGGTTATTAAATCACCTGTTGTTGAAACACCGGAAGAAATTGAAGATATTGATAAAATACTTCTCAATACACAACTTAAAAATATTGATGATTTAAAATTTAATAAAACTGAAATTATAAAAACAGAAATCGAACCTGAAATCAAAGCTGATAATGCGCTTGATAATATTGTTTCTGATGAAAAAACAGAAGTAAAAAATGATTTTGAAGAAGAAGCGTTCAGCCTTGTCGGTGAAGCTTTCAAGACTTATATTATTTGTGAATATAAAGGTAAACTTCTTTTTATAGATAAGCATGCGGCTCACGAAAGAATTATTTATGAAAAGCTAAAAAGTGAGAATTCCGAAAGAACACCTCAGATTCTTCTTTCTCCCGTTACCGTTACACTTTCTAAAGATGAGTTTTCAGCGATAATTGATAATATTGATGTAATTTCAAAAGGCGGATTTGATGTTGAAGATTTTGGAAACGGATGTGTAATTGTCAGAGAATGCCCGATGGAAATCAACAGAGATGATGTTGAAGAAATAATAACTGAAATCGCAGGCAGATTTGTTGATAAGAAGCAAGATGTATCGTTTGAAAAGCTCGACTGGCTTTTTCATTCCGTTGCTTGCCGAAGTGCAATTAAGGCTGGAAACTTTACATCCCGATATGAGATGGAGAAATTTGCGAAGAAGCTTCTTTCTATGCCTGATATAAGATATTGTCCACACGGAAGACCCGTGCTTGTTGAAATGACAAAAAGAGAGCTGGAGAAAAATTTTGGAAGAATCTAAAATAAATGTTATTGCAATAGTCGGACCTACAGCTTCCGGTAAAACCACGCTTGCTGTTGAAATTTGCAAAAAAATAGACGGTGAAGCAGTTTCTTGCGATTCTATGCAGATTTATAAAGGAATGGATATTGCAACCGCAAAACCGAGATTTGAGGAAATGCAGGGGATACCGCACCATCTTATCGGATTTGTTGAACCTGATGAACCTTTCAGTGTTTATAAATATTGCGTGGAAGCTAAGGAAGTAATTAATGATATTGTTGCAAGAGGTAAGATTCCTGTTGTTGTCGGCGGAACAGGTCTTTATTTCAATTCTTTGATTGATAATATTGAATACCTGCCCGAAGAATCAGATTTTGAATATAGGGAAGAATTGAAAAAAAGAGCACAAACCGAAGGACCTGAGGTTTTGCTTGAAGAACTCAGAAATGTTGACCCTAAAGCAGCTGAAAATCTTCATATAAATAATCTCGGAAGAATCATCAGAGCTCTTGAGATTTATAAAACAACAGGAAAAACCAAAACAATTCAGAACGAATTATCAAAACAAAACCCTTCACCTTATTCTGTAACTGCAATTTGTCTTGATGCAAAAGACAGACAGTATTTATATGACAGAATTAACAGAAGAGTTGATTTAATGCTTGAGGCAGGTTTGCTGAACGAGGCTGAAACTTTTATTAACTCTGATCTTGGACAAACTGCCAAGCAAGCAATCGGATATAAAGAGCTTTCACTTTATTTTTTAGGTGAAAAATCACTTGATGAGTGTATTGAAAACCTGAAAATGCAAACCAGACGCTATGCCAAGCGTCAGTTGACATGGTTCAGACGCGACGAAAGAATCAAATTTCTTTTTATTGATGAATATCCTGAAAAAAGCGATCTGCTTAACGAAGCATTAAATATTATCAGGAGGAGTGCGGATTTTGATATTTAAAGAAAAAATTTCAAAAATTATTCCAGTTTTTGCAATTTTTATTGTAATTATCTTTGCGGTAACCGAAATATACAGTCTTGCAAGCCGCACTATGGTTACTCAAATAACACGAGAGCAAACAGTTTTGGAAACTGTTGACGCTCAGATGTTCATTATCAAAGATGAAATTATTCTAACCAACGATTCTGACGGTGTAACAGTTCCGTTAGCGGTTAATTCAGAAAGAGTCAGCAGAGGAAGTACAATTGCGGCTGTTTTTTCTGATGAAACATCTGCAGAGAATTATTCTAATCTGCAAACTTTAAATCAAAAACTTTCAAGTTACAAAAAAATTGACGGTTCACTAAGACTTGCGGATGTTGATCTGAAAAAATTAAATTTTGAAATTGACAAAGCATTTTATTCTATTCTTGATTCAGCTTATTCATCTGATTTTGATAACTTATCAGAAAACAAATTAAATTTTTCAGAAAAACTATCCAGGAAACAAATTTCACTTAATAAGAACGTTGATGTTACATCTCAGATCGTTATAACTGAAAGTGACATTGCGGCTATAAAAAATAATGCAACTCCAAATAAAATTATAACTGCTGAAACAGCAGGTTATTATGTTAATCATCTTGACGGATATGAAAATCTGTTAACAACAGCAGATTTGGATTCGCTTACAGTTGATAAGCTCGAAAGTGCATTGAATTCATCGCCTGCACCATCTGCCGAAAACTCGATCGGAAAGATAATTGACGGATATAACTGGTATACAGCGTGCATTGTCAATTCAGCTGATATTTCAAATTTTAAAATCGGAAATACAGTTAAATTGATTTATGATGATTCAGGTGAAAATACGGTAGAAACAAAAGTTTATTCTGTATCAGCTGTCGGAGATAATAAATCATTAATTATTTTCAGATGTAATCTAATGAACGAAAACTTATCAGGTTTAAGAATAGTTTCCGGTAAGATAGTTCTTAAAGAGCATACAGGGCTTAAAGTAAGCCGTGATGCAATAAGAGTTAATGATAAAGGTGAGGAAGGTGTTTTCGTCAGAAGAGGCGAATTAATTACTTTCAGACGAATTAATACTGTCTATTCCGAAGATTCATTTATCATTGCCGCTGCTCCAACCGTTTTGCAGTCTGATAGCGATGAAAAGAAAAAAGAAAAAGAGGAAATGATAAAAAATCATATAAAACTTTATGATGAAATTATTGTTTCCGGAAAGGATTTAAGCGATGGAATGGTTATCTGATGACGAAAGATATTCTGTAATTCAAGAAAACCTTAAATTCATTCAAAATGATATTGCTGAAGCTGCAATCAAATCCGGCAGAACAGAAAATGATGTTATGCTTATGGCTGTAACCAAAACGGTTGAAAGTAAATTTATTAACCATGCTATAAGTTGCGGAATTAATTTAATCGGTGAAAATAAAGTTCAAGAATTTCTTCTTAAGGAAAGTGAGCTGAACTTAACTGAATGTGTTCCGCATTTAATCGGACATCTGCAGTCAAATAAAGTCAAAAAGATAGTTGGTAAAGTTGATACCATACAATCTGTTGATTCATTAAATATTGCGGCAGAAATCGGCAAACGTTCTTTGGATGCAGGAGTTGTAACAAAAGTTTTGCTTGAAGTCAATGTCGGAAACGAGGAAAGTAAATTTGGTTTCACAACAGATGAATTATATGAGAGAATATGTGAAATAAGTGAAATCAAGGGACTTTCGGTTAACGGCTTGATGTGTGTTGCTCCGATTTGTGAAAATGAGTCTGAATTAAGAACAATTTTTTCAAATATGCACAGTCATTTTATTGACATCGGAGCAAAAAAAATAGATAATGTTAATATGAATATTCTCTCGATGGGTATGTCGGGTGATTATAAACTGGCGATTCTTGAAGGCGCAAATTTGGTAAGAGTCGGTTCTGCGATTTTCGGCTCAAGAATCTACAGATAATTAAGGAGGATAAAATTTATTATGAACATCAAAAATATGTTAAAAAACTTTATCAATGGTACCGATGATAATTATATCGAGAGTGATGATGCAACATTTGAAGACGACTTTGATTTTGCGCCTTCTGCCGCAACAGTTGAAGAACCTGTTGAAAAGTATCAGCCCAAAACAAAATTTAAAACCGAAAAAGCATCATCCAATGTTGTTAATATTGCTTCATCAAAACCTGCAACCGCATCTGCAAAACCTCATGTTGTTTTCCAGAAAATTGACCGTTTCGAAGAAGTTGCGGAGGTTGCCGATATTCTTAATCAAAAAAGAATTGTTATTCTCAACCTCGAAACTTGCCCTAACGATATTTCACAGAGAATTATTGATTTCCTTTATGGTGTTGCCTATGCAAACCATGGCGAATTCAAAAAAGTTGCAGGCAGAGCTTACATAATTACTCCAAACAACGTTCCTGTTTCGGGTGAACTTATTGATGAGATAGCCGGAATAAGCGAAGCAGAGTATTAATTGCAGAGTATAAATTTTAGAAAGGTGATATATTATGCTTAAGACAGAACAGATTCTGAACGCAAAATTCACTCCCGTAAGCAAAGGAACTTACAGTGCAGATGAGGTTGATTCATTCCTCAAAACAGTTGCGCAATCATATGAGCAGTCACTCAATGAAAATAAAGAACTTATAAAAAAGATCAGCATTCTTGCCGATAAAATAGAAAGCTACAGAAAAGATGAAGAAGCAATTAAACTTTCTCTTCTTGATGCACACAGAATGGCTGAAACCGTTAATAAAAATGCAAAAGAAAAGGCTGAAACACTTATTGCTGATGCCGAAAACAAGTCAAAGATAATTCTTGATGGAGCAAACAGACAGTCAAGCCTTCTTGTTGATGAAGCTCGCGAAAAAGCAAAAGAAATTGTTGATAACGCAAGAATTGCTGTTGGCTCACTTACAGAAAGAGCACAGAAAGAAACAGATCTTGCAATAACCTCAGCACGCGATAAATCAGCTGAAATTATCGCTAAAGCAGAAGAAGAGGGCAAAAAAATAATCGGCAACAGCAAAGAATCATTTGAATATTACTCAAAAGAGCTTGAAAAAATAAAGGCTGAAACCGAAACATTCAAAAAGACAGTTTTAGATGTATGCAATAATCAGCTTACATTAATCAACAGCATTCCTGATGCTGAATTTGCTTCGGATATAATAACAGAGGTTGCTGAAGAAATAATTGAAGAACCCGTAACCGTTGATGAGGTTGATGCTGTAATTGAAGAAGAACCTTCAATCGAAGTTATTGAAGAAGATTCCGAAGAAATTTCTGAAGAAATCGAAGCTGATGTTATCTTCACTCCTGAAATCACAGAAGTTGAAGATGATGATGAAGAAATAATTTCAGAAGAAGCAATCGAAGAAATTTCTGAAGAAACAGAAATTGAAGAAGATGAAGAGGAAGAAGAGAAAATCATTGAAATATCCGATGACGCTGATGACCTTTTCAGCCTTATTGATGAAATGGATTTCGATGATAATTTCATAGCTTCAAGCATCGATGAAATTCTTCCTTCAAATATTGAAATTAAAGAGGAGTTTTCAAGCGACGATGCACTTGAAGAAATAGAAAACGATATTAAAGAATTAAATGAAGATGATGATGATTCATTTGATGGCTTTGATATTAATCTTGATGAAATTGAAGACGAAAATGATGAAGATGATATTTCATCACTTTTCGACAGCCTTTTTGAAGACTGATAATAATGTGAGGTTCTTATGTTTCAAGCAACTACACTGGCGGTAATTACTGTTTTAACTATTATTGACCAGTTAACAAAATATGCTGCTGTTGTAACTGTAAAAGTCAATGGCCCAGTTAAATTTGCATTCGGTCTTTTTCAATTCAGATATACAGAAAACACAGGTGCAGCGTTCAGTTTTTTTTCAGAAAATACTGATTTGCTTTCTGTGGTAACATTGATAACCGTAATTATTTGTTTGATTGTTATTCTTACAAGAAAAATAAAACCTGATTTTTTAAATGTATGTCTGATGTTAATTGTTTCCGGCGGCATCGGAAATGTAATTGACAGAATAAGGTTAGGCTATGTCGTTGATTTTATAGAACCTCTTTTTATTGATTTTGCCGTATTCAATTTTGCCGATTGTTGTATTACTGTAGGTGCATTTATGATGATCGGTTATGAAATTTATGATTTAATAAAAGAATACAGATTAAAGAAGCATAAAAATGATTGATATTATTGATACTGTTGAATATAATGAAAATATTTCCATACTGATTGATGATGAATCAAGCGGTATCAGAACAGATAAGATTCTTTCTGAAGCATTAATAAATTATTCCCGATCTTTTATTCAAAACCTTTTTAATGATGGTTTGGTGAAAGCGAATGAAAAACAAATAACCAAAAGTTATAAACCGAAAGCAGGGGATTTAATTAGTTTCACGGTTCCGGAACCGACAGTTTTATCTTTAGAACCAGAAAATATTCCTCTTGATATTATGTTTGAAGATGATCATCTTCTTGTTGTTAATAAGCCGAGAGGTATGGTTGTTCATCCTGCACCTGGAAATTATAATAAAACATTAGTTAATGCACTTTTGTGGCATTGTAAAGGTAATCTTTCGGGGATTAACGGTGTCGCAAGACCCGGAATAGTTCACAGAATCGATAAAGACACAAGCGGTTTACTTCTTGTTGCCAAAAGTGACAAGGCACACATTTCGTTGTCCGAACAAATTAAAGCACATACTTTGGAAAGAGAATACCGTGCGGTTGTTCACGGTAAACTCAAGACTCTTGAGGGAATCGTAAATGCTCCTATTGGCAGAAGCTCAACAGACAGAAAGAAAATGTGTGTAACTGACAGAAATTCTAAAAAAGCTGTTACGCATTTTTATGTTATCGAAGAATTTAAAAACTTTACTTTTTTAAAATTAAAACTTGAAACAGGCCGAACTCATCAGATAAGGGTTCATATGGCTCATTTAGGTCATCCTGTAGCAGGAGATCCTGTATACGGCCCCAAAAATGGAGTCACGTCTCTTAACGGTCAGTGTTTACATGCGGCCGTTCTCGGCTTTGTTCATCCTGTATCAAATGAATTTATCAGAATAGAGGCACCTTTGCCTGAATATTTTTCTGACTTTATTGAGGTAGTAAAAAAGCAATGAATTCAAAAAAAGATTTTTCCAATTGGCTTATAGCGTCGGATATTGACGGAACTCTGAACAATAAAATCCGAAGACTGCCTAAAAGAAATAAAGAAGCAATCGAAAGATTTGTTGCTAACGGTGGCAAGTTTACTCTGGCATCCGGAAGAAGTCCGAAATCAATGGAAAAACATTTCAAAAAACTTCCCATTGAAGGAACTCCCGCCGTTGTAATTAACGGAGCCGGTATTTATGATTTCAGTAAAAACGAAATGATATATTTCAGTTCTATGAGCGATAAGGCTATGGAACTTGCTGTTGAATGTGCAAAAAAGTTTCCGTTAGTTGATTGTCTAATAGTTGCAAAAGATATAATTTATATAACGGGAAATGGCTGGTTCGGAAGGTTTTTTGTTGCCACGGATAATTTATACCATAAGCATTTTAAGAATATTGATGATGTTCCGAAAAAAGAGTGGGGCAAAGTTGTTTTTTCAGGGCTTCCTCATCATATCAGAAAAATTAATAAATATTTCAATTCACTTAAAAGTCCGGAATTGACAATAATGTCTTCATCAGTTGCAAGTTTTGAGCTCCTTGCCGCAAATACTCATAAAGGAACTGCAGTTTTAAAGCTTGCTGAAATTCTGGGAATTGAAAAATCGCACACAGCTGCAATAGGTGATTATTTCAATGATTACGATATGCTTAAAACCGTTGGAGTACCAGCTTGTTGTGGTCAGGCACCAAAAGAAATGAAGGAAATTTCTGAATTTATTTCTTGCCATTGCAACAAGGGTGCTGTAGCTGATTTTATAGAATATTTTGAGTCAAATAAATAACAGGAGGTATCCGTTATGGATGCAGAAATCAGAAAACAATTAAAAATTAAAGCTTGCAAAGCAAGAATGGGTATTATTGAAGCTGTCTTTAATGCAAAATCGGGTCATCCCGGTGGCTCTCTTTCTTGTGTTGATATTATTACTTATTTATATTTCAATCATATGAATATTGACCCTAAAAATCCTAAAGACGAAAACAGAGACAGATTTGTTCTTTCAAAAGGACATGCAGCACCTGCGCTTTATTCCGTTCTTGCAAACAGAGGCTATTTTCCTGCTGAAACATTAAAGACTCTCCGTAAGAGCGATTCGATGCTTCAGGGACATCCCAGTATCAAATATACACCGGGTGTTGATATGTGTACCGGATCACTCGGACAGGGCATCTCAGCTGCTTGCGGTATGGCTCTCGGTGCAAAACTTTCAGGCAAAAGCTTCAGAGTTTTTACTGTTCTTGGCGATGGCGAAATTCAGGAAGGACAGGTATGGGAAGCTGCAATGTATGCCTCTGCAAAGGGTCTTGATAATCTTGTTGCAGTTGTAGACAACAATGGTCTTCAGATTGACGGAACAATTGCAGAAGTTAATTCACCTTATCCTATTGCGGAAAAATTCAAGTCATTTGGCTGGAATGTAATTGAGATTTGTGCACATAGCTTTGATGAAATTGAGGCTGCATTTAATGCGGCTGCTGAATTTAAGGGCAAGCCTTCAGTTATTATTGCTGACAGCATCAAAGGCAAGGGTGTTTCATTTATGGAAAACCAGGTAAGTTGGCACGGTTCAGCTCCCAATGCAGAGCAATACGAACAGGCAATGGCTGAATTGACAGCAGCCCTCGCTGAGCTTGAAGCTTAATCGAAAGGGGATAGATAAAATGGCAGATATAATTAAAACAGCAACTCGCGATGCTTACGGTAAAGCACTTGTTGAGCTTGGCGAGAAAAATGATAAAGTTATAGTTCTTGATGCTGACCTTGCAGCAGCTACCAAAACAGGAATGTTCAAAAAAGCTTTTCCTGAAAGATTCTTTGATACAGGTATTGCGGAATCAAATATGATGGGTGTGGCATCAGGTCTTGCAACAACTGGTTACACAGTTTTTGCAAGCACATTTGCTATGTTTGCCGCAGGCAGAGCATTTGAACAGGTAAGAAACTCCATTGCATATCCTCATCTTAATGTTAAGATTGGTGCAACACACGCAGGTATTTCTGTTGGCGAAGACGGAGCAAGCCATCAATGCTGTGAAGATATTGCGCTTATGCGTTCAATTCCGGGTATGACTATCATTAATCCTGCTGATGATGTTGAGGCAAGGGCAGCAGTATTTGCAGCTGCTGAAATTGATGGCCCCGTATATATGAGATTCGGCAGACTTGCTGTTCCCAGAATTTTTAATGAAGATTATAAATTTGAAATAGGTAAAGCTGTTGTTCTCAAAGAAGGTACTGATATAACAATTTGTGCAACAGGACTTATGGTTAATGAAGCACTTGAAGCTCAGAAAATTCTTGAGTCTGAAGGAATCAGTGCTGAAATTATTAATGTTCACACCATTAAGCCTCTTGATGCTGAAACAATTTGCAAATCTGCATCTAAAACAGGTGCTGTTGTTACCGCTGAAGAACACAGTATTATTGGCGGTCTTGGCAGTGCTGTTGCTGAAGCTGTTTGCGAAAACGGCACCTGTGTTCCGGTTGTTAAGGTTGGCGTTAATGATTGCTTCGGAAAATCCGGTCCTGCTGTCGAGTTACTTCATATTTACGGACTTGATGCACAAAATATAGTTGAAAAAGCTAAAAAGGCTATTTCTATGAAATAATTAACATGGCGGCTGATCTGTTATTGCAGAACAACCGCCTGTTTATAAATTTATGAGGTGTTATCTTGATTTCTTCTGAAACTAAAAATATGTCTCCTAAAACAAAAACTCTTATAGCTATAGCAGCTATATTGGTGTTTGTTTTATGTTCTGTTGTCATTCTGGGGATTATTGCGGGTAAAAATAATCCTGAGAACTCAAAAATTATTGTTTATAAAAAAGATAATACCGATATAATCCGTATTAACGATAAGGAACTTGTAGTTGAAATAGGAAACACATCAGATTATAAGTCAGATAAAAAGAACGGAAGGGTATTCTTCGCTTCTGAGTCATCGTATTCCGACGGTTTGTATGATTTATACTATGTTGAGGAAAAAAGCGGCGAGATTTCATCACCAAAATTAATTGATTATGCTGTTGATAAAAATTTCAGCATTGTATCAGGTAATGTTTACTATTTGAAATTTAATAATAAAGTCGGCGCAAACGATGCTTGTGTGTGTGATGTTGATAAAAATAAGATTAAAGTTTTTGCAGAAAATGTTGACTCAATTTATACTTTAGAAGGCGCTGAATGTGCTTACTTTATAAAAATGCATGGCTCTTCTCAGGTTTTATATGAATATGCAGGAGAATCACCAAAAGAAATTGGCAGAAATATAATTAACATTTTCAGTTATGAGAGTGAAGATAAGCCGCATATTCTGTTTGAAAAAACTATTCAAGACGAAAATCAAAAGAATCAGTTGTATGTAACATTCCCAGGTGAACAGCCTGAACTTATTTGTGATAATGTTTCAAGTGTATTATACGATAATTATAAAGCCGGGGGAAATTTATATTATTTCACTACTTCAGATGAAAGTATTTCCTGGAGCTATGTAATTTCAGATGAATATCAAGAATCAGATGTTAATATGACCAGACCGGTCAGAAGTGATTATTTTTCATTCTTCGGTATATCTGTGGAGTATAATGAAGCACTGAGAAAATATCAGGATAAACTTGTTCGCGATGAAATAAGACAAGCCCTTAATGTGATGACAGAAAACGGTGAGTTTTCAGCTCCTGTCTTTTCGGCTTTTGTTTATAACCAAAGCGGTACCTTCAAAATCGCCGATAACATTGATCCCTCACGAGTATTTACTGTTTCAACATTCGGTGATCCTAAAATTATTTTTGAAGAAACTCAAATTAATGAAGCTCTCTCAGATATGGACAGTCTTGTTTCGATAGCACAAAGGAGCACGATCAGCGAAGTTCTTGATTACGCTCGTTCACTTGTATCGGGCAGTATAGTTTCGAATGGAGTTGAAGTTGCTGTTTATTCGCAAAACAATGGCGATTCTGTTGTAACTGAACTTCACAGTTATGATAAAACCAAAACTCTCTTTACCTTCTCTGAAAACGGAGAAAGAATTTATGCTTTGGAAAAGGGAAGCCAAACAGGAAAATTAAATCTATATTCAAATGAAATTAAATCAGATTATAAAGCATCTGAAAGAGTTAATATTTCATCGGATGTTACAGGTTATTGGGTTGATGATAAAAGTATTATTTATTTAAAATCTGATATCAGAAAAGAGACAGGTGACATTTACCTTTTTAATGGAGATACATCTTCAAAAATATCCAATGCTGCCAATGCTTTTATGCTCAGCGGAGAAAAAGGTGCTTTCATTCTTAAAAATTATGATTTAAATTCTTCCGAACCTGCGGCTACCTATTATTTCTATAATCATAACAAAGAGATATTGGTTTCTGAAAAAATTATTGTTTCAAGTTTCACTCACAAAAACGGTTCAGCTGCATTTATAACAGAAGATAATAAATTATATATATTCACTGATGAAAAGTCAGGTTTTGTTTCGGATTCTGTTGACGAAGTTTTACTTTTTAATTAAATAAAGAAAGGTTTTTGGATATGAGTTCTGATAAAATTTTAAAAAAATCAACTTTTGGCGGATTTAAAAAAGAAGGTGTTCTTAATTATATTGAGGAGCTTCAAGCGGAAATCCTTTCATTGAAGAAAGAATTAAACAATTCAAAATCCGAACAAAAGGAATTTGATAATTTAAACAATAAAGCAAAACAATATGAAAGCGAAATTTCTTATTTAAAGGCAGAAAATATTGCTTTAAAAAAAGAGATTATTGAGTTGAAGGAAATTAACAAAACTGATAAAGATGAGCTTAATAAAGCACTCGAGTCAGCAAATAATCTCCAGACAAAAATTGATATATATGAAAATAAAGTAGCCGAAATTGAAAAGAAGTTTATAGAAATTGAAAATTCTTATTCAGCTAAAACAACAGAAATCGATTCCAAAGCAAATGTTATGATGCAAGATGCGGTTAATTATTCTGAAAAAATAATTCTGAAGGCAAATGAAACTGCAAAGACATCAATGCTGAATGCTGATTCGGCAGTGAAAAAAGCATTCACACAAATTACAGATGCTGCTAGAACTATCAAAACCGCACGTTCTGAATACGATAACTCAATAACTGCACTTGAATCAAGTGTTGAAAATCTTTCTGCAGTTCTCTCAAAAATCACAAAAGATTTAAATCTTACAAATGAAACCGAGGCATAATAATTATGGCATCATACTCTTTTAACATAAATAATTATAAAGATTACTGCAACATTTTAAAAGCAGGGGATACTGTTTTACTCAGCGGAACAGTATATACCGCGCGAGATGCTGCCCATAAAAGAATTTTTGAATTACTTGATAAAGGCGAAGCTTTGCCTTTTGAATTAAAGGGTTCATGTATATATTTCGCAGGTCCGTCGCCAACTCCTGAAGGCAGAGTTATTGGCAGTTGCGGACCTACCACTTCAAGCAGAATGGATGTTTTTTCACCCCGCCTGTTAGACTTAGGCTTATCTGCTATGATCGGTAAAGGTGAAAGAAATCAATCTGTGTGCGACGCAATAATCAGGAACAAATCGGTGTATTTTTGTGCAATAGGCGGTGCCGGAGCACTTTGCAGTCAAAGTATCATTTCCTGTGAAGAGATAGCTTTTAAAGATTTAGGTTGTGAAAGCATCAAAAAACTTGAAATCAAAGATTTTCCGCTTGTTGTTGCAATCGATTGTTTCGGTGGCAATTTATTTAAATAAAAAAAATCCCGTCTGATAATCAGACGGGATTTTTTTTAATATAACAGAAATAAAATAATCGGAATTATAAACTTTATAAATGAAATCGGATTTTCAAACGCAACTTTCAAACGCTTCCATTCAATAGATTGCCATGCTGAAACAATTAAAATAACAGCGCATGAGTGAACAGGTATTCTTATAATAATATCTTTTAAAAAGAATAAAACCAACGCTGATATAGCTGTAAAGGGAATGTTTTTGATAATTGATTTATCAACCTTCATGGGAACAAAGCATAAAAGAGGGGATAAAATAACATTAATAATTCCTGATTTAATATAATCATTTTTTGTTATATTATCCGATGAAATCATAGTTATAATTGATAATGCAATTATAACTCCGCAGATAAGAGAAAAAAACAATCCCCATACCGAAACATCCGGATTAAAACTTTCGTTAAATTTCAGTTCTGAAACCTCATTAATTGAAGTAATCATATCGGAAGGGTTAAGAAAGAAATTTAAAACTGTGCTGATTATTAATCCCAATAATGATGCGTGAATTACTTTACTTAACTTTTTAAATTTCCTGGGAAATGTTATCATAACAACCATAACTATTGTTCCGTAAAGCACTCCGCGCCAATTACCGTGAAACCCTAACGAAACATAAGATTGAATCATCTCTCTTGCGGTATTTCCGTATGCACCGATTCCAAAATAATTAGTTGTTTGAAGAACGGTAACGGTTAATGCAGTTGCAAGCATTATTCCGCTGATAAAGGGTGAATCTGAAAACTTGAAAAGATAATTATTAATTTTAGAACCAAAACAAACAATAATTATCCCGGAGATTAAAAGTGCAATAACACCTGATAAATAGCCAAAGCAGTTAATAAGAAATGAAACTGCTGTAAAATTCAATAAAACAGGGAGTACTTTCTTTTCATCAATTTTATCAAAAAATAAAGATAATATAACTGTGGCTATACAAGACCACAAAGCACCGTTCGGACCGCAAACACCCAGACTTAAAACGAACGGAAATATAAACGCAAAAGGAAAAAGAGCTTTTGATAGTAAATTTTGGTTTAAATTCAAAATAATTCCTCATTCAAATAAAATACAATAACAGTTTACATTAATTTAAGTAACTATACAAGATGTTTTTTAAAAGTTTTATTTAAAGTATAGTAAAATTTTTGGTTTTATGATAAAATAAAATATAATTTAATTAACGGAGAAAAAAATGAAGAAAAATAAAATTAAAAAAATTGCAACATGGATCATTGTTCCCTTAATGGCAGCGATTTTTATTCTTGATATCGCAACAGTAGCAATCGGAAACAATTATTGCCGCCGTTTTTCTGTTGAGCAAGAAACTTTTGATAACCGAAACGGAAATGATAAAATACATTTTCTTAACACTGCAAATTCAGATGCTATTTTAATCGAAAGTAATGGCAAATTTGCCCTTGTAGATGCCGGGGAGGGTAATAATAACCCCAGAAGAAAATCGCAATATAAAGGCTACGAAAAGGAAGTAGTTGAATATATTAAAAAAATTGCTTCAGATGATAACGGAGTCGCAACATTAAGTTTTATTATCGGAACACATTATCATTATGATCATATAGGTGCATTTAACGCTGTTATTCTTGATCCCTCAATCAAAATCGAAAAAGCTTATTTTAAAGAATTTAAGCCCATTATTGCAAAAGATTATGAAACAGTAAGATGGGAAATTGATAAAACTTATAACAGCATCATTTCTAATCTTAAATCGCTTAACGTTCCTGTAATCACTAACCTGCCTGAAGAAGAGTTTATGTTTGGTGATTTTTTCATTCAGTTTTATAACACAAAAACATCAGATGAATTTGAAGGAAAGGGAGAAAACGCCTCGAGCGTAGGCATCAAGATAACCAAAGGGGGTAAATCCGCTTTCTTAGCCTCCGATATAACAAAATCAACAGGTCTTGAATCTGTAATTGCTCCTCAGGTTGGAGATATTGATTTACTAAAAATCGGCCATCACGGTTATTTTGGTTCATCCTCAGTTGAATTCCTTTCAGTTCTGAAACCTGAAATTGCTATTGTAACAAACCAGCTCGGAAAGGTTTATCCAAATGTAAAATGGAACTTAACAATGCACGCAAAAGTCCCTTTCTTTTCAACATATGATAACAACGGAATAATCGCTTCATTCAACAACAATGGAGAAATAATTCTCACAAACAAAATACACTGATGTTTGTTAATCTTTTATTAAATAAATTACCTATAGATTGACTTTTCAATCGAAAATTGATAATATTAACATATTATATTATGGAATGGTATGGCTATATGAATCTTACTTGTTATGATTATTTAAAAATGCACGCAAAACGTCTTGGTGATTTTGATGCTGTTCTTGCTTTCGGAAGCAGAATAAAACTTTCAAGAATCATTGATGATGCAGATGCAATTGCTGCATACATTAATTCAATCGGTATTAAAAACGGAGATGCTGTAACTGTATTTTTACCCAATGTTGTTCACAGCTTTGTAACGTTTTATGCACTTAATAAAATCGGTGTAATTGCAAATATAGTTCATCCGCTTACATCTCCTGAAGTGCTTAAGGAAAATATTGAAACAACTAAGTCCAAAGCGATATTTATCCTTGATATTTTAGCTGCAGATTATGCAGAAATGATAAATGAGACAGGTATACCTTGTATTATCTGTTCAAATTCTGATTACGTTCTTGCACCCATAGTGCCCGCATTCAGAGTTTTTGAAAAGGTAAAGGGCAAAGGCATAAATGTTTTTAAGAACTCAATCAAATATTTGAAAGCTGTTTCTGCAGGCAAGAGTAAAGATTCAAATGATTGTCACGACGGTTCTCAGATTGCTGTTTATCTTCACGGCGGCGGAACAACCGGAAAAAGCAAAACAATTATGCTCTCAAGCAACAATTTAAATAACCTTTCGGAAAAACTCAATTCACTTGATGTTCCTCATAAAGCAGGGGATGAGTATTCTCTCTTTGTTTTGCCGATGTTCCATGCATTCGGTCTTGGAATAGCGATGCATTTCCCTATTACCCATGGTTTCACGTCAATTCCTATGCCTCAGTTTAACGCTGAAACAGCAAATAAACATATGAAAAAACATAAGGTGACTTTTGTTCTCGGTGTTCCAAATATGTTTAAGAAGCTTATGGAAGACAAGGGATTTGACGGACCGCATCTTAAAAATCTTCGCCTCGTTTTCTGTGGAGGAGATTTCCTTTCCGAAAGACTTGTTAAGGATTTTAATGCAACCGTTACAAAGAATGGCGGTAAAGGTAAACTTTTCAGAGGATACGGTTTAACGGAAGTTTCATCTGTGTGCACAGTTAACACATATGAAAACTGCAGAGAAGATTCTATAGGAAAACCTTTGGGTGACATAAAAGTTGAAATATGGGATGAAATGAAAAATCTTCTTCCTGCAGGTCAAACAGGTGAAATCGTTGTTTCAGGTGATACCGCGATGCTTGGATATTTCAACGGAGATAACACTGTAAGAAATGATGGCGTATATGTTGACAAAAATGGAATCCGTTGGGTTCTTACCGGTGACCTCGGCTATAAAGATGGCGATGGCTTTGTGTTCTTTACCGGAAGAAAAAAACGAATGATTATCATTTCAGGTTATAATGTTTATCCTTCGGATATTGAAAATGCCGTTCTTAACCTTTCTTTTGTTAATGAAGCTTGTGCAGTTCAGGGATATATAAAAAACAAGCCTTGTGTTAAGCTTTGTATTACACTTAAAGAAAGTATCGATAAAGCTGATGCAGTTGACCAGATTCAGACATACTGCAAAAAGAATCTTGCCAGATTCTCATGTCCGAGAAAAATTGAAATTATGGATAGTTTCCCCAGAACTAAAATGGCAAAGGTTGACTTTATGTCACTTTCTGATAAATATGAACCCGGAAAATAATAATTTAATCAGGTGATAATAATGAGTAAACAGATAAGACCCGCCCAGGCCGGCGATACAGTAGCATTAATGAAAACAACTCTTGGAGACATAAAGATTCTTCTTTTTCCCGAGGCTGCTCCCAAGGCTGTTGAGAATTTTACAACTCACGCACAAAACGGATATTATAACGGAATAATATTTCACAGAGTAATACCTGATTTTATGATTCAGGGCGGAGATCCCACCGGCACAGGTCGTGGCGGTGAAAGCATCTGGGGCAAGAGCTTTGAGGATGAATTCAGCGTTGATTATCATAATATCCGCGGTGCTTTATCAATGGCAAATGCAGGTCCTTGCACAAACGGCAGTCAGTTCTTTATTGTTCAGGCAAAAGAGGTTGACAGCGGTTTAATTTCACAGATGGAACAGCTTTCAGACAGAGGTTTCCCCACTGAATGTGTTGAAGATTACAAAGCTCTCGGCGGAACACCCTGGCTTGATTTTAAACATACTGTATTCGGTCAGGTTATCGAAGGAATGGATGTTGTTGATGCAATCGCAACGGTTAAAACCGGATTTGCTGATAAACCTGCTGAAGATGTAGTAATTAACGGTATAGATATTATTGAAATGTAATTTTTTGCCCCTTGCAATATAGGGGCATTATTTTTTAGGAAGGTGAAAAGCGATGTTTATAATCAGAAAAATATGGTCAATTATAACTCTTCCCATTTTATTGATAACTTTATTAACAAGCCCTGTAGCTCAAAGCACGGATACTGCTGAATTGATTTCAAAAAATACTTTTGTTTTGGAAAAAGCCCTTTTAATGGGTCAGGGTATAACAACAGACGGCGAGTATTTTTACACAAGCGGCTCGATTGCTGCTTTGGATTTAACGGGTCTTGCAAAGTTCACTTTTGACGATATGGAAATAGTTAAAAGTGCTCTTAATCCGCTGCCTGATAAATGTTCAGAAAGAGGTAATGACCATATCGGCGGAATAAGCTACTATAATAATAAGATTTATGCTTCTGTTGAAGACAGTGATGAATATATTTATCCCTGCATTGTTGTTTTCAATTGCGAAACATTGAGAGCAACGGGAGAGGTGTATGAATTAGATAATAAAGAATTTGATGACGGAGTGCCTTGGTGTGCTGTTGATTCTGAATCAGGCTATCTCTATGCTTCAAAATGGAGCAATGCGGAAAAGATTTATGTTTATGATGTAAATGATTCGATGAAACTTGTTAAAGAAATTTCGCTTAGCGGATTAGGTGTTATTGACCGTATCCAGGGCGGAGAATTCTATAACGGAAATCTGTATTTATCAAATGATATTGAAGATAACGGTAATTTCAAAAACATTCTCAAAGTAGATGTTGAAACCGGAGAAGTTTCGCTTGTTGCAGAAAGAAATGTTGGCGGCAAAAATATTGAGGCAGAAGGAATAACATTTTGGCAAGCTAAAGAAGGTTCAAATATGCATGTTTTAGATTATAATAAAGTTATCGGAGTATTTGTTCATCATTACAAAGTTGATTTTTAATATTAAAAAAGCCACCCGTTTGGGTGGCTTAAATCATTTATTCAGCAAATTCTTTTTCAATTGCAGCAACAACATCGTCAACATCGGATTTAACAACGAGCATTGCAATTTCAATTTCGGAAGTTGTTATCATTCTGACATCTGCGCCTACACTTGAAGCTGCTTTGAATACTTTAGCTGAAACACCGGGAGTGTTTCTCATTGCTTCACCGCTGACGGTAAGTTTGCAGTTACCGCTGCTAACGCTGATTTTTGTTTTGGGATTATTGTTTCTGATTTCGGATGCTATAGCAAGAACAGAAACAAAATCGCTGTCATTTACTGTGAATGAAAAACCTGAACTTGATCCGCTTAAAGGAAACTGTGATATCATATCAACATCAATTCCCGATTCAGCAATCATTTTAAAAACTTCGGCGATATGTGCGATATCAGCAGGGGAGTCGCAAAGCGAGAAAAGAGTAACATCTTCAGTTATAAAAATATTATCAACAAGCTTCATTTTTATCCTCCAAAACTCACTTCAGCATTTCAGCCATATTATATAATCCTGCATTTTTACCGCAAAGAAATTTTGCTGCATTAACAGCACCGGTTGCAAAAAGCGATTTGCTTCTTGCGCTGTGTGAAATTTTTATTATTTCATCAAGACCCGCAAATATAATTTCGTGTTCACCGGTTATTGTTCCGCCTCTTACAGCGTGAATGCCAATTTCTTTTTTAGTGCGTTTTTCACGCTTTGAATAGCGGTCATATTCATATTTGATATCGTCATTAAGCTCTTCTTTGATTGCATCTGCAATCATAAGCGCTGTTCCGCTGGGTGCATCAATTTTTTGATTATGATGCATCTCAACTATTTCAATATCAAATGAATCGCCAAGAATTTTGGCGGCTTTTTTAGCAAGCTCACAAATAAGGTTTACACCGAGCGACATATTAGCGCTGAAGAAAACAGGAATTTTTGTTGCAGCCTTTTTGATAAGCGAAATCTGTGAATCGTTAAGTCCTGTTGTGGATATAACAGAGGGTATTGAATTTTCAACTGCAAATTCAAGGAGTCCGCCAAGAGCAGAAGGATTTGAAAAATCAATAATTACATCTGACTTTTCAATTATTTCCTGAGGAATAAGTTTTGGCGAAGAGTATACGGGATATGAATTTGCTGCTTCGGTAAAAATATCAACTCCGCAAACAATTTCGCAATCCTGCAATCCGTCAACACAGAGTGTGACGGCTCTGCCCATTTTTCCGTTGCATCCGCTTAAAATAATTCCTGTCATTTAAAATACCTCTGAAGATTTATTTTACAAGTCCATGCTTTGCAAGAGTGTTATAAAGTGTTTCTCTTGCAGCATCAGTCATTTTGTAAAGGGGAAGTCTGCATTCGCCAACTTCCATACCCATCATATTCATTGCTTCTTTAACGGGGATAGGGTTAACATCAAGGAAAAGATTATTGCAAAGGTCAAGATATTCAAGCTGAAGATCGCGGCTGCCCTGATAATCGCCTGCAAGGAATTTTGCGGGAATATCGTGTGCAACTTTGGGGAGAATGTTTGAAAGAACAGAAATGCTTCCTTTTCCGCCTAAAGCCATAAGAGCAGTAACCTGATCATCATTACCTGAATAAACAGAAAAATCAGGGCCGCAAAGCGAAATGGTTTTTGCAACAGCTGAAATATCACCGCTTGCTTCTTTGGTTCCTACAATTCGTGGATGCTTTGCAAGCTCAACATAGGTTTCGGGAAGAATGTTTACACCGGTTCTTGAAGGAACATTATATGTGATAATGGGAACGCTTACTCTGTCTGCAATATAGTTATAATGCTGGATAAGACCTCTCTGTGAAGTTTTGTTGTAATAAGGTGTAACAGAGAGAAGAGCATCAACGCCTGCCTTTTCTGCCTCATTTGAAAGCTTTACGGCATAGTTTGAATCGTTGCTTCCTGTTCCGGCAATAACAGGGATTCTCTTATTTACAACTTCAACAGTATATCTGATCGCCTCAGAATGTTCATCGTGATCAAGAGTTGAACCTTCTCCGGTAGTTCCGCAAATAATTATAGCATCAGTACCGTTAGCAATCTGAAATTCAAGAAGTTCAGCAAGCTTATTATAATTTACTTTGTTATCAGCGGTAAAGGGAGTTACAATTGCAACACCCGCACCGGTAAAAACAGTCTGCTTCATATTTGACTCCTTTCGTCAATTAAGCCTTGGGATTAATGTAGCCCTGTGCGCAAAGCTGTTCGGCCATAAGGACCGCACCGCCTGCAGCACCTCTGAGTGTATTGTGTGAAAGACAAACAAATTTATAATCAAACTGTGTATCTTCTCTGAGTCGGCCAACAGAAACTGCCATACCGTTCTCAAGATTTCTCTGAAGCTTTGTCTGGGGAAGATTATCTTCTTCAAAATAGTTAAGGAACTGCTTGGGAGCACTGGGAAGTTCTGCTTCCTGGGGATAACCTTTGAATTCTTTCCAGATCTTTTTAATTTCTTCAATTGAAGGTTTGTTTTCAAATCTTACGAACACTGCAGCCATGTGACCGTCTGAAGCAGGAACACGAAGGCACTGTGCTGTGAAGTTGGGTGAATTTGCGGGAACAATTTCATCGCCTTCTATTTTACCCCAAATCTTAAGAGGTTCTTTTTCGGACTTCTCTTCTTCACCGCCAATGTAAGGAATAACATTATCAATCATTTCAGGCCATGTATCAAATGTTTTGCCTGCACCCGAAATAGCCTGATATGTGCAAACAAGAACATCCTTAACACCAAACTTATCAAGAGGGAAGAGAGCGGGAACATAGCTCTGAAGTGAGCAGTTAGATTTAACTGCAATGAAGCCTCTTTCTGTTCCGAGACGTTTTTTCTGAGAATTGATAATCTGTGCGTGTTCTGTATTAAGCTCGGGAATGATCATAGGAACATCAGGAGTGTGTCTGTGAGCACTGTTATTTGAAACAACGGGGCACTCTGCTTTTGCGTAAGCTTCTTCAAGGGCTTTGATTTCTTCCTTTTTCATATCAACTGCACAGAATGTGAAATCAACGGCAGCAGCCATTTTTTCTATATCTGCGGTTGCGTCCATAACAGTTATGTTGGCGATCTTTTCAGGAATTTCTGTTGCCATACACCATTTTGATCCGACAGCATCTTTATAAGCTTTGCCTGCTGAACGGGGGCTTGCTGCAAGAGCAACAACATTGAACCAGGGATGATCAGCAAGAAGAGTGATAAAACGCTGGCCAACCATACCTGTTGCGCCTACAATACCTACATTGTATTTTTTCATAAACCATAAACCTCTTTTCGGAATAATTGATTAAAATAACGATTTCTGCATAAATTTTTTAAGTCAATATAGACCTTGACAAAATTAATTTATAATATTAAGATAATATCACAATTTACGTTGTTTAGTCAAATAATATTTATAACAAATATATTATAATTTTTAAAGATAATTTGAGGATTTTTAATGAAAAGAAGCGATTTTTTCTATGATTTGCCGCAGGAGTTAATTGCGCAGACACCGATTGAGCCCAGAGACTGCTCAAAAATGCTTGTAATGAATAAAAATAACGGAGAAATTTCACACCGTATATTCAAGGATATAACCGAATATTTCCGCCCCGGAGATTGTTTGATATTAAATAACACCAAGGTTCTTCCCGCGAGAATGTACGGAACAAGAATTGATACCGGTTCTGTTGTTGAATTCCTGCTTTTAAATCAAAAAACCAATGATACCTGGGAAGTTATCACGGGTCCCGGAAAAAAAGCAAGAGTAGGTCATAAATTCACTTTTGGTGACGGCTCGTTAACCGCTGAAGTTATTGAGGTTCTTGCAGACGGTAACCGTATTGCAAAATTCGGTTTTGATGGTAACTTTTTTGAAATTATTGATAAAATAGGCGAAATGCCTTTGCCGCATTACATAACTGAAAGACTTGAGAATAAAGACAGATATCAAACTGTTTTTGCAAAAGAGCAGGGCAGTGCAGCCGCACCGACTGCAGGACTTCATTTCACCCCCGAGTTGATTGAAAAAATCAAAGATATGGGTGTAGAGGTTGGTTTTGTTACTCTTCACGTTGGTCTTGGAACTTTCCGACCCGTTAAAGCTGATGATATTAAAGACCATCATATGCATTCCGAGCATTATTTTCTTCCCGCAGAAACTGCAGAAATCATAAACCGTACCAAAGCCAACGGCGGACGAGTTTTTGCTGTTGGAACAACTTGTTGCAGAACATTGGAATCTGTTGCAACATTCCGAGGTAAAATATGTGAAGATGACGGCTGGACTGATATATTCATTTATCCCGGTTATGAATTTAAATGTATCGATTGTCTGATAACAAACTTTCATTTACCTGAAAGCACTCTTATTATGCTTGTAAGTGCATTTTGCGGATATGAAAACACTATGAATGCGTATAAAGTTGCAGTAGAAGAAAGATACAGATTTTTCAGCTTTGGCGATTCGTGTTTGTTTTATAAATAATATTTAAACGGAGATTTTTATGTATAAACTTCTGAAAAAAGACGGCAACGCAAGAAGGGGCGAGTTTGAAACGGTTCACGGAACGGTTCAGACTCCTGCTTTTATGAATGTTGCTACCTGTGGTGCTATTAAAGGCGCGCTTTCTGCAATTGATTTAAAGGAAATCGGTTGCCAGGTTATGCTCTCAAACACATATCATTTACACGTCAGACCCGGTGATAAACTTGTTCGTGAAATGGGTGGATTGCATAAATTTTCTGCTTGGAACGGACCTATTTTGACCGATAGCGGCGGATTTCAGGTTTTCTCTCTTTCCTCATTAAGAAAAATTAAAGAAGAGGGCGTATATTTTCAATCTCACGTTGACGGTAAGCATATTTTTATGGGTCCTGAAGAAAGTATGAGGATACAGTCAAATCTCGGTTCAACTATTGCAATGGCGTTTGATGAATGCGTTGAAAATCCTGCAAAATATGACTACGCAAAGCAGTCGTGTGAGCGAACAACCAGATGGCTTATCAGATGTAAAGAAGAAATGCAACGACTCAATTCATTGCCTGACACAATAAATAAAAATCAGCTTCTTTTCGGCATTAATCAGGGATGCACTTTCGATGATTTACGAGTTGAACATATGAAGGAAATAGCAAAGCTTGACCTTGACGGTTATGCAATCGGCGGTCTTGCAGTCGGTGAACCCAAAGAAGATATGTATCGCATAATTTCAGCGGTTGAGCCTCATATGCCCGCTGATAAAATCAGGTATCTTATGGGCGTCGGAACTCCCGGAAACATAATTGAGGCTGTATACAGAGGTGTGGATCTTTTTGACTGCGTAATGCCCAGCAGAAATGCTCGTCACGGTCATCTTTTCACTCAACAAGGAATTATAAATCTGAACAATAAGAAGTATGAAAATGACTCGCTTCCTATTGATCCTGAATGCGATTGTCCCGCATGTAAGAATTTCTCAAGATCATATATCCGTCATCTTTTCAAAGCAAAAGAAATGCTTGCAATGCGTCTTTGCGTTATTCATAATCTGTATTTCTATAATATGCTGATGCAAAGAATACGTGAAAATATTGAAAACGGAACATATGAAGAATTCAGAAATAAATATGTTGATTTGTATGATACCAGAATTTAAATTTTAATTTTAAAAACTATTGCATAATTTATCTTAATACTGTATAATCATTCTATTACGTTTTGGAGGTTATCTCATGAATTTTATTAGTCTTATGGCACCTGCAGGTGCTGCATCATCATCTGCTGCAGGTGGCAGCAATCCCATGACATTTATTTTGATTATGGGTGTTATGGTTGTTTTTATGTACTTTACAACAATCAGACCTCAGAAGAAAAAGCAAAAAGAAGAGCAGGAAATGCGTGACAATCTTCAGGTTGGCGATGAAATCACAACAATCGGCGGTATTGTAGGTAGAGTTGTTACTGTTAAAGATGATTCTCTTATCATCGAAACAGGTGCAGACAGAAACAAGATGAAGATTATGCGTTGGGCTATTTCACAGAATAACACAGCAAATGAAAAACTTGAGGCAGAAAGAAAAGCTGCTAAAGAAGCTGCTGAAGCTGAAAAGCAGAAGAAGATGGAAGAAGCTGCTGAAAACAGCAAGGCAAAGAGAAAAAAGTCAAAGAAAAAAGACGATACTTTTGATGCCTGATTATTGAATAAGAAGCAAACTCCCCTCATATTATTTACTGAAATAGTATGAGGGGAGTATTTAATATGTCAAATTCAAAAAATTTAATTAATAAAAACAAGAAAAAAACGAGTCCTTATTTTAAACTTTTCTTTTCAGGTGTTGGCAGCTGCGTTTTATATTTCTTTTTAATAGCTTTTTCGGCATTATTAGTTACAAAATTAAATCTTTCTGATAGTCTGTATATGTCGGCAGGACTGATAGGGGGCTGTTTAAGCGGTTTTATTGCAGGATATATATCTGTTATACCGTTTAATGAAAAAGGGATTATTTACGGCTCTGCGGGCGGAATCATATGTGCTGTATTATGCGGATCTGTTTCATTTGCAATAAACGGTGGAAAAGCAGGGAAGGGTATATTTTTACTTTGTGGTTTAATTTTAATATTTTCTGCTATCGGCGGTTTTCTCTCATCAGGTAAAAAAAGAAAAAGGAAATAGAAAATGAAAAAGATTTTACCGATTATCACACTTTTCTTTTTACTTTTCAGTGCCTGTTCGATTCAAGAAAAAGTCAGTCCTTTAATTTTTGTTGAAAGACTTAGCGAAAGCTCTGAAGACCTGATTTTTGATTACGAGAACAGTTATTATGATGGAAATAATTATATAATTTTTGTAAAATATAAAGAAATACAGAATTTAACAATAGTGATGCAATATTTAAACAATAATGTTATTAAAAAGATTTCATTATCATCTCCTAATTCAAAAAATGCATACGAAGTTATTGCATTACTGATTTCAGTTTATTCTCCGATAGAAGATGTTGAAATTATAAATCAAAATTCAGTAAGTAATAAAGATGACTTTTTATATTTTTCAGGCAATGAATACACTTATTCAATGTTCATTTCTGAAGACACGATATATTTTGAAGTGTTCAATAACGAGTTAAACGATTATTCAGTTCCTGAATTGACGCTGAAACAAAATGATAAAACAGAATTTTAAAAAAGCTCCGATGTAATTCATCGGAGCTAAATTTATTATACCATTTCTGAAAGCTGAACAGGTCTACCTTCTGCAACTGATTTTTTAGCTGCAAGTGCAACAAGAATGGAGTTAAGTCCATCTTCGCCTGTTGTGGGGGTAGCCTTATCTTCAATTACAGCCTCAACAAATTGAAGCATCTCATCTCTGAATGACTGCATATATCTCTCAAGGAAGAAATAAAGAGGCTTATCAGCAACCACGCCGTCTTCTCCCATAAATACAACATTAGTAGGTGTATCATTTGAAGCAACTGCAGCACCTTTGCTTCCGAAAACTTCAATTCTCTGGTCGTATCCGTAAGCTGCTCTTCTGCTGTTATCAATAACACCAACAGCACCGTTAGCAAACTTAAGGCTTATAACAGCGGTGTCAACATCTCCAGCTTCACCGATAGCAGGATCGACAAGACAGGTAGCGTTTGCGTAAACCTCTGTTACCTCACTTCCTGCAAGGAATCGAGCCATATCAAAATCATGAATAGTCATATCAAGGAACATTCCGCCGCTTACAGCTGAATATTCTGCCGGAGGGGGAGCGGGATCTCTTGAAGTTATTTTTACAATATGAACGTCACCGATTTTACCGTCATTAACCATTGCTCTTACATTAGCAAAGTTATGGTCAAATCTGCGGTTAAAACCAACCTGAAGCTTTACTCCTGCTTTTTCAACAGCTGCAATAACAGCATTAACTTTTTCAGGTGTAAGATCAACAGGTTTTTCGCAGAAAATATGTTTTCCTGATTCTGCAGCTTCAATTGCAATGTCTGCATGAGTATCAGTTGATGAACAAACAAGAACTGCTTCAATCTCGGGATCATCAAGCATCTTCTTGTAATCATCATAAATTTTGGGAATGTTAAGTTCTGCCGCTACCTTTTCTGCATTAGCCTTAAAAACATCAGTGATACCAACAACTGTTGCTGTCGGAACATTATATGTGATCGACTTTGCGTGAAGGGAGCCAATTCTTCCGGCACCGATAATGCCGATTTTTAATTGCTTCATTTTATCGGTCCTTTCATTATTATTTGAAGCTTATAGCCTCATAAATTCATAATTATTTTATCATAACATTTTTCTAAATTCAATAAATTTTAATTATTATTTTGAATATTTTTCTTTTGTTGCAAGTCCACCTCTTATATGGCGTTCTGCTTTATTTAAATCGAGAACTTCTCTGACATTTTGATACAAATACGGGTTTAATTTTTTTAATCTGTTTGCAACATCCATATGTACTGTTGATTTGGAAATTCCGAATTTCAACGCCGCGGCCCTGACAGTGGTTTTGTTTTCTATAATATATTCAGCTAATTCAACGGCTCTCTGCTCAACCATGCCCTTCAAAATATAACCTCCCAATTATTTCATCAGTAAATCTTATGAAATATATATTGGGTTTATTACAGGGCAAAAAGAAAACTCCCCAAAAGGGGAGTTGAATAAGTTTTATCGATCTTCTCTGAAATAAGAAAGTCCAAGGCTTTGCGGGGGAAGATTTTCACGCTTTTGTTTCATACTTATAACAACCAAAACAATAATTGTAACAACATAGGGTGCCATTTTAAATAATTCCTGAGCACTCAATGTGAGATTCGGAATATAGTTATGAATAATAAGTAATCCACCAAAAAGGAATGAGCCAAGAATACCGATATTAGGTTTCCAAACAGCAAAGATAACAAGTGCAATTGCAAGCCATCCTCTGTCACCAAAGCCGTCATTTGACCAAACACCGTCAGCATAATCCATTACATAATAAAGACCGCCAAGACCTGCAATAACGCTTCCTATAACAGTTGACCCATATTTATAAGCTGAAACGTTTATGCCTGCAGCATCAGCAGTTGCAGGATTTTCGCCAACAGCTCTAAGATGAAGTCCGCTTCTGGACTTATTAAAATAAAATGATGTAATCAATGCAATAACTATCGCAAAATAAGCCAAAAAGCTATAAGAAAAAAAGATTTCGCCAATAACACCGAACTTATCTGCAAAAGGTAATCCTGTTTTAAAATATTTACTTGTTGCACTTAAAGCGATAGAAGGCACGTCTGTTTCAAGTATTTTTATGAGTGATCCACCAAAGAAATTGCCAAATCCGACACCGAATGTTGTTAAAGCAAGACCTGTAACATTCTGATTTGCTCTTAAAGTAACTGTAAGAAGTGAATAAATAAGTCCCATTAAAGCTGATCCAATAACACAGGAAAGCAACGGAATCAGTATAGCAAGAATCGGATTAACTGTTTCAACCGAATGTTCGTAAAGGAATGCACCGATAACACCTGAAATACCGCCAACATACATAACACCGGCTGTACCAAGATTAAGATTACCGCTTTTTTCAGTTATAATTTCACCTGTTGAGCCGAACAAAAGGGGAATACCCTGAACAATTGCACGTTGAATAAAAGCAACTATCATTTATTGTTCGCCTCCTTTTTACTGCGGAAATTGACTTTATAATTAATAAAGAACTCGCAACCGATAATAAAAAATATAATTATTCCTGAAATTATCTCTGAAAAAGAACTGTTAAGACCGAACTCGGTTGAAATCTCACCCGCACCTTTTTCAAGAAAAACAATAATAAAAGCTGTTAAAATCATTGTTATCGGGTTGAATTTTGCCAACCACGAAACCATAATCGCAGTAAATCCTCTGCCATCAACTGTGTTGCTTGCTATCGTGTGATTTGTGCCGCTGACAAGAAGCAAGCCTGCAATACCGCATATTGCGCCTGAAAGAATAAGTGTTCTGATAATTACTTTCTTTACATTTATGCCGATGTATTTCGCTGTGTTTTCACTTTCACCAACAACCGAAATCTCATATCCGTGCTTACTGAATTTAAGATAAATATACATGCCCATTGTTATTAATGTAACAATAATGATATTTACCAGATAATCATTATCGCCGATAGACGGAAGCCAGCTTACCTGAGGTAAAAGAGGAATTTTACCTGATCCCTTGGGCACTGAATATACAAAGCAAAAATAGGAAACCAACTGAATTGCAATATAGTTCATCATAAGTGTGAACAATGTTTCATTGGTATTAAAATTCGCTTTAAAAATTGCAGGAATTACAGCCCAAACAGCGCCGGCTATCATACACGCAATAAACATTACGGGAATCAGTATTTGAGTAGGAAGCTTATCGCTTAAAAACATTGAACATATTGCTGTTGCCAATCCGCCTATAAGCACCTGACCTTCAGCACCTATATTCCAGAATTTCATTTTGAATGCAGGAGTAACAGCGAGGGATACACAAAGAAGAATGGCCAATTCTTGAAAAAGTCGCCAGATTCTTCGTTCTGTTCCGATAGCACCGTCGATCATTGAAGCATAAACATTAATGGGGTTTTCGCCTGTAAGTAACATTGTTAAAAGTCCGCAAACAACAAGCGCAAATCCAACAGCAGCTATTCTGATAGCCCAAGCTTTAACTGTCGGAATACTGTCTCTTTTTGTAACATAAAAAAGAGATTCGTGAGCTTTTTTTATTTTATTGCTCAACAGTATCACCTCCACTGTGTTTAGTCATAAGAAGTCCTATTTCTTCTTTAGTAGCAGTTCTGGCATCAAGTATACCTGAAATTTCACCGGACGAAATAACCATTATTCTGTCACAAAGTTCAAGTAAAACATCAAGATCTTCGCCAACAAAAACAACTGCAACACCATTTTCTTTTTGATTATTGAGAAGGTTGTAAATAAGATATGATGAGTTAATATCCAGACCTCTTACGGGATAAGCGGCCATAAAAACGGTGGGCGAGGACGCAATTTCTCTTCCGACAAGAACCTTTTGAACGTTACCGCCCGAAAGCTTTCGTACGGGAGTATTTACGTTCGGAGTAACCACACCTAAATCTTCAATAATTTTATTTGCAAGATTTTTGGGCTGTTTTCTTTCAAGGAACATGGATTTACCTTTTTTATAACTGCGTAGCATTATATTATCAACTATATCCATGTTACCGACAAGACCCATACCCAGTCTGTCTTCAGGAACAAACGAAAGTCTCACTCCAAGTTCTCTTATCTGAACGGGTGTTTTATCTCTTAAATTCTCAACAGAACCCGTTTGCGGATTATAATAAAGAATTTCTCCGCAATTAAGTTTCTGCAAACCGGCAATAGACTCCAGAAGTTCTCTCTGACCGCTACCTGCAATACCTGCAATACCTAATATTTCACCTGATTTGATTTCAAATGAAACATTTTTTAATACAGTTACACCGTCTCTGTTGTTACAGCATATATCTTTAACCTCAATTCGGTTAACCGAATTGACAGGTTCAGTTCTTCCGATGTTAAGTGAGATTTTTTCGCCAACCATCATTTCGGTGAGTTTATTTTCGTCAGTATCTTTTGTTTCAACCGTGCCGATGTATTGACCTTTTCGAAGAACAGATACTCGGTCCGATAAAGCCATAACCTCATTAAGTTTGTGTGTAATTATAATAATAGCCTTACCGTCATCCCTCATTCTTTTCAAAACATTAAAAAGTTTCTGGGTTTCCTGGGGAGTAAGAACAGCAGTAGGTTCATCGAGGATAAGAATATCTGCACCTCGATAAAGAACTTTTATTATTTCAACGGTTTGTTTTTCTGAAACTGACATTTCATAAATCTTCTTATTCAAGTCCAGCTCAAAACCGTATTGATCACATATTTTTTTGATTTTTACCGATGATTCTTTCAAATTAAATTTCCCGTCATCTGTTAAGCCTAAAAGAATATTCTCAACAGCAGAAAAAACATCAACAAGCTTAAAATGTTGATGAATCATTCCGATTTTATAATCAAAAGCATCTTTAGGAGAATTAATAACAGCTTCGGTTCCGCCAATAAAAATCTGGCCGTAGTCGGGATGATAAATACCTGAAATCATATTCATCAACGTAGTTTTACCGCTGCCGTTTTCGCCGAGTATAGATAAGATTTCGCCATTGTAAACAGTTAAACAAACATTTTTATTTGCAACTATTTTTCCAAATGATTTGGTTATGTTTTTAAGTTCTATTGCGGCTGTCTTGTTCATTTTCAACCTCCTGTTTATTTTTTCAAAAACCGGTTCAAATAAATAATCGGCTTTTGAAAAGGTAAACAATAAAATGTTAAGCGGAGCGATTAAACTCCGCTTAACTTTAAATCAAAAATTAATATGCTTCGTTAAGGAGCTTGATGCCGTCAATTCTTGCATCAAAGTAGGGTGCTGAACGGAATTCTGATTCATGGAAATAACCGTCAGCAATAACTTCTGTATCCTTTGCGTATTCAGCATCTGTATCAACATCAGCCATATATGATGTAACAGCTTCACCGTTGATTGTGAATGTTGAAATATCAAATACATGACGGGTACCTGCTACAAGCTCAGCTTTTGCTGCTTCAATAGCTTCTGCTGTACCGGCTGCAGCTGCCTTTTCATTGATTTCGGTAAGAACAACTGAACCCTCAGGAATACCTTTACACCAGTCAGTATCAATTGTTTCGCCGTTAATAACACAGTTAATCATATATTTGAAATAAGGTGTCCAATCGATTCTTGATGAAACGATAAATGTGTTGGGGCAAGCTGAAACTGTGCTTCCGTTATAAGAAACATTGGGGATACCTGCATTTTCACATGCTGTGGGAGCACCCATTGAGTCTGCATGCTGGCTGATAAGCTTACAACCGTTGCTGATAAGAACATTTGCAGCTTCTTTTTCTGCTGTTTCATCATACCATGAACCGGTAAACTGAACTTCCATTGTAACAGTGGGGCAAACTGATTTAGCACCAAGATAGAAAGATGTGTAGCCTGATATAACTTCTGCAAAAGTAAATGCGCCAACATAACCCATCTTTGCTTCTTCTGCTGTAAACTGACCTGCTTCGATCATTTCATTAAGCTTCATACCTGCTGCAATACCTGCAAGATATCTGCCTTCATAAATTGAAGCGAAAGCGTTGTGGAAGTTTGAAAGACCTGCTGTGTGTGCTTTTGTACCTGTTGCATGACAGAACTGAACATCAGGATATTTCTGAGCAGCCTGAATCATAAAATCTTCGTGACCGAAACTGTCAGCGAAAACAATTGAGCATCCGCGGTCAACAAGGTCACAAGCTTCCTCAAAGCATTCGCTGCCTTCAGGAATATTGTACTTAGCAATCATTTCAACACCAAGAGCTTCGCAAGCTGCTTTTGCTGCATTGATGAAGTTAAGGTCATAGGTTGAGTTTTCATCATGAAGGAAAATAAAACCAACCTTAAGGTCTGTTTTTGAAACATCATCTGTTTTTTCATTATCAGCATTTGAGTTATCAGCGCAAGCTGCAAAGCTGAAAACAAAAACAAGTGAAAGGATAATTGCGAGGATCTTTTTTAACTTCTGCATTTTGAATTACCTCCAAAAAATTCTATTAAAAAGCTGTTTTTTCTTGCTTTTTAACTATTTTATTATAAATATTTATCAATAAAAAATCAAGTATATATTTTATTTTATTAATAGGTATTTAATAAAGTTTTTTATCTAAAAATTGTATTTGACGTTATATTGACATTTAAGTGTTTACTAAATATAATTATATCATTAATTTTCAAAGGAGACATCACAATGTCGTTCATTAGTATCTTTGATGTTATCGGTCCTAATATGGTTGGTCCTTCAAGCTCTCATACCGCTGGAGCTGCAATGATAGCACTTCTCACCAGAAAAATGATTGGTGATGATATTGCAAAAATAAAATTTATTCTTTACGGCTCATTTGCTCAAACATACAGAGGTCACGGTACAGACAGAGCGTTACTGGGCGGTATTATGGGATTTGAAACGGACGATATCAGAATTCGTGATTCTTTCGAGATTGCTAAGAAAGCCGGAATCGAATATATTTTTGAAACAAACGAAGATGAATCGGATATCCATCCCAATACCGTAGATATAATTATCAACTGCAAATCAGGCAGGATATTAACCGTCAGAGGCGAATCTCTCGGAGGCGGAAAAGTCAGAATAACAAGAATCAACGGAGTTAAAGTACATTTCACAGGAGAATACCATGCCCTTATTGTTATTCACAAAGATTCTCCGGGTGTTGTAGCAAATATAACATCTGTTTTAAGTGTTTGTGAGGTAAATATCGCTTATCTTCGTGTTTTCAGAGAAAAAAAGGGCGGAACTGCTTACACCATAGTTGAATCAGATGAAGAAATCAATGAAAATGCAGTAACAATTATCAAATCCAGCTCTGCCGTTGAAGATATTATGTGCTTTAAAAGATAAGGAGGGGAGAATATGGATTTTCATAACGCTTATGAACTTATTGAGCTTTGCGATAAAAACAATAAATCCATTGCTGATATAATGCGTGAACGCGAAGCAACTGAAACGGAAATTTCAATTGATGAAATTGAAACAAAAATAAAACACTCCCTTGATATTATGCGCATTTCTGCACATAAACCTTTGGAAAGCGTAAAAAAATCTGTCGGCGGATTAATCGGAGGCGAAGCATCAAAACTTAACGAACGCAACATTGCAGGAAAATCAATTTGCGGAAATGTTCTCACAAAAGTTTTGATGTATTCACAAGCTGTTCCCGAAGTAAACGCTTCAATGGGTGTCATTGTTGCTGCGCCTACAGCAGGCTCCTGCGGCGTTGTTCCTTCAATTTTATTTGCTCTTGAAGAAGAATTTGATTTGAGTGAAAAAACAGTTATAGACGGACTTTTTACAGCTGGTGCAGTTGGTTGTATTCTTATGAAAAATGCATCTGTATCAGGTGCAGAAGCGGGATGTCAGGCGGAAATTGGTTCTGCATCCGCAATGGCAGCTGCAGCCGCAGTCATAATGATGGGAGGTAATGCTATTCAGGCTTTTGATGCAGCTTCGATTGCTTTAAGCAATTTGCTCGGATTAGCTTGTGACCCACTTGCAGGACTTGTTGAAGTTCCTTGCCAAAGCAGAAACGCTGTCGGTGCGGCAAATGCTCTCACATCCGCAGAAATGGCTTTAAGCGGAATTAAATCTGTTATTCCTTTTGATGAAATTGCAGATGCAATGCTAAAAATCGGAAGAAGAATGCCTCGAGATTTAAAAGAAACTGCATTAGGCGGTTGCGCCGCAACACCCACAGGATGTTCATATAAATGCAGCATCTTTGGCGGATGTAAATAAAAAAATAAAGCTCTTCAGTTTTAAGCTGAAGAGCTTTTCTTTTTATCGGGACAATTCTTTATATCTGGTCAAAACATCATCAAAATTATTATAATTTTCATATTGTTTTATTAATTTTTGAGCATCAAGATACGGCTTAACTGCTCTGTTATAAATATTAAAATCTTTTGTGTTTCTTTTGATTTCATTTTTAACTTTAGCTTTTTCAATTCGTAAAACTGCAAGTTCTTCTTTCAAGATTTTATAATATTTTTTCTCACCATTTTCATTTGCTTTTTTCATCTTATCAAGTGTTGCGAAAATTTTGTTTTCAATTTCTTCTTCCTTATCAAATAAATTTTCAATAATTGATGAATCAAACTCCGTTAAACCGTTTTTAAAATATTTTTTAACTGTTTTTTCGGAAATCTTAAAATCACTTTTTCTTGACAGAACAAATGTAGAATCAGAATAATTTTTATATACATCAAGAAAATTGTTGACACCTGCAGAGAGAATTTCTTCAGCAACGCTTAAAGCATTTATGCCTTCTTCGGTTTTAAATTTATTTATTTCAGCATTTACATATGATGAAATAATTATTTTTTCATTTTCTGATTTAATAAGTTCAATCTTACTCTTTTCTTCTTTTATCAAATTCTTATCCTTGGCAATTTTTGCTGATTTTAACGGCTCATAGTTTATTATCGTTTCTTTCAAGCCTTCATTTTTCTTGGCTTCGGTAACAATATAAACAACCTCAACCAAAGATTCATCTGAGCAAATTCCGTTACCGTAATCTTCAAAAAATGCACGCAATTTAAGCACCGTAACCATTGCCTTCTGCTTTGTTTCGGTTAAATCATAGAAGAAATAGGGGATAACATTCAGAGCTGCACCAACTACTGAAGCTATAATAAGAATTGAACATATATGAACAAAATAGTCGTTATTATATAATACATCGTAAACATTTGAACCATCATATCCAAGCGATATTGCCGCTTCTCGGTTAAGTCCTGCGCTCTCATAAATTGCTGGTAAGACAGAATTGGTTGCCAAAGAAATAATGCTTCCTATCAAACCTACTGCAGCAAACATTCCGTCAATTCGCTCACCTGAAACATATTGTTGATAATCTCTTATATCAGCATTAAGACTCGGATTCATGAAATGTCCGAGAGAGGTCAGCATCTGATTAACAAATGTGCAAATAAGCAAAACCCAGATAACTGCAGATCCTCTCATTCTTATTACAGGAAGCATGCACGCAATGAAAGCTACATTCATCATATTACTGAATATCAGAACTTTCTTCTTCCCGTATTTTCTTATAAGATAAGGCGCAAACAAATTCGGCCAGAACGAAGCGTTGCCTGCAATAGCTGTAATTAATGCATACTGACCTGCAGAACAAGCTGCCTGATAGTTATAAAGCCATCCGATAATTGTGTTGAAAGAGCTTTCCAAAAAGCCTATCCAGCCTGCAAGAGAAAGTATCCAGAAATACTTATTTTTAGCCACTTCTCTGAATGCATTCAAAAAGCTTATCCTTATAATCCTGCTTTTAGGCTGAACGATTCGTTCTTGTGTGTTAACATATACCAGAACGGAAATTGCAAAACCAACAATAAGCATCGGCGGATAAAGATATCTGTAAACTCTAAGATCATATAGCGTATTATCGCCCGTTATTAACTTTGCAACAAGCGGCAAAAATATATTTGCAATTGAAGGGGAGAGGTTTTCAATAACTGCTTTAACTGCGTAAACATCAGTTCTTTCAATTGTATTGGGCGACAACACATTTATCAGGCTGTCATATGCATCGATATAAAAATTATAAAAGAATTGGAATCCGATGTTAAATAACAACACTGAGACACATTTTGCGGTGAGTGTCATATTTTCATATGGCATCCAAATAAATAATATTCCGAGAATTACAGTCGGTATGCCCATCAATATAATATACGGTCGGTATTTACCCTTCATACTTTTGCAATTATCGATCATTCTTGCTCTTAAAGCAGTCAGAGGAAATCCTGATAAAACGCTGATTATGTAAATAATATACATTGCAGAAGGATCAATGCCGATAGTATTACCAATCAAACTATTGCCGATACTGATAATCATATTTCCGACACAGTATACAATAAATTTAACACCAATACCGCCAACCGACATAGAAACAATTTCTTTAAGCGTCATAAATCTGCCTTCGGGCGGTGTTTTCCAATTGTTTTTTATTAAATTCAAAGCGGAAAATAATTTTTCTTTCAAATTAATCCCCCCAAAATCAACACTCAAAAACTAAAGTTGTAACAGATTTTGCAGATATGTTTATATAATTATCGTCAGTTATATATTCTTTAAGGTTATTATCTTTATCCGTAACAGCAACTTTAATTTCACCGTTAATAGGATTAGCGAGATTTTTACTGTTTTCGCTCAGATTTATTATAATTAACGTAATTTTATTATTAATTTCAAAAGCTAAAATCATTATATCGGCATCATCGCATTCTGCCTCTATTCTGTCGGAACCCGGAGTAATATACTTTGAAAAATTACCGGTCACAAACAGTCTTTTGGTTAATTCAAATGATTTATCATCAAGATTTATATAAATCAGACCGTCGCAGTAATCAACCTCAGAAACCGCAATCCAATGTTGCCATGAACACACATTAAGGTATGCAATATCTTCAAACATAGTCTTCGCAGTTACCAATGCCGAATCCATTGTTTTATCCCTTCCGCCTTTCATATGACACCACTCGCTCATTTTTATCGGCATATCAGGATATTTTCTGTCCATCCATTTTCTGAATCTTTTAACAAAAGCAATTCTGTTATTCAGGAAAGGAACTTTAAACGGAACGGGAACAGGTAAACAATATGAATGAACATCAACTGCATCCAACAATTTTTTAACCTTAGGATTCTTAAGCAGACATCTTGTGTAGGTTTTATTGAACCAGCGAAGATCTCCCGACTCCGCACCCGAAAGCTTCAACTCATTTAATGAGGGTCTTTCGTTTATTGCATCTGCAAATATTTCAAAAAGATTTTTTACACTTTCAGGTTTGTAATGGCAACCTTCCTGACCGCCGTTCCATACCCATATCGGTTCATTAACCGGTGATAAATATTTTATTGGTAAACCTTCATTGATAAAGTGTTCAGTTATATCAAGACAGTAAGTTGCAAAATCTTTATAATATTCAGTTGATATATTCTCTTTAAAAAGTTTTCCTTTATCTGCATGTGCCATACCGTTTTTAGTAATTCGCTCAGGGGGAGAATTAACAAAAAGAATAATTTCTTCCGCGCCGTCTTTAACAGCCTGACGCATCATATAAACAGCATTTGCATCTCTGTTCCAATCATAAACGCCTTTACTTACTTCAAAGCACTCTGTGCTTCTTGCAGGTTCGCTGTAAATTCCTTTACCCGAATGCTTTGAACCTGCACCGATATTAAAACGGAAAACCTGCATTCCGATACCGTTTTTCTTATTATAAAGAAGTTCTGATATTCTGTTTCTGACTTCTTTTCCGCTTTCAGGATCAATATGATCCCATCCGCCAACTATCTGTGCCCACCATGCACCGCTTGCACCGATGCCATAAAATTTTTGATATTTTATTTGTGGATTAACTTTTATTTTCATTCATTTCACCCTTAATCTCTGATAAAACTAAAAAAGAGGCGATATGGGATCGCCTCTGATTTTTTATCTCTGCACTCTGCCTGAACCATCGCCGCCCGCAAGTTTTTCAACCTCTGAAACACTTACGCGGTTATAGTCACCCTCAACAGAATGTTTAAGAGCTGATGCTGCAACTGCAAATTCAATAGCTTCCTGAGTTGATTTACCGCTAAGGAGCGAATAAATAAGTCCGCCGCCAAATGAATCTCCGCCGCCAACTCTGTCAACAATGTGAAGATGGTAACTCTTTGAGAAGCAATAATTTTCTCCGTCATAAAGCATACCTGCCCAATCATTATCACTTGCTGAAATTGAGGTACGAAGAGTAATTGCAACCTTTTCAAAACCAAATTTATCGGCAAGCTGTTTTGCAACAGATTTATAACCTTTGTGGTTGAGTTTGCCGCCGTAAATATCGGTGCCTTCAGCCTCAATACCGAAAACATCCTTTGCATCTTCTTCATTGGAGATGCAAACATCAACATACTGACAAAGTTCTGTCATTGCTTCTCTTGCTTCAGCTCTTGTCCAAAGCTTTCCTCTGTAATTAAGGTCACAAGAAATCTTAACACCTTTTGCCTTTGCAGCTTTACAAGCCTGACGGCAAATCTCAACAAGATTTGAACCGAGAGCGGGAGTTATACCGGTAAAATGGAACCAATCTGCACCGTCAAAAATACTGTCCCAGTCAAAATCATCAGGATTTGCCTGCTGGATTGCGGAATAAGCTCTGTCATAAATGCAAACAGAGCCTCTCTGTGAAGCGCCTTTTTCAAGGAAATAAATACCTACTCTTTCGCCGCCGCGAACGATCTTGGAAGTGTCAACACCAAAATAGCGAAGTGAATCAACAGCAGCCTGTCCGATAGCGTGTTTAGGAAGCTTTGTAACATAAATGCTTTCCATTCCATAATTCGCAAGAGAAACCGCTACATTAGCTTCTCCGCCGCCAAAAGTTGCCTGCATCTGATCATTCTGAAAAAATCTGTAATATCCGTTGGGAGCAAGGCGAAGCATAAGCTCACCAAAAGTAACAATTTTAGCCATTTGCACGCGCCTCCTTAACAATTTCAACCGACTTTTTACAGAGTTCGGTAATTTCATCCCATTTATGATTATCAATAAGGTCTGCAGTTACCATATATGAACCGCCGCAAGCTGCAATAACAGGTGCAGATATATATTCTTTAAGATTACTGAGAGATATACCACCTGTAGGCATTACTTTAAACATCGGGAAAGGTGCACTCATTGCCTTGATTTTTGCGAGTCCGCCTGACTGCTCTGCAGGGAAGAATTTAAGAACCTCAAGACCGAATTTAAGAGCTGCGTGATAATCTGTAGGAGTTGTGCAACCGGGATATACAGGTATATTCTTTTCAACACAATATGCAACAATTTCAGGGTCAAATCCGGGTGTAACAATAAATTCTGCATTTGCGGCAATTGCCTTATCAACCTGCTCAATTGTAAGAACAGTGCCTGCACCAACAAGCATTTCAGGGCAAGCTTCTTTCATAAGTTTTATAGCAATATCGGCTCCTGCAGCACGAAATGTTACTTCTGCAACGGGAAGTCCGCCTTCGCAAAGAGCTTTTGCAAGAGGAACTGCATCAGTTTCGGGGTTGTTAAGCTTTATAACGGGAACAACACCGATTGAAGAAATTTTTTCATTAATAATATTCATAATCATTCACTCCGAATCAAATAAAATCAAACGCCGGAATAAGCTGAGAATCCGCCGTCAATGGGAAGAACCACGCCGGTAATAAAACCTGCTGCTTCCTCATTAACAAGGAAAAGAAGTCCGCCTTCAAGTTCTTCACTTTTTCCGAATCTTCCCATAGGTGTTGCAGCAAGAATTTTGCCTGTTCTTGCTGTAGGTGTGCCGTCATCATTCCAGAGAAGCTTTGCATTTTGCTTTGTGGAGAAAAAGCCGGGTGCTATTGCATTAACTCTGATGCCAACCTTTGAAAAATGAACTGCAAGCCATTGGGTAAAGTTAGAAATAGCAGCTTTGGCGCCTGAATATGCAGGGATTTTGGTGAGGGGAGTATATGCATTCATTGATGATATATTAAGAATGCTGCATCCTTCTCTGCCAACCATCTGACGTGCAAATGCCTGTGTAGGAATTAGAGTACCAAGAAAATTAAGGTTAAATACAAAACCAACACCTGAAGCATCAAGATCAAAGAAGCTCTTTGTGTCGGCATCTATATCGCCGAGTTCAAAATATTCTTTATCTGTTGTTGCTTTAGGATTATTTCCTCCTGCACCGTTAACAAGAATATCGCAGGGGCCAAAATCAGTAAGAACCTTTTCTGATACCTCATAGCAGATATCTTTATCAAGAACATTGCAGGCATAGGCTTTTGCAATGCCCCCTTCAGCAATTATTTCATCAGCAAATGTTTTTGCAGCTTCCTCATTAAGGTCAAGAAGAGCAACTTTTGCACCTGCTCTTGCAAGAACTTTTGAAAAATAACTGCAAAGTACACCACCTGCACCTGTAACAACGGCAACTTTACCTGTAAGATCTGTATTTAAAACATTCTTATTCATTTTGTATCTCCTTATTTATCAGATTTTTCGCAAGCTTCAAAAAGACCGTTGATATATGCGGCTCCGAGAGCTCTGTCAAAAAGGCCGTAACCGGGTTTACCTGTTTCGCCCCAGATCATTCTTCCGTGATCAGGACGAACATAACCGTCAAATCCGTTATCGGTTAATGCTTTAACAACATCAAACATATCAAGGCTTCCGCAAGATGAAAGGTGTGCTCTTTCTTCAAAGGAGCCATCTTCCATAATCTTGACGTTTCTGATATGCATAAAAGCAATTCTGTCCATTTCGGCGTATTTTCTTACCATTGCAGGAATATCATTGCTGTCTGCACAGCCAAGACTGCCGGTGCAAAGGCAAAGGCTGTTTGAAGGGCTGTCAACTATAGCAAGGAATCTGTCAAGATTTTTTTCATTTGTTATAATTCTGGGAAGACCGAAAATGGGGTAGGGGGGATCATCAGGATGAATTGCCATTCTTACTCCGCATTCTTCAGCAACAGGAATAACTTTTTTAAGAAATCTTTCAAGATTTGCCCAAAGACCTTCTTCACCGATTTCACCGTATGCATTAATAAGCTCTCGGACTTCTTCCTGGGAATAGCTCGAATCCCAACCGGGAAGATGAATATCATCTTTAAGAGGATCAAGCCCTCTCATCTGATCCCAATACATAACAAGACTGGTTGAGCCGTCGGCTGCTTTTTTATCAAGCTGAGTTCTTGTCCAGTCAAAAACAGGCATAAAATTGTAGGTTACACACTTTACACCGTATTCGGCACATCGTCTTATATTTTCACAATATACATCAAGGAGATGTTCTACATCACCTCTGCCGAGTTTGATATCTTCATGAACGGGAATAGACTCTACTATATCAAAAACGAGACCGTGTGCTTCACATTGTTCTTTCATTTTGGCAAGGCTCTCTCTGGGCCAGACCTCGCCCGGCTTAACATCATAAACCGCAGAAACAATTGAGCGCATACCCGGTATTTGTGATATATATTCCAATGAAATCGGGTCATCTTCTCCGTACCAACGGAAAGAAAGTTTCATTTTCATAATGATTCCTCCTGAAAATCTTTATATTCCTGAATATTTTAACATACAGTTAAAGTTATATCAACAATAAATTGATATTGACATAAAATTTTTTATTTTTTATAATTTAAACAGGAGGAGATATTATGGCTAAATTAGAAAAAATTCTTAACGGAAATTTTGATGAAATAATCAATCGTATAACTGACGGAATATTAAACGGCAGTTCAACAGCAAGCCTTGAAGAAAAAAGCGATTTTATAACCGATAATTCCCGTTGCAGTGTAAGAGTTTTTGAGCGCTACAGTTACACCGGTGGCAACAGAGTCAGCCTCAGTATCACTCTTTTTCAAAGCGATAATAACGAAATTTTTCTTTCTGCGATAACTGCAGGCGGAAGCCAGGCAATGCTTTTTAAGGTAAATACTTTTGGAGAAGAGGCATTTCTTGACAAGCTTAAAGAAATAATAAACTAACCCAAAAATATAAACAGCACAAAATCGGCATCAAACTGATTTTGTGCTGTTTTCTATTATTCAGATTTATATAATATTAATTCAGATGAAAGTGTTGAATCAACATTAAGTTTTAAACCTTGCATAAGCTCATAGCCTCTGATTTTAAATGTTGAATTCAAATTATCAAGAGTTACGGTATAATCTAAAGAAGGATCAATTCCTTTAGGAGTGATAACGATTCCATCATTTAGATTTTCACCTAATCTGAAAACACCGATCGCACCCATTGTTTTATCGCATGAAGCTATCTCAAGAACCGACAACCCGTTTTCAAGACTTTTCGCCGTATCAGGCGTATGATGGTATACTTTTGATTCAGGAAGAAATTTTCTTATAAAATTTTTATAAGTACAAACACTGTGTTTAACAAAATCAAGTTGTTTGGGATTTATATTTGCAGAAGCGGGAGCAATAACATTAAGCGACATATGAGTAAGCATAGCATTTCTCATCTGCAAATCAAGAGAACCGAATTCGTGACCACCCATTCCTGCGAAAAGTCTGTCTACTCTTTCGGGCGGTAACGCGATGGTCATTCCATTGGTAATCATAACTGAATGAGGAGCTTTTTGCCAGTCGGAAACCCAAGTATGATTAAAACTTTTCATCATTCCAAGGTCAGTTCTTCCTCCGCCACCTGCACAATTTTCAAAAATAACTTCAGGAAATTTAGCTTTTAAATTACGGTACATATTATAAACTGCATCAGAATGTTTAATTGAAATACATTCTTTAATACCGCTCCCCGTATCCCTTACTGCAAAATAATCACGATAAGAGATATTATGGTCAACCCTCAAAAGATCTAAATTATATTCTGTTATTATCCTTGCAAGCTCATTTTCTGCCCATTCTGCAGCTTCAGGAATACTCAGATCTATGAGATTATTGCTTTTTACTCCAAATATATTTTCAGATCTCCATTCGGGGTGCTTGTTGAAACATTTTGAATTTTGTCCGAGATTTTCAATATCCACCCATAAACCGAACTTCATTCCGAGAGAACGACAATAATCTGAAAGTTCTTTTATGCCATTCGGATAACGTTTATCATTGGGAACATTTTCGCCGTTAAAACGTGACCATTCACATTCTTTTTCAGGTGGGCACTGCCAACCTGCATCAATATAAAACATTTCTGCGCCCATATCAGAAAGCTGACGCATAAATGATTTTGTTGTTTCAACAGACATATCATGTTCGGCACCCATTCCGCCGCCAACAAGACAGTCGCTTGCAGATGTTTCAGGAAGATTCAGAACAGATTTCCTGATATGTGAATGCATTTCATAAACCGCATCATCAAGAGAGCCTGAAACGGCTCCTATATGGACTTCGGGAGTTACATATATGGATTTCGGAGGAATAACTGTTAAAGGGTTATGCGCTGTAATTTCAGCATTGAAACACAAACAAAAATCAGATTTCTCGGCATTTGCATTAAAATCAACACTAAATTTACATCCGCCGGACCAACCGATTTGCGAAAAATATATATTACCCGTTAAATTATTCCTGATAAAAATCAAAGGATGTCTGAAACGGTCTCTGCCGAATCTGCAATTAAATGAAAATCCATCAGGCATTAAATTACGCCATATAAATTCGCCCTCACGTCCCCATGCATCATTTCCGAAATATCCAACCGAATATATATCATTAACACTATTATAGTCGGTAAGCTGTCTGCGATTCTTCTGCTCAATACAGCCGCTTAAAATTGAAAGCTTGCTTAAGCATAAATTTTCATCAGACCGATTTTCTATCTCAAGATAACGTGAAAACATCTGAGTTCCGTCAAGAACAGTATGTATTTTAAGCCTGACAGGTTTGATTTTACTCTCGAGAGTAATAATTCCTTCAAAGGAACCGTCTTTTTCAGTTGTTTTATAATCAATAAATTCAAGATTATAATCTATACTTCTTCCATCAATTTCAATATTAAATGATGAAGGTTCTGTAACGTTAAGAATGTCATTTCTGTTCGGAAAATTAGATAAAACATTAAGAGGATATCCGGCGGTGTTATATCCCGATGAAACCAAAACACCATTTTTAAACGTTTCCTCATAAGTTAACAGACCGCTTCTGTAACTAAAAACAGGCTCTTTATTCGGTTGAAAATAAACTTCACAATAAGAATTGTTTTTATTCATCTTACATCACCATTCTGATTTTGTAATTTTAATCGGGACTTGCTCATATAATCTAACAAAAAACATTTGGAGGTAAAAATGAGCAAATCAAGCAATAAATACAAAGTTTACAACGGAAAAATAATCAAAGAAATTATTGATAAATCAGGGATATATGTTTTTGCATTATTATTTATTATCGGAATTATTTTCGGCGCATTTTTTGTTAAAAAATCAGATGTGTCCACCGCTGAAAAAATCACCGAAATATGCTCATTATTTATAAGTGGTAAAACAGGGCAGGGGATTAACGGAAATATAATCAATTCAGCCACAATAAACAGTTCATTTTGGTTACTGAATATTTCACTCGGCCTTTCACTTATCGGATTCAGTCTTGTCCTTTGGTTGCCGTTTTTAAAAGGTCTGACGCTGGGAATTTTCAGCGGATATATGTATTCAGTATATAAATTAACAGGGTTAGGATATTGTGCGCTGATGGTTTATCCCGGTGCGGTAATCTCTGCATTTTCCTTAATTTTAGCTTGCTATGACAGCAGGATTTATTCAAAAAATGCTTTTGAAAAATCAATAAAAGGAAGGGGACATTTCGAAAAAGATGAAACAAAAATATATTTAATAAGACAGTTTGTTTATTTAATTATTTGTCTTTGTTCATCATTTACCGATGCGATTTTCTCGATGTTGTTTTCAAAATTATTTAATTTTTGAAATATCATTCAACGGATTACTGTCAACAGCATTTTTAAGCTGATCATCATGAATGTGTGTATAAATTTCGGTTGTTGAAAGATTTTCATGGCCAAGAATTTCTTTAAGTTGCAAAGGGTCAACATTACCGTATTGATACATCAACGTTGCTGCTGTATGACGAAGTTTATGAGTTGAAAAACCTTGTCCTGAAAGTCCGATTTTCGAAAAATATCCTTCTGTCATTTTCTGAACACTCTGACGGCTTATTCTTATTTTTCTGTTACTTAAAAACAATGCATCGCGGTCTTTAACACCATCCGCAGGCCTGACTTTCATATAATTTTCAATAGCACGAAGACAAGCAGCATTCAAATAAACAACACGTTCCTTATTGCCTTTACCTGTTATAATTATTGTATTATTATCTCTGATATCAGAAATATTAATTGAAACAAGCTCTGATAATCGAAGACCGCAATTAAGGAAAAGAGTCAGTATACAATAATCTCGTTCTTTGTTTTTGCCTTCAACGCTGTTTAATAAAGTAACACTTTGTTCTAAAGTAAGATATTTAGGCAAAGATTTTTTTATTTGAGGGGATTCAAGAAAAGCGATCTGATTATTTTCAATTCTTCCGTTAACCTCAAGATAACGATAAAATCTTTTGATAGCAACAGCTTTTCTTGCTCGTGAGTTATTATCATTTTTTCTGACACTTCTGCAATAACTTAAAAATTGATAAGCATCATTAAGAGAGGCGTTAAGTATTATTTCTTCATTTAAATCTGAAACAGATAAATCATCAAATTCAACAGAAGAATCAGCAAGACCTCTCTGAATCTTTAAAAAACGAAAAAACATTCTTAAATCTGATGCATATTCAAGAACGGTAAGATCAGATTTATTTTTTATAGCCGATAGATAATTAAGATATTGAACAGCAACACGAGGGAGAGTTACAATTTCTTCTTTTCTCAAATCATTTCACCACCCGAAGAAAAAATTACATATTATACAAAATAATAAAATTTTGTGTAGTTTTTGGGCTCAGGCTTGGCGGACCTTGGGGCAGTTTGCAGTTTTTGTCCTTTAACTGTCAGCTTGCCTTTTTGTGCCTTCCTTTTGCTGTTTGCTTTCATAGACGAACTATGGAAGAATTTAAACGAATTATATCACGATTATTTGCAAACAGTCAAGCTATTATGGATTTTGACCGAAAGGTGTATGTCAAGGCATACGGTGAAAAGGCGGTTTCCTTTGTTGAGGTTAATGCCGAGGCTATGCCCGACACCGACAATCCCAATATGCGGATACAATCAATGCTCAATATAGCCTATGACCAAGGTTTTCGAGATTGCATTGAAATGACAGTCCGGGCTATGGAAAATACTTGCGGGTATGACGAACAGTCCTTTTCTTGATAATATAGAAACATCGTGCCCGGGCTCAAAATCCTCAAATCCCTTGACTTGCAAGCATTCCGAGGCTTTAAATTCGGAAAATTTGTATATTTTTGACATTGAAAAATATAAGCTTTTAAGCTTGAAAACTTCAACATCGCTTCTTGATTTTTCAACATCTGACACACTCCGCAACAAGGCTCTTTTAATGAGGGCTTGCGGTTCTGATGTTGGCTTTGACGGGAATAAACTTGTTTCCGCAAACTTCTGCAGACTTCGTCTTTGTCCTATGTGTCAGAGGCGGAAATCTTTGAAAACTTACAGCGATTTTTGCAAGATACTTGATGAATTAAAAAGCTTTTCTTTTTTGCATTTGGTTCTTACTGTTCCGAATGTTTGTGCTGATGAGTTAAGCGATTGTATCAAGCTTATGCAGAATTGTTCTACCCGCTTTTTCAATCACTCTGATGTCAAGCGGGCTTTTGTTGGTGTTGCCCGATGTCTGGAAGTTTCTTATAATAGCCGTACTATTACATATCACCCGCACTTTCATTGTCTTGTTGCTGTTAAAAAGAGCTACTTTTCTTCAAGAGATTATCTGAAGCGGGACAGACTTGTTCATATTTGGTCTGCCTTATGGCGAATGAGATTTGACAATGTCCGCAAAATCAAAGACTCCGTCATTAACTCTTACAATCTCACAAACGAAAGCTATCTTCAGCTTTTTGTTACAAAGGCTGACAGCGGGGCTTTACCCGAAATTGCAAAGTATGCTGTCAAGCCTCTTGATTTGGATTTAACGAACAAAGAGCGTGCTTCTGTTCTTGATGTTCTTTACGGGGCTTTAAAGGGCAAAAGGCTTATTCAGACTTACGGAGTTATTAAAGAGGCTTCAAAGAAATGCAAGATTGATTTTGAAAGTGACGAACCTTCAGTTCCTATTGACAAAGACCGCTTGTCCCTCTACAGTTTTAATTATCGGCTGTTACACTATGAAAAAAGGGGAGCGATTTAACATTTTATGGATTGTTAAGTCATTTGATATTTGCGGTCAGATTTCATTGAAAAAGACGAACTCGGTCATATTCTGTTTGCATTAACACCCTCAAACAGACTTGTTTGTAAAGTTGCCCTTGAGACAGGGCTTCGTATTGGCGATATATTGGCTCTTAAAACAGCCGATTTGAAAAAGGGGTCATTTACTATCACCGAACAAAAAACGGGCAAAAAAAAGCGGTTGAGGCTTCGTGAGGGCTTGCGTTCTGAATTGCTCTCGCAAGCGGGAACGGTTTTCGTTTTCCCGCACAGACTTGACGAGAACCGACACCGTAGCAGACAAGCTGTATATACAGACATCAAGCGGTCTGCAAAACTTTTCAGAGTGAAAGAGAACATCACTCCGCATTCTTTGAGGAAGTCTTACTCTGTAGACCTTTACAGAAAAAGCGGGGATTTGAAAAAAGTTGTTGAAGCTCTCAATCACGATAACGAACTCACAACAATGCTTTATGCTTTAGCGGACATACTGACCAAAAAAAGGGAGTAAGGGCGAAAGCCCTTACTCCCTTTTGATTGTCATATCTCTTAATGTTTCCAACATCTGAAGTTCACTGTATAAAGCCACAACATCGTCAGATGCTTGTTTCATTGCCTCTGATATTGCTTGTTTCATCACCTTTTCAGCCATTGCGGACACTTTTCTTCTGAACTCATTCATTGGCACCTCGGCAAAAGCGACAACATCGCCGAACTCCCTATTAAACCCGCATTCGAACACTTCCAATGTATCAATATCGAACATCGGAAATATACGAACATCTTTTGACCAGTTTTGAGCCACAATCGGATTGAAGCTTTGGAGCTCTCTGAACCCTTTATAAACTCCCTCAATATTGCAATACACTTTCATTTTCAAAACTTCCTTTCGTTTTCTCTGCTCCAATGCTTCAATGTCAAGGGCGGGGGCCTTGCTCCCGCTTGCTTTGCCCTTGACATTTGAGGCATATAATGAGAAATGCGAAAGGAAGAGGGGGGCGGTCACAAGCACAAAAAAAGAGACCTCCCGTCTGCATACGGTCAGCCTCTTTTGGGGAAACTTGTCTTTCCCTTGCCTCGCTCTTTTACTGTATCATATCACCCGCAAAAGGTCAAGAAAAAAATTAGCCTTGACTAACTGCGGGTTTATTTGCTATTGTGTTTTTGGCGGTTCTGTTTCTTTCCCACAGCACAAGGACAGCAACAGTGCAACCCGCCATTATATTTTTTAGGGGCGGTTGTGTGTTGCGGAACTTGACGCACAGATTGCACCGAGATTTGAAAGGAGTGCCATTGAAAGCGACAGCACATTGGAGCCATTGGCTGAGCCCAAAATTAAACAAAATTTCTATTTTGTAAGGCGACAGACGGGTAATATCCCTTTTTATTTTTTAAAGAGGGATATTATACAAAATAAATGTTTTGTATAAATTAGGGGAGTCGTTAAACAAAAAATATCTATATATATTGTAATAAAGGCAAAATACCGCCGATATCTTCAAGTCTGCCTTTTTTCAGCTCAACATACTCAACATAATGCTTATCAAGAAAATCTGCAATATGTTTGTAATCGCTGTGATATCTGATTTCACCGTTAAATGCAATTTTATTTTTATCTATTTTACCGCTGCAGCCTCCGATGAATCCATAATTGTATCCTTTTAATCCAATAGAATTTTTTGAAACGAGTAACACATCGTTCAGAAAATTTCCAGCGGCTCTGTATATAGACTCATCGTCTGTAATAACGGTATTTTCATCAATTACACAAATTGAGCATCTGGAATAACCTTGATTCACAGGAACCACAGTAAGTTTAGAATATTCTGCATAAGCAAGCACTTCATCGGCAACTGTTTTAGGATTACAGATTATTTTATCGCCTATTATCGTGCAATTCAGCAAAACATCATTCGGATATTTGTCAGAGCATTCTTTTTCTATTTCTGTTATACTAAACAAATTTTCTAAATCCCCTGTAAACAAATGTTCTTTTTGGCAAAAAATACCATTATCACCAGTATGCAATATCTGCATATCCGCATGATAACCGACAGGTTCCGGAAGTCTTTTATCTTCGCTGATTTCAAAACAGGAAACACCAATTGAATTTAAATATTTAATCGCCTCCCCTGCCTGTCCGTTAATTGCAACTGCTGCAACCCTGTTTGTTGGCAAATTAGGCTTATCTATATATTCTGTTTTATCATACTGATGCTTCAAATGCTTCATTAACATTTCTTGCCCCGACAATTTCAATTTCTCCTTTGAATCCGTCAGAAAGTGTTTTTAAATTATGTTTTGGAATAATACATCTCTTGAATCCAAGCCTTTCAGCTTCCTTGATTCTCTGTTCACAATACGAAACAGTTCGAAGTTCTCCGCCAAGACCTATTTCGCCAATAACAAGAGTATCATCTCTGACAGGTGTGTCTTTAAGGCTTGAAACGAGAGCAATAGCAACGGAAAGGTCCGTTGCAGGCTCATCTAATCTTAAGCCGCCAACAATATTAATATATGCATCACAGTTTCCAAAAAAATATCCTGAACGTTTTTCAAGAACTGCAAGAAGCATAGACATACGGTTGTAATCAAAGCCTGTTGCCATTCTTCTGCCATTTCCGTAATTGGTTGCCGAAACAAGACCCTGAACCTCCGCAAGAATCGGTCTGCTTCCTTCCATAACACAAGCAATACAAGTGCCTGCGGTGTTTTTAGGTTTACCCGATATAAGCATCAGAGACGGATTCTGAACTTCAACAAGACCTTTATCAAGCATTTCAAAAACACCGATTTCATTTGTTGAACCGTATCTGTTTTTAACAGCTCTTAAAATTCTGTATGACAGATGACGTTCACCCTCAAAATATAAAACGCAGTCAACAATATGCTCCAGAACTTTAGGGCCTGCTATATTGCCATCCTTATTCACATGACCGACAACAACGGTAGGAATCCCGAGATCTTTCGCACAATGCATAAACAAATTGGTTGATTCTCTTACCTGAGTAACACTTCCCGGTGAAGAACTTATTTCAGTAACATTCATAGTCTGAATTGAGTCAACAATTACCATATCAGGTTTCTCGGTTTTGATATATTCAACTATACGTTCAACATCAGTCTGACACATAACATAAAGATTATCTGTTGATACATTTAATCTTTTGGCGCGAAGTTTAATCTGTCTTGCCGATTCTTCACCGCTTACATAAAGTATTCTTAAACTTTTGCCGAGATATTCACAAATCTGGAGCAAGATAGTTGATTTTCCTATACCGGGATCACCGCTGAGCAAGATAAGCGAACCTTTAACAATTCCCCCGCCAAGCACTCGATCAAGTTCCGACATTCCTGTTTTAAAACGGATTTCATCGGTTGCATCAATTTCATTAATTGTTTGCGCCGAAAAGCTTCCTGATAATTTCTTTGAAATTTTCTGCTCTTGCGGAGTCCTGAAATCCTCGTCCATAGTGTTCCATTCACCGCACGAAGGACAGCATCCGTACCATTTGGCAGTTTCATATCCGCATTGATTACATATATATATTGTTTTTGCTTTTGACGCCATTTTTAAGCCTCCGTTTGATTTAAAAAATCAATGATACCCATTGCAACAGTAAATGCCAGCTTCCGCTGATATTCTTGGTCTTTGAGCAATTTAGTTTCAATATAATTGGACAAAAATCCGCATTCTACCATTACAGCGGGAATTTTAGCATTATTTAAAAGATAAATTTCAGAACCGCTTTGTTTAATCTCTCTTGTGTTGTCAGGCTGCAAAACCGTTATCAGCCTGAATCTTATTTTCTCAGCAAGGTCTCTCGACTGAGGATTGTTTTTTGAATAAAAAACCTGCGCTCCGCTGTATTTTTCCTGCGAATAATGATTTTGATGTATACTTACAAAAACTGCATCTTCCGTTTCATTGATAATTGAAAGTCTGTTTTTAATATCAGATATTTTCTTCTGTCTGATGGTTGATGCATTTTCATCATTCAATGCATTATCATCTATTCTGGTCATAACTGTTTTAATTCCCATTGATGACAGGATTTCATTAAGTTTAAGTGAAATATCCAGATTAATATCTTTTTCAACAGTTCCGTCATTTGCAGATGTTCCACCATCAATTCCGCCATGACCTGCATCAATTATAATGATTTTATTTTGAAGATTATCTGATGAAACCGTATCAACGGCATATTTATTTATCAAATGAGATCCAAGACTCAAAACAGATAATATAAACACTAAAGCAAAAGCAAGATAAAACCGAATTTTAATTCTTTGGGGCGCAATTACCTTCATATAAAATCACTCCATACATTGTTTATAACAATATATGCAGTAAACTGTTGTTATTTGCTTATGATTTTAAACCGTTTAACTTTCTGTAATCTATGTAATCCTGCAATATCATAACAGCCGCAACCTGGTCAACAACCGCTTTTCTCTTTTTGCCTCGAGTGTTGGTTGAATTAAGAATATTATGAGCACTGACTGTTGAAAGTCTTTCGTCTCTCATAACACAATTAATTCCCGTTGCCAAAGAAAGCGCCTGTGCAAAATCAATACATTTCTGAGCTCTGGAGCCTAAGGATGAATCCATATTTTTAGGTAAACCGACAACTATTTCTTCAGGCTTATATTTTTGAGCTATAACATTTATTTCTTCAATCAATTTATCTGCATCAGGTTGATTTATCATACAAACGGGCGAAGCCAGCATTTCAAATTTATCGCAAACAGCAATTCCCGTTCTTACATCACCGTAATCTACAGCAAGAATAACCACTTATATCAGTCCTTTTAAAACAGCGGAGTTTGAAAAAGACAAACTCCGCCATCAAATTATCTGTCGTTAATTATTTCGTTAAGAATTTCTCCCAAGCCCTCTGCAATATCACCTGCAGTGGTTCCTGCGGATGAATCCGAACTGTTTAATAATTTATCAGCAGCTGTGCAGGTTGTGCAAACCGAAGGCAGTGCTGTTATTTTATAACATCCTGTACCAAAAGAATAACAATTTGAACCCGCAAGCTGACCGGTAACTCTGCAATAAGATTTTTCAACAGTTTTTGTGCTCTTTTGGAAGCTCTTTTCAGGAAGACCTTTGTGAATTTCATCAAAAACTCTGAAGAAAATCTTTCCTCCGGGGTTAACGGATACTCCGAGAGGCTCTTCAATATCAAATCCAACCCATACAGCAGCAACATAATAAGGTGTTCCGGCACAGAACCAACGGTCTCTGTCGCTACTGGTTGTTCCTGTTTTAGCCATAACCTGGAATTTGCGGACATTGGATGCTGTTCCATAATAGCTTGTATTAACAGTTTGAAGCAATTCACAAACTATATCTGATGTTTCCTCGGAAATCGCACGCTGAAAACGGGGATTTTCATTGCTCAAAAGAGTTTGTGTTCCTTGACTGTTAGTAACCTTATAATAGCAGTAAGGCTCATAATAAAGACCGCCGTTACCGAATGTTGCATATGCAGCCGCCATTTCAACTGTTGTTGTGCCGTTGGTTAAACCGCCTGTTGCAAGAGGTGAAAGATCTCTGTCCTTTGTTTCATCAAGATCCGAAAGGTGGAAACGGTCTCTGAGAAAAGCAAACGAATTATCAATACCTACATCGTTATAAATAACTCTGGCAGGAACAGTATTCAAAGATTCCTGAATCGCATATTCAACAGTAACCTTCTTATTTGAACCAAGTGTTTTATCAACGTTATGAGGCCAGAGTTCTCCTTTATATGCAAGAGCATAGTCAAGAATCATACTTGAATAATTATAAATATTCATTTCTATTGCAGGTGCATATGTGGCAAGAGGTTTAATAGTTGAACCAGGCTGACGGAATGAATTAGCAGCTCTGTTGAGACCTCTGTTCTGAGTTTTCTCTCCCGCCTGACCGATTATGGCAACAACTCTTCCGTTATAATCCATAATTGTCATCGCAGACTGAACCAAATCACCTGTTTTATCGCTCTTAAGATCAGGAAATCCTTTACGGTTAACATAAACATCTTCAAGTGACTGCTGAACATCAAGATCAACTGCAGCATAAATTTTAAGTCCGCCATAATAAATCTGATCTGTTGCCTGCTGCTTTGAATAACCGTATTCTTCCATAAGGTCATCTCTTACACATTGAATAACATAGTCAACATAGAAGCTGTTGATAACATCATCTTCCTGCTTTGCAACAGTCTGCTCCATCTCGGGGCTGGGAACATAGTCATCGCTGTTTGTAAATATAAGCTTATATTCTTTAGCTTCGTTTAATTCTTCTTGTGTAAGGAAACCTGAATCAAACATCTTTTCAAGACATTCAAGCTGACGTTTGCGGTTTTCTTCAGGGTTGAGAAGCGGATTATATTTAGTCGGTGCCTGAGTAATTGATGCAATAACAGCACACTCAGCCGCATTTAATTCTGCAATATCTTTTCCGAAATAGTTTTCACTTGCAGTTTTAACACCGTAACAACCGCTGCCGAGATAAAGAGTATTTAAATAAGCCTCAATAATTGGCTCTTTTTCATAGTTCTCTTCAAGATTCAAAGCGGTTATAATTTCATTGAATTTGCGAACGAAAGTTACTTCTTTATTATTTGTTAAGTTCTTGATGAGCTGTTGAGTTATTGTTGAACCGCCCTGTCCGATATTCTGAGGCTTAACAATAACACCAACTGTTCTTATCCAGTCAACACCGTTATGCTCCTCAAATCGCTTATCTTCAAGCGCAATGAACGCCTTTGCTATATAAGGCGACATATCATCAAGGTCAACCCAAACTCTGTTTTCTTCACCGTGAAGACGGGCAATTTCAGCAATTTCGCCGTCAGAATCCGTTGCATAGATAAAGGAAGTCTGATTCTGATTGTTTTTATATTCATCAAGATTAATAATCAGATCTCCGTTTATTTTCATAATAACATTAATCAGCATAAATGAAATTACAACAAAAGCTGTTAATGCAACGACACTGAAAATACCAAGTAAAACGATCTTTGATTTTGACATTTCCTTTTTGTTTTTTACTTTTTTATTCAACCTTTTCAGACCTCCCCGCCGTTAATCGAATAAAGTTTTAAGTTCTGCCAATTCTACACGCAAATCACTTATGTTTTTGTTCACTGATTCATTTTTTATATCATTTGTATTTTTATTTAAAATATCATAATGATTCATCGCAGACTCTGATTTATTGATTGATGAAACGAGCAAATCAACCTTTCTTTCAACGTTTGAAAGCTTTTCGTAAATCAAATTATCTGTTGATGAAATTGAATCACTGAACTGTTTTGTAAGATTAATAAAATCTTTATGAAGCATCTCGTTATTTTGATTAAGCAAAGCTATCTGTGCTTTCGCTTCCTCATAAAGCTGCATTAAATTATTATTTTTTTCAATAAGCATTGAAAGATAAAAATCGGTTTGTTCAATATCATATCCTTCAATACATATTTCAATTTTAGGAAGTGTCATAAAATCACCGCTCACTATAAATTATTTAAGTTTATCGGCATACTTAATTTGATTTAAAATAAATCTAAACATAAACGCAACAAGAATTATCGGTAAGAATATTATCAAAAGCAAAACCGAAACAACAATAATCGGTAATCCTTTTTTGCTTTTTCTTATAGTATTCTTGCCGGGAGTTAAAGCAATTTTTTCTCCCCTCTCTCCTTCGGAATAAAACTTGTTAATTTTCAAATCACAATTATATGCATCAAAATACGGATTATATAAAAGCGATTCAATAAGTTCCGAAGGTTTTGAAACAACTTTAATCAGTTTCTTAAAATCAATATGTAATGTTTCAACGATGCTGTCAATTACATAAAGAAATCCCATTACAATTTTATAAGTTGCAGTTTCAGGCGGGTACTTGCTTTCGCCCGCAAAAAGATTCTGAACAAGCTCAATTATAATATCTGCAACACTTTTATTTTTAATATCTTTCCATTCATCAGGTTTTAAGCCTGTTTCTTTTTTTGTCCACTTTGCAACCGTTCCAACCTTAAGACTGTTAAGAAGCTTGAATATCGGTTTGATAATCCAACCAAATTTATAAATCACTTTAGGTTTAATGCTTATCGAAACAGCCATATCTGCAAGCTTATCAATATCTTCACCTGCAGTTTTTATCATATTCTTAACAACCCCGATTAACTGTTCCTGCAAATAAGATTTAAGTTCTTTTCCTTCTGCTTTGAAACTTTCGGGGGTTCTGACATATTCTGTTGAGAGTTTAACCTCGCCTGACATTGGGCTGATTGTTGCAATTCTTATTGAACCGGGATAACCGATAGTTGAACCGGTGCATATATCATAAATAATGTTACCTCTTTCGCTCTGAAAAAGAGAAACATTGGGAATATGAGTATGACCTGTGAAAATAAATTGAATTCCCAAATCGGCAAGCTGCTCAATTCTTTCTTTGTAGTCACCCAGCATATCGCCCTTACCGATTATTTCATAAATCGGTGACGGCGCAATAAGCGGATGATGAGTCATAGCAACAATAAACTGGTTTTCCTTGTGAGCATTTTCCGCGTTATTTTTTATCCACTCAAAACATTCGTCGGAAAAACCGCTCTTACCGTTGCGGTTTGTATCATCATTAAGAGCAAAAAGCCTGTATCCGTCACAAAGCTGAACTATATATGACATACTCTCTCTGTGAACAGAAATCGCCTCGTCGGGGCCGAATTCACGGTACATTTCAAAAAGTTCTTCTCGGGTTGCCGCAGGAATTGTTATCCTGTCATCTCCGCTATATGCGTTAGCTTCACCGTTCTTTTTGAAATCGTGAGTTGCTGTTATAACATAAACTTTTTTGCCTCTTGCTTTTAATTTTCTGAGCATTGAAATTATTTCTTTATGAGATTCATAATCTCCGTTACTGGTTATATCGCCGGAAATTATAACAAACTCGCTTCTGTTATCTTCAGCGATTTGTTCAAAAGCTTCTTCAAGCACTTCTCCGCCTTTTGCAAGCAAAATCTGGCTTTTTGCACTTGCGGTTTCATAAGCTTTTCCGCTTACTCCGATTTTTTTGGAGTAATGATGAATATCTGTTAATACAGTTAAAGTAAGAGGCTGTTGCATCATTTATTTTTCATTCCTTTTTGCAATATCAACAAGATTTTTATAACTAATTGCCATTGACTCTCTGGGATCGATTTCACATATATCCTGCTCAATAACTATATATTTAACGCCTGTTGTTTTGCAGGTATTATAAATGTCATCAAGATTAAGATTACCTGTTCCGACTTCTGCAAAAGCAGGCTTATCATTAACCATCTTATAATCTTTAAAATGACAGACCTTCATTCTGTTTTCAATTTTTTTGATGTAATCGCAAGGGTTGACTCCACCAAACTGGAACCAATATGTGTCGCCTATAAAACTGAATTCTTCAGGCTTTGTATCCTCAATTAAAACATCAAAAATTCGTCTGCCGTTATCAAGTTTTGAAAATTCGAATGCGTGATTATGGTATGCAAACTGCAAACCGTTTTCGTGCATTCTCTTTCCTATCTCACTTGTTATTTTAATAAATTCATTAAGGCTTTCTGCATCTTTTCTGAATTCTTCAGGCATTCCTCCAATTCCGAGTGTATCACAGCCGAGCATCTTATGCTCTTTCATAACAGAATCAAGATCAGTTCTCATTCTGTCAAATGAAGTGTGAGTTACGCAAACATCCATATTGTATTTTTCAACAAGATAGGCAACCTTATCCGCGGGAATGGGACCTATACCTGAAATCTGAATAACATTGATTCCGATATCGTTAAGATATTTAAAAGTTGCTTCACAGTCCTCATATGTTTTAATATAATCACGAAGAGTATAAAGCTGTGCTCCTAACTTAATTAAACTCATAATCCGTACTCCTTAAATTTAATTATAATCATTATATAACTATTTAATTAATTATGCAAGTTTTATGTTTATATAAAATGAAATATATGTTAATTTTTTATCATTTTGTTTTTGAATCCTCATATATTTGTTGTTGTGGGGTGAGAAAATGCTTAATATTATTCTTGACATTATATCAAAAGGTTTTTTATTTTTCGCATTGCACATAGGAAGCGGAAATTCTTTCCCTCCCGCGTTGAGTTCAAAAGATGAAAAAATTTATTTTGAAAAATTCAAGCAAGGCGATATCGATGCAAAGAATAAATTGATTGAACATAACTTAAGGCTTGTTGCACACATAATCAAAAAATATTATTCATCAAGCGATGAGCAGGATGATTTGATTTCAATCGGCACAATAGGGCTTATAAAAGCAGTTAATTCTTTTGACAACGCAAAAGGCATAAAATTCGCAACTTATGCCTCAAAATGTATTGAAAATGAAATTCTGATGTATTACAGAAGTAAAAAGAAAAATTCAAATGAAATATCTATAAACGAACCAATTGATACAGATAGCGAAGGAAACCCGCTGACATTAATTGATATAATAAGTATTGATGACACAATAATTGAGGATATTGATAAAAATATCAAAATAAAAAAATTATACAAATGCATCGAAGAAATAAAAGATGAACGTGAAAAAAATATAATTATAATGAGATACGGTCTTTACGGAACACCGATTTATACTCAGAAACAAGTTGCGGATAAGCTTGATATTTCACGTTCTTATGTCAGCAGAATTGAAAAAAGAGTTCTTGAAAAGATGAAAAAAGAGTTGGAATAAAAGAAAAAGAGCCGTTCAAAAGAACGGCTCATAATTATCTGATAATCAGCGAACAAAAAGAACAATGAGTGTTGCAACAAGAGAAAGAACAAAGAAAACAATAGCAAGAATCTTGGTTATTGAAACAAGCTTGCTTTCAATTGTTTTGCTCTTATTCTTACCCAAAAATGTTTCTGCGCCGCCTGCAATTGCACCTGAAAGACCAGCTGAACGACCTTCCTGAAGAAGAACGATTGCGATAAGTGCAATAGAAGTGATTATAAGAACAATTCCTAAAACGATTTCATACCACTGCATAGGTTAATGACCTCCAGATAATTTTGTACTAATGAATTCTAACACACATTATTGATAATTGCAAGAGATATTTTAATTTATTTTGGAAAAAAATACAATGAATTTTTAAAATAATAAGTGCAATTCTATATTTGCAGAACAAAATCGATTATTGCGTTTGACTTTTTTGTTCCGCTTTAAAGCCGACAGCGGTGGGGATGCCCAACCACTGTCGGCTAAAACAGTTATTCAAATGTTATTTGTTCACCCTCATCTTCAGCGCTGAGAAGAGCACCTGCAGCAGGAAGATTTTTAGCTTTATATCTGTGCGGTTTTGAAAACATACCATCGTTATATTCTTTAACGTTCAAAACTCGCTGACCTTTCTTCAAAGTCATAACGCCAACACCAATTGTGTCTTTAGTTGTCTTGGGAAGAATAACTGCAGTATTGATAAGAAGATGTCTGCCGGCGCTTGAAACAACAACAAGCTCTTTATCTTCTTTAATATAAAGTATTGAAGTAACCGGTGACTTATCTGAAAATGCTTTAATAAGCTTTTTGCGTTTGGTTACAGTCTGATATGCATTCATATCAACCTTTGCAACCTTACCGTTTTCGAAGAAGAAAAGCATATACCCGCTGTAATCGTTTGTAAGTGCCATATAAACAGGCTGTTCTCCCTCTTCCATTTCCAGCTTTGCCGCAACATAATCACCCAACGAGCTTGCTTTTGAATCCTCAAAATTTGCTGCTCTGGTTTTATAAACCTGGCATTTATTAGTGAAGAAAAGAATTTCAACAGAATTTGTTGTCTCAACAGTCTGAATGATTTCGTCTCCGTCTTTAAGTTTATTGCTGTTACTCATTCTGAGTGACTGCGGAGTAATCTTTTTGAAATATCCTTCTCGGCTGAAGAATATATGAATAGGATAATCGGGAATATCCTCTTCTTCATTTTCTTCTGCAATATCAGAATCAAAAATCATCTCAGTCTTTCTGGGTTTTGCATATTTTTTTATTACTTCTTTAAGTTCAAAAATAATTATTTGCTTTATCCTCTTGGGATTTGCAAGAATATCTTCAAGATCAGATATCGCCTTTTCGAGCTTCTCAATATCCTGTAAACGCTTGAGAATATATTCTTTATTGAGATGTCGGAGTTTGATTTCAGCAACATATTCTGCCTGGATTTTGTCTATTTTGAATCCGATCATCAAATTGGGAACAACATCACTTTCCTCTTCGGTGTTTCTGATAATTTTAATTGCTTTATCAATATCAAGAAGAATTTTTTCAAGACCGCGAAGAAGATGAAGTCTATCTTTAGCTCGTTTCAAATCAAAGGCAGTTCTTCGTCTTACGCAATCGCTTCTGAAATCGATCCATTCATTAAGAAGCTCTTTAACTCCAAAAACTTTCGGGTTACCCTTTACAAGAACATTAAAGTTACAGGAAAAGGTATCCTGAAGCGGTGTTGAAGAATAGAGCTTTTTCATTAATTTATCGGGATCTGTGCCTTTTTTAATATCAATTGTTATTTTCAAACCTTTCAAATCGGTTTCGTCGCGAACATCATTAATTTCTCTGATTGAACCTGCTTTGATTTTTTCAACAATTTTATCAATTATTGCTTCCGAAGTTGTAGTTGGCGGAATTTCCGTTATATCAATGCAGCTGTTTGCTTTGTCATAGCTGTATCTTGCTCTGACCTTAAAGCCTCCCCTGCCCGTACGGTAAATTTCTTCGAAAGTGTTTCTGTCATAAACAAGCAAGCCGCCGCCTGCAAAATCAGGGGCAAGAAGAGTATCTGCAACGTCATGCTTTGAGTTTTTCAATAACTCAATAGTTGTTTTGCAAACTTCTTCAAGGTTAAACGAACAAATTGAGCTTGCCATACCCGCAGCAATACCTGTGTTTGCATTAACAAGAATGCTTGGAAAATTAACAGGAAGAAGACTCGGTTCTTTCATTGTGTTATCGAAATTATCTACCATATCAACAGTATCTTTATCGATATCAGTAAAAAATTCAGAACAGATTTTTTCAAGTTTTGCTTCTGTATATCTTGATGCCGCCCACATCATATCTCTTGAAAAAGCCTTACCGAAGTTGCCTTTCGAATCTACATACGGATGAAGCAGTGCTTCATAGCCTTTCGAAAGACGAACCATAGTGTCATAAATCGCTGCATCACCGTGCGGGTTAAGCTGCATAACCTGACCGACAATTTTAGCTGATTTAGCCCTTTGACCAGTAAGCAACCCCATTTTATACATCATATAAAGAATCTTACGGTGAGAAGGCTTGAAGCCATCTATTTCAGGAATTGCTCGGCTCATAATAACGCTCATGGCATAAGGCATAAAGTTAACTTCCAGAGCATCGGTTATTTCTTGATTAACAATTTCACCCGCTCCAAAAATATGTGTTTTATCATCAAGCTGGCGGAGAGAAGCTGTTATATCTTTTTTTGATTTTTTAGCCATAGTTATTTTACTCCGTTTTACTTAATATTAGGAAACATCAGTCAAATCAATATAAAGATGACCGTTTTCAGAAATATAATCTTTTCTGCCCGCAAGATTATCGCCAAGCAACAAGTCAAATTTTTCTGAGGTTTCCTGAGCAAAAGAAGGTTCAATCTTTATAAGTCTTCGTGTTGAAGGATTCATTGTTGTAAGCGACATCATATCCGGATCGTTTTCACCAAGACCCTTTGAACGCTGAATTGTATATTTTTTAGATCCGATCTGTGCAATAACATCTGATTTTTCTTTTTCAGTATAAGCAAACCAGGTTTCATCTCCGCAGGTAATTTCATACAAAGGAGATTCCGCAATAAACACTTTGCCTTCATGAATAAGAGTAGGCATAAGTCTGTATATCATTGTTAAAATCAGCGTTCTGATATGGAAACCGTCAACATCGGCATCGGTACAAATTATAATCTTGCTCCAACGAAGAAGATCAAGATTAAAGGATACCATATCCTTGCCAGCCTTTTTCTTGCCTTCAACCTCAACACCGCAACCGATAACTTTAATCAAATCAGTTATAATGTCACTTTTAAAAATTCTGTCATATTCAGATTTAAGACAGTTAAGAATCTTACCTCGAACAGGAATTATTGCCTGAAACTCCGAATTTCTCGACTGTTTACAAGCACCGAGAGCTGAATCACCCTCAACAATAAACAGTTCTCGGATTTCAGGATCTTTGCTTCGGCAATCAACAAATTTCTGGATTCTGTTTGTTAAATTACCAACATTCTGAATAAGCGATTCCTTGATTCCCTGACGTGTTTTTTCAGCTTTAATTCTGCTTCGCATATTAATAAGAACCTGATTACCGATTTTTTCGGCTTCAATAGGATTCTCAATAAAATAAATTTCAAGCTGATGCTTGATAAACTCAGTCATCGCATCCTGAATAAATTTATTTGTAATAGCTTTTTTAGTCTGATTAGCATAGGATGTCTGAGTCGAAAATGATGAAATAACAAGAACAAGACAATCTTCAATATCCTGGAAGGTTATTTTACTGTCGCTCTTCTGATACTTACCGCTTTGTTTCAGATAAGAATCAATTTGCGCAACAAAACCGAGTCGTGTTGCCTTATCAGGCGAACCTCCGTTTTCAAGGAAGCTTGAATTATGATAAAATTCTTTAAGCTGAATTTTATTGGAAAATGCAACAGAAATATTGATTTTAAGCTTATAATCATCCAAATCCTCACGGTCTCTGCCGACACGGTCACCGTGCCAAGTCTGAACACTTGTGAGTGAATCTTCGCCGATTATTTCCTTAACATAATCTTCAATTCCGTTTTCATAAAGATATTCGTAGGTTTCAAATGATTTTCCAACCTGATTTTTAAGAATAAATTTAACACCGGCATTAACAACAGCCTGTTTTTTCAGCATATCCTGATAATAGTCAAGAGGAACATCAATATCAGTAAACACCTCAAGGTCAGGACGCCACTTGATTCTGGAGCCCGTGTCACGCTTACTGTATTCTTCTTTAAGCATCTTGCCTACAGGTTTACCTTTTTCGAAATTCAAAACATATCTGTAACCGCCGTTATGAATTTCAGCCTCCATATATTCAGAAGCATACTGAGTTGCACAAAGACCGAGACCGTTAAGGCCAAGAGAATATTCGTAGCTACCGTTGCTGTTAGTATTATATTTACCGCCCGCATACATTTCGCAGAAAACAAGTTCCCAGTTATATCTGCCCTCTTTGTTATTATAATCAACAGGTATTCCTCGTCCGAAATCCTGAACCTCAATAGAGTTATCGGCAAATCTTGTAACAACAATTTTATTACCGTATCCCTCTCGGGCTTCGTCAATTGAGTTTGATATAATTTCAAAAATAGCATGTTCACAGCCATCTATAGCGTTTGAGCCAAAAATAACCGCAGGTCTTTTCCTGACTCTGTCTTCGCCTTTGAGAGCGGTGATACTTTCATTATTATATTCGGGTTTTTTAGCCATTAGGTCAATCCTCCCAAATTTCGCAAATTTTACCGATACAATTATACCACATCTTGAAGCAATGTCAAGAAAAAACACAAGTTCTTGATTATAAATTAAAGAAAAAAACCAAGCTATTTTGAAGCTTGGTTTTAATTGTTTATTGAATTAAAGAATTACTCCGCCTTTTCTTTCCATTCTCAAATATGAACCTGCGGGAATTTCAACAGGACACTCCATGGAGAATTTCATCATAGGATGAGGTGCATTATCAATATTTTCTCCATTTTCATTTTTTAAATTTTTAACAGTAATTCTGATCGGCTTTTGTCCCTTAATCATAACCTCAAGTTCATCGCCATCAAAGAATCGGTTTCTTTGGGAAGCATACAGAATGCCATTCTCCCATTTTTCCGCTATAGCAGCAACATCCCATTCTCTGACATAACCGCCATTATAAAAGATTTGCGCTCCGTCCATAGGATCAGAAAAATAAAATCCCGTACAATATTGACGGTTACTTGCCTTTCTGACCTCATCAATTATCCATTGTTCAGGGACAAAATCTTCAGCAAATCCCGACTTTTCATAAGAATCCAATGCGCATCTGTAAGCGTTAACAGAAACAGCAGTGTAATATGCAGATTTTGCTCTTCCTTCAATTTTAAAGCTGTTAATACCTGCCTTAACAAGTTCAGGAACATATTCAATAAGACACATATCTCTTGAATTCATTATGTAAGTCCCTGTATTATCCTGAACGATAGGAAAATATTCCCCCGGTCTCTTTTCTTCAACCAAAGAATAATGCCATCTGCAAGGCTGTGCACAGTCTCCGCGATTTGAGTCTCTTCCCGTCATATAATTTGAAAGCAGGCATCTGCCCGAAAATGAAACACACATCGCACCGTGTACAAAGCATTCAATTTCAAGATCCGCAGGAGTTTTAGCTCTTATACCTGCAATTTCATCAAGAGAAAGTTCTCTGGCAGTAACAATACGTTTTGCACCCATATTATAAAATGCGTTGGCAGCTGCGTAATTAGTTATTCCAGCCTGAGTTGAAATATGAATTTCAACATCAGGTGCATATTTCTGCGCAAGTTGCATAACTCCGATATCGGTAACAATAAACGCATCAACACCGCAATCCGCTGCAAACTCAAGAAAATCAGGTAATAACGAAAGTTCATTATTTCTGGGAACGGTATTACAGGTTAAATACACCTTAATACCCTTCGAATGTGCATGATTGCAAGCCTCACGAAGGTTCTCTCCGCCAAAACTTGCAGCAGCCGTTCTCATACCAAAACAATCCGACCCGAGATAAACTGCATCTGCTCCATATTCAATTGCCGCCGCAAGGCGTTCTTTATCACCTGCCGGAGCAAGAAGCTCCGGCTTTAAAATAAAACTCATACTTTTCTCCAAAATCTTTATCTGCTGTTCGCTTTAAGAACAAGAATGCCGTTGGAATCGTGTTCAGACTGAGTTTTAGCCATATATATCTGACCAAATTTATCATGTCTGAAGAAATAATAATCTGTATCATCAGGGAAAAGCGCTGCATTGATAGCATCATCACCGGGATTACAAATCGGTCCGGGAGGAAGTCCCTGAACATAATACGTATTATATTTCTGTTCATAACTGATAGCTTCAGCTTCACTTACACTAGCTGCTATATAATTTTTTATATAATTCGCTGTTGAATCGCAGCCGAGTGTGGGCCAAGAAACAGAACGTTTTAATCTGTTATGAAGAACTGATGAAACCAGACCCATCTGCTCTTCATTCGCAGCTTCTCTTTGAATAATTGATGCAATAATTATTATTTCATCTCTTGTATAGCCAAGCTTCTTTCTTTGCTCCTCATATTCTTCAGTCCATCTGGTTTCGGTGTTTTCAAGGAACTTTCTTATAACGCTGTTAGGGTCGCTACCTTCATAAAACTCATAAGTGTCAGGATAAAAATATCCCTCAAGAGTAAATGTTCTTCCGTAATTATCGGGAATGTCGGAAATAAAATCATTTTCAAATGTTGTTCCCTTAAGGGATGCAATAAGCTTATCTTTACTGCATACACCGTATTTATCAAGACGTTCAAAAATCTGATATATTGTCCAGCCCTCAGGGAAAGCAAGCGATACAGTATCAGCGGATTTACGGATTTCTTTGAATTCAGTCAAATAACCCTCAAGTCCAAGGTTTTTCTGAACATAATAAACGCCACTCAAATATGTGGGCGGACCGGGCTTTTTTGATTTGTTAAGATTTTTAAACCAGTCCATGGCTGAATAGAAAACCTTGCAGAAAGTTTCCTGCTTAACAAGACCGTTATCGCCAAGAATTTCAATAATTTCATTGGTTGTTGCGTCGCTTGGAATATTAACGGTTACAACTTCATCGCTTCTGCTGATCGCAAGAACATCATTGATACATGATATTGCAATGGCAGAAAAAGCAACGGTAAAGATTAAAATTACAGAGCAAAAAACAGCAACAAAAGAATTAATTTGAATCTTCGGTTTAGCAGAAGCCGGCTTTCGAACTGTTGAGGTCTTCTTCTCTTCAACGGAACGGTTCTTTACAGGCTTTCTGTTTGAAAAATAAATTTCGCCCTTATATTTCGGCTGTTCATCCGCAAAAGATTCCTGAACATCATAATCTTCAATGTGAACCTCAAACTTTTTCTTCTGCTGTGTTGACGGCGTTGGAACAAGTTTATCAAGTTCTTCAGGATTAAGGAAACCATCATCCTCAATATTCACTTTGAAAAGTTCTTTTTTTTCTTTGTTGTTTTCATTATTCATATGTAGAAACCTCCCGTTTTCAGAGTTTTCTTCTGATTATTCTTTCCTCGGTAATTACCGCATCAACCGCTATATCATATTCTTCCCGCGGAAGTTCAGCACAAATGCAAGTTTCATAAGTTAATCCGATTTTAAAAATATCTTTATTCCCAAGAAATCTGTCATAAAAACCGCCCCCATATCCAAGACGGAATCCGTTGACGTCATAAGAAAGTGCAGGAACTATACAAACACTTTTCTCAAAATTGTTAAGAGGTGATTTTTGAGATACATCAACCGTAGGTATCCCGAAAGCACCGTCAACCAATTCATCAAAACTTGAAATTTGATAAAAATACATATCCTTATCAATACAATAAGGAACATAAACAGATTTTCCTTTTGCAAGTAAAATCTCAATTAATTTTTTAGTATCAGGTTCATTCCTGACGGAAATATAACACAAAAATTTTTCGAAATCGTTAATTAAATTTAAATTGATTAAATTAAAAATCAGCTGATCATCAAATTTTAACTTTTCATCAATAGTTAATGATTTTCTTTTATAAGAAAATATTTTTCTTAATTCAGCTTTATTCATGAACATTGAAGTGTTGATTTGAGATTCTGAGCATAATCGTTTCCGTTAACGGCTGCAACAATTTCAATTCCGAAATTAACAGCACTTCCCATACCTTTTGCTGTGATGATCTTTCCGTCTCTGCAAACAAATTCATCAGATATTTCAGCGCCGATCAATTCATTTTCAAATCCGGGAAAACAAACCGCCGATTTACCGTTGAGAAGATTTTTTCTTCCCAAAATAATCGGTGCAGCACATATAGCACACAAATATCTGTTATTATCATAGCAATAATCAACAAAATTATTAACTTTTATTGACGAATAAAGATTTTCAGTGCCAGGCATTCCTCCGGGAAGGATAATCCCCTCGCAATTATCCGAAGGATTAACTTCCGAATCAACCATATCGCAAACAACAGTGATTCCGTGGGAACCTGTTATATTTTTGCCACCGATTCCAACACTTTTAATTTCAATTTTTGCTCTTAAGATAACATCAAGAGCCGCAATCGCCTCAACTTCTTCAAAGCCATCAGCAAAAAACATATAAAACATTTAAAAATCTCCTTTAATCAAGAGTCAAACCCAAATAAGCATTTTTTATTTCAGATATAACAGAATCAAATTCAGGTTTAACCGCAACAGCCATTGCAGAATCAACAATTTCATATTCACCAACACTTGTTGAATAATCGACAGGCAAAATTACAACTGCTTTTTTACACTCTGATAAATCAAACAAGTTTTTTGTCTCCGCAAGAAAATCATCTGCACTGAAAGCGAATTCCTTTACAAACACTTCATCAGCATTGACGTTGTAAAGTGCATAACCATTACGCTTGTTTTGCTCATTTCCACTGTAAAGTAAATGATGTTTACAGGCGAACTTTATGGAATGTTCATCCCATTCAAAACGATTAAACTTTGAAAAAGCATTAATTCTTTTATCATAATAATCAGGGAAATATAATTTATTTTCTGATAATTCACTGTCATTGATTTCTGAATAATTTATCTTTAATATTTTTCTCGAAAATATAGATTTATACCCAAATCTTGCATAAAAATCAAATAAAGATTTTTCTCCGGGCATAAGACAAATAAAATATTTATTTCTTTTTGCTGCCAAAGATTTCGCATAACTTAAAAGCGCTGCCATCAACCCTTTACCTCTGCTCTTTTCCGCAGTGCAGGCGGCATAAAGATAATATGACGGATAATCAATGTCATTAATTACCATACTTCCCTCAAGCAAAAAAAGCATTGATACAACTTCATTATCAAAATCGGCAACCAATGTGTTCTCAGGAACAAATCTGTTTTCAACGAAGAATCGAATATCATCTTCATTATCACCAAAAGCTTCATTCCAGAGTTTAATTATATCATTAACATCCTCATTTGTGGCAAATCTTATCATAAATTAATATCAAGTAATTTAATTACTGCCTCAAAAACTTTTTTTGAAATTACTTCAACAGGTAAAGGTTCGCCATTTTCGCCGCAAACTATTCTTGTCCATCCGAGTTTTTTGCACGCATAATCAGCAGCTTCTCTGCAATTCTTTAAATATTCAACATTCTTTTCGTGAATATCTTTCTTTGAATCATCGCCGTTGTATCTGCCGGTCATAAGTTTTTGCGAAACTTCAATTGGCATATCAAGATAAATAACCGCATCAGGCTTTGGAATGCCCATTTTTTTATACTCAAAATCTTCAAGCCATTCGAGATAAGAATCCCATTCTTTTTTATCTGTTTTTGTTAACTGATGATAAGCATTAGAGGTTGTGTATCTGTCTGCAAGAAAAACTTCACCGTTAAGATACTGTTTTTTCCAATAGCAATGGTAACTTACATATCTGTCAACCGCAAAGAATGACGATGCCGCATAAGCATTTACATCGGAAGGATCACTGCCGAATCTTCCTGATAAATACATTTTTACAAGATCACACGCGGGGTCATCATAATTAGGTAACTTAATAAAATTAACTTTAACATTAACTTCTGCAAGTTTGCTTTTTAAAAGCTCTTCCTGTGTTGATTTGCCGCTTCCGTCAAGCCCTTCGATAACTATTAGCTTACCATTCATAATGTCAACCAACTTTTCAAAAAAATTTATTATAATATTATATCAAGATAATTATATTATTTCAAGTCTATTTCTTTATTTTGCGCAATCTGAGAGAATTGCTGACAACGGTTATTGAACTCAATGACATTGCAGCTGCGCCCAGCATAGGGTTAAGAAGAGGTCCGCCGAACGGATAAAGCACTCCCGCTGCAATCGGAATACAAATGCAGTTATATGCAAATGCCCAAAACAGATTCTGCTTTATTATTCTCATTGTTCTTCTAGTGATTTTAAGTGCGGAATATACACCCTCAAGTTCTCCGCCCAGAAGAACAATATCTGCTGACTCAACAGCAATATCCGTACCGTTTCCAATCGCAACACCTACATCTGCCGCAACAAGTGACGGTGCATCATTGATTCCGTCGCCAACCATAATAACCCTTTTACCTTCTTTTTTTAATTTATTAATAATTTCAAGTTTATCATCCGGCATAAGGTCGGCATAAAAATCGTCTATACCAACAGTTTTAGCAATGGATTCCGCAGTTTTATGATTATCGCCCGTAAGCATAATTGTTTCAATACCCATAGACGTTATTGACTTGATAACGTCAACGCTTTTATCTTTTATTGAATCCGAAATTACCGCGCCTGCCGCAAGGATGCCGTCAACAGCCATAAAAATTACCGTTTTTCCTTCAGCAGTAGCTTTTTCGGCAAATTCTTTTGCATCGCTTAAATCAACATTGTTTTTAAAAAGAAGTTTTTGATTTCCGCAAATTACGCGTTTATTATTGATAATACATTCCAGACCCATACCGGTCAAAGGATTAAAATCAAAACAAGCAATAATCTTACTGTTTTTCATTTTGCAATAATCGGAAATTGCAAGAGCTAAGGGATGGCTACTTTTTATTTCAGCACTTGCAAACAAGTCGATTGCATCAGAATCAGAAAATCCCTTAAAAACACAAAACATACTGACTTCGGGCTTGCCTTTAGTTATTGTTCCCGTTTTATCAAATATGACGGTGTTTATATTCGCCAACCGTTCAATTGCTTCACCGTTTTTTATCAAAAGTCCTTTTGAAGCACTGCTTCCCATTGAAACCGTCAAAGCGGTCGGGGTAGCAAGTCCGAGCGAACAAGGACAAGAAATAACAAGAACACAAACAAAAATCTTAAGAGCAAACGAAGGTGATTCCCCTGCTAAAATCCAAATTAATCCTGAAAGCACCGCAATACAAATAACAATCGGAACAAATACTGAAGCAATTTTGTTTGCAAGATTAGCGATTGGAGCTTTAGTTGTTTGAGCAAGACTGACATATTCAGCTATTTTCGCAGGCGAAGATGATGCCATATCTGCAGTAACAACGAATTCAATATAACCGTTTGTGTTGATGGTTCCGCCAAAAACATTGTCGCCGCAATTCTTCTCAACAGGTAAGCTTTCGCCCGTAAGCATAGACTCATCAGCCACACAATGACCGTTAATAATTTTACCGTCAACAGGAATTATCATACCGGATTTTACTGAAACAACATCGCCCACTATGAGGCTTGAAGAAGCAACCTCGGTTTCTTTTCCGTCGATAATCAAGAATGCAGTTTCAGGTGATAAATCAAGCAACTTTTCAACTGCATTATTCGTCTTTTTCTTGCTTGATGATTCAAGATATCTGCCAATAAGAATGAATGTAAGAATCAGTCCGGCTGACTCAAAATATAATTGATGAACATATTCAGAATTACCGTTAAGAATTTTCATCAAAGAATAAATGCTGTATCCAAAAGATGCAACAGATCCCAAGGCGATAAGCGTGTCCATATTTACGCTTTTATGAAATCCCGCTTTAGCAGCATTTTTAAAAATTTCAAATCCGCTGATTAATACGGGAATACAGAATAATAATTGTGCCAGAGCGTATGCAGAGGGCTTAAAAGCAGGATCAATAAATGTCGGAAGCGGTGCACCAAACATATGACCCATTGAAATATAAAAGAGCGGAACAGCAAAGATAACTGAAAAAATCAGTCTTTTTTTTGCTTTCCGAGTATCTTTTTCAGTTTTATTTTTTATTTCAGCCCGTTCCTTGACTTCCGGAACACTACCGATAAATCCAGCGTTATTTACAGCCTGAATCAACTCGTCAACAGATACCGTGTTTTCATCAAATGATATCAGGGCATTGCCTGCAGTAAGATTAACCCCTACGCTGTCAACGCCCTTAAGTTTTCCAACAGATTTTTCAACTGCTGCAGAACAAGCTGCACAGTGCATTCCATCAATATTTAAAATGATTTTATTCAATATAATCACCTCTTCGGATGATTATATTTTAACACAACACAACCTGAAAAACAACAGAAAATTATATGCGGGTTATTATAGGCTGAATTTGTTTGCCTTGCAATGCTGCTTGAGCCGATTTAACTGTTTGTGAAAAATCCGCAACAACAGAACGGGTTTTATTTTCAGGTGAATCCTGTCTCATCGGAACAAAGAAAATGTTCTTTGTATTTAATAGTTTTCCGATATTTACAGCTGAAGCAGTCAACGCATCATTCGTGGAAACAGCAATAAGAACAGGTCTTTCATTTCTTAAATGAGCTTTTGCCGCAAGGGTTACAGGGGTATCTGTAATACCGTTTGCAAGTTTCCCGAGTGTATTCCCCGTACAAGGTTCAATAATCAGCAAATCAATAAGCTTTTTAGGACCTATCGGTTCAGCTTCGGCTATAGATGAAATTATTTTCTTGTTACATAAGGATTCAATTCTTTTTATATGATCCTCAGCCTTACCGAACCTTGTATCAACGGAATATGCGTTAAATGACATTATCGGAAAAACATCTGCACCGTTTAATATAAGCTCTTCTATCTGATTTATCGCTTCAGAAAACGTACAGAATGACCCGCAAAGAGCAAATCCGACTTTTCTATTATTCATAGCCCTCCTCCTTTAATATGTTTAATATGCCTACAGCAATGATTTCTCCGGCAGTTTTAGGTGCGATTTTTCCGGGAAGCGACGGACACTGTAACGCCTTGATTTCAAATTCTTCAGCCGAAGCAAAATCAGTTCCGTACGGTGCAGAAGCAACATCAATAATAAGACAACTTTTTTTAAACATTTTCAAAATCTCTCGGTTAATAACCAACGAGGGAACCGTGTTGACCACAATATCGAAATCATTTGCAATTGAATAAAAATCTTTTATCAAACAACCCTTAATTCCGTTTGTATTTGCAAAAGCTATATCTGAATATTTTCTGACACAAACGGTAACGTCCGCACCCAATGATTTTAAAGTGGATGCTGTAAGCTTTCCTGTTTTACCGTAACCAAACACAGCACATTTGCTTGAATGAACAGTAAAATCTATATTATCGAATATTGTCTTTAAAACACCTTGAACAGTAGGTATACTGTTTAGAATACTGACTTCGTCGCGTCTGAAATAATCAAATACTTTAACTGTATTCTTCAAAAGTTTATTTGTTGATGAATTTGTGAGCATACCGGCGAATACTAACTGGTCACTTTTTAATATACCGGCAATATCATCAACTGTTTCTTTTACTTGTGATAAAGAAAAAATTGTTTTGCCGTCTTTTGTCAGCGGAAGCGGCAAAATAATTGCCTCTGACCGACTGACCGCAGATGATAAAGATTCATTGTTGTTATTACTGTCGGAAAGGCCGTAAGTCAAAACATTCTTTCCTATATTTCTGAAATAATCAGCCACGAAAAGCTGTCGCTTATCACCACCGATTATCAAAAAATTATTAATTTTTTTCAATATGCCACCTCCAATGTGTGACCAGTAACAGTTTATGTTTAATAAAAATCATTGCCACATATAAAAAGTTCCTATATTTTTAAAATGGACTTTATTTTTTTAAAAAGATGTAATATAATATAAAACGATAAGCTTGAAAGGGTGAAAATCAATGTTTGAAATAGATAAACTTCTTTTACAAGTTAAAAGAATTCATTTTATAGGAATCGGTGGGTCAGGTATGTGTCCGCTTGCAGAAATCCTTCATCAAAAAGGTTATTTATTAAGCGGATCTGACAACAATGAAACAGATACACTTGCAAGAATCAAAGCTCTCGGTATCCCTGTTACTATGGGCCAGAAAGCAGAAAACATAGAAGGCGCGGAAATGATAATTTATACCGCCGCACTTCTGCCAGACAACCCTGAATTAGTTGCCGCAAAAGCTTCGGGGATTCCCACTTTTGAAAGAAGCAAGCTTCTCGGCGCGATAACCAGAATTTATTGTAACAGTATCTGCATAAGCGGTACGCACGGAAAGACAACAGCCTGCTCAATGCTCACTCAAATTCTCATAAGCGCTGATTTTGACCCTTCAGCCGTTATTGGCGGAAAATTACCGCTTACAGGAACAAACGGAATGGTCGGAAGCAGCGAGCATATGGTGTGTGAAGCTTGTGAATTTGTTAACACTTTTCTTGATTTATCTCCTGATATTGCAGTTGTTTTAAATGTTGATGAAGACCATCTTGATTTCTTCAAAACTTTTGATAATCTTAAAAAATCTTTTACCGATTTTGTTTCAATGGCAACAAAAATGATAATTTATAACGGTGATGATTTAAACACTGTTGAAACCGTTAATCCCGCCATTAATAATCTCGGCAAAAAAGCTGTCACATTCGGTCTTGGCAAAGAAAACAATTACAGAGCCATCAATATTGAAATGAAAAATGAATACGGTTCATTTGATTTGATTTGCAGAAATAATAATTTAGGAAGAATTACACTTTCAGTGCCCGGAAAACACAATGTATATAATGCTCTTGCTGTCATTGCCGCCGCTATGGAATCAGGAGTTACATTTGAACAGTGCAAAAACGGCATTTCCGACTTTACCGGTGCAGGCAGACGGTTTGAAAAACTTGCTGAAATTGACGGAATAACAATTGTTGATGATTATGCACATCACCCCAAAGAGCTTGAAGTAACACTCAACGCAGCAATGAATATGGGATATAAAAATGTTTATGCTGTTTTTCAGCCCTTCACTTATTCAAGAACAGCTATTCTTTTTGATGAATTCGTCAGGGTTCTTAATATTCCCGATCATTGTATTATGACGGAAATCATGGGTTCGCGTGAGGTTAACACTTACGGGATATATACTTCCCAGCTTGCTGAAAGAATTCCCGGAAGTGTTTGGTTTAACACATTTGAAGAAGTTGCACAATACGCCGTTGACCACGCTCAAAGCGGTGATTTAATTATCACACTCGGATGCGGCGATATATATAAGGCTGCTAAAATCATGATTAAAAAATTAGAGGAAAGGCGGTAAAATAAAATGAAATATTCAATTAACCGTACCAACTATAATGATTTTTCGGTTTATGAAATCAACAAACTTGAAGGCAGAGGTTATGCAATCCCCTATTCTTCAGTCGAGGTTCTCAAGAAAACCCCGATAAAAAAAGAACGAACAAGCTCCGATATAGTGAAAGTTCTTTCAGGAGAATGGGATTTTAAATATTATTCAAGCAATAATAATCTTCCTGAAATCCTTGATTCGGAAGCAATGGATTTTTGCAAAATAAAAGTTCCCTCAACATGGCAGAGAACAGGCTTTGACTCACCCGCATATATCAACTGTCCTTATGCTTTTGATAACCCGCCTCCCTATGTCCCCGATGAACAACCTGTCGGTGTTTACAGAAAAAAATTCAACATTGAATCACTTGATAAAACATATATCATTTCATTCCTCGGCGTTATTTCCTGCCTTGATTTATATATCAACGGAAAATTTGTCGGATATAGTGAAGGCGCTCATAACACCGCAGAGTTTAATATTACAGAATATCTTAACAAAGGTGAAAATGAACTTCTTGCCGTTGTTCACAAATGGTCAAACGGAACGTTCCTTGAATGTCAGGATATGTTCAGAGAAAACGGCATTTTCAGAGATGTTCTTCTTTATGAAATGCCTGCAGTATATCTCAATGATATTTATTATCGCACCAAAGAAACTTCTAAAGGCTGGAACCTCAGCGTAAACTTTGAACTTGGCGGTAATGCTGACGGATATTGTGTTTACACGGAAATTTATGACGGCAAAAAGCTTATTGCTGAAAAATGCGCAGAGGTTTCAAAGGTTAATTCCGTTGAATTCAAAAATCTTGATGTAAAGAGCTGGAATGCTGAAATCCCCACTCTTTACACAGCCTACACAACTCTTTATCTTGGTGAAGAGGAAATAATGACCGTCAGAAACTATATCGGTTTCAAAACAGTTAAAATCAAAAAAGATATCTTTACCGTTAACGGAAAGAAAATCAAAATAAAGGGCGTTAACCACCACGATTCACACTATAAAAACGGTTATGTAATGAGCTATGACGATCTTGAAAAAGACATCAAACTTATGAAGTCACTTAATGTTAATGCTGTCAGAACATCACACTATCCCCCTGATGCAATATTCAATGTTCTGTGCGACATTTACGGTCTTTACATAATCGATGAGGCAGATATTGAAACTCACGGCGTTGCTTGTGAGCCTCACGATAATTTTGATCTTATAAGCCACAATCCCGAATGGGCACCCAGATATCTTGACAGAGTTAAGAGAATGTATCTTCGTGACAGAAGCCGTGCGGGCGTAATTATGTGGTCACTCGGAAACGAGGCCGGCGGTTACGCTTGTCAGGATGTTTGCTATGAATATCTTCACAAGGTTTGTCCCGAAATTCCCGTTCACTATGAGGGTGTTGTGCGCAACGAAAGACATTCATATGATGTTGTTTCGGAAATGTATACAAACCATAAAGACGTTGAAAAGACCGGCAAGCACACCAGAGGCAGAAAATATACTCCCAAGCCTTTCTTCCTTTGCGAATATGCTCACGCAATGGGTGTTGGCCCCGGCGGACTTGAAGAATATTGGGATATTTTCTATAAGTATGACAATCTTATGGGCGGATGCATCTGGGAATGGAGCGACCATTCGGTTTATCATCCCAACGGCAAATGGAAGTTCACCTATGGCGGCGACCACGGCGAATGGAGACACGACGGCTGTTTCTGCGTTGATGGTCTTGTTTATCCCGACAGAAGACTCCACACAGGCGCAAAAGAAATGAAGAATGTTTACCGCCCCGTCAGAGCATCATATGAAGATAATAAGATTACATTTAAAAACACAAACAGATTTAAGAATACATCTTATATAACCGCTGTTTGGGAAGTTGTTAAAAACGGAAATATTCTTATTGCCGCAGATGAAATCATTCTTGATATAGAGCCTGAAATGAGCAAAACTTTTGATATCGAATTCAAGATGCCCAAGGGCGATTGTGACTGCCATATCAACATTTATTATTATGTTGACGATGAAGAAATAGCTTTTGAGCAGTTCGAACTCAAAAACGATTATGAAATTGAGGTTTCCAAGTCAAAAGATAAGATTACCCTTACAAATGACGGCGAAACCAGCACTGTTGACTTCGGTAACGGAAGCATTGTTTTCTCAAATTCAAACGGAATGATTGAAAACTATATAATAAACGGCAAGGAAATGATCAATTCCTCTCCTGCCTTTGCAAAAGGTTTCATTCCGAACATTTACAGAGCATATCTTGATAACGATACTCAATTCAGAGACGAATGGATGGAAGCAGGCTATGATGACTATGAGTGCATCTGCTCTGACTTTGAAATTGAACTTGAAAAGAATAAAGCCGAGGTTGAAATCGAATACAAACTCAAGAGCAAAAAAACTCGCGGTTATCTTGCAAAAGTTGAGATAGAATATGAAGTGTATGCAGGCGGATATATTGAGGTTAAGGCAGAATTCAAACCTCTCGCGAAGAAGAGTCTTGCAGCACATATGCCCAGATTCGGTCTCACTCTTGAAATGCCTGAAGAATTCACAAACATTGAATACTACGGTATGGGCCCTGATGAAAATCTTTGCGACCTTTATGCACAGGCAATGGTTGGAGTATATAACACAACTGTTGACGAAATGCATGAACCTTATATCAGACCTCAGGATGCAAGCAACAGATGCAAGGTAAGATATCTTACAGTTACAGATAATGACGGTGACGGAATTAAGTTTGGATTTGATGATGAATATTTCAACTTTAATGTAAGAAAATTCTCACAGAAACTTCTTCAGCAGGCTAAGCACCAGGAAGATCTTCACGATGAAAACACAGTTGTTGTTAACATCGACGGCTTCACAAGAGGAACAGGCACTGCAAGCTGCGGTCCCGATATACTTCCTCAATTTGAGGTAAACGGCAGAAAAGGACTTGAATTCAAGTTTACAATTATGCCCGCTAAATAAAATTAAAGACGGTCTTACTTTTTCAGGTAAGACCGTCTTTTTTCATTCAAAATATTTTCTTAAATTTAATTTATCAACAAAAATAAATCGGTTATCGAAAAACTTTGAAAATCTTCCGATTAAGAAACCGTTAATAATTGCGCAGATAACAGTTCCGATATTAACTCCCACAAAGTTACCGAACCCGAATAAAATAAACGATAGTGCAAGGCCAACCACACAACTTACACAATCATAGGCTGTTTTGAATTTATGAATTTCAATATTAAATTTTGATGAAATTTCTTTAACAAAAAGCTCATAAGCCTCGGGTGAAATATAAGTCTTAAAGAAAAATGCAACTCCGCACGATGTAATCAGCAGACCGACAATATAACAAATTATTCTGTAAACCATTCCTTCTGCCGCAATCAAATCCATAACAGAAATGAAACCGTCAAGAAAGAAAGCGTAAATTATCGCTGTTATAAACGAAAAGAAAAAAGAAACTTTAATTTTTCTGACAATTATAATAATCAAAAGAATCAAAAATCCCTGCAGCAAATATTCAGCCATTCCAAAAGTAAAAAACGAAAATGTTTGCGATATCTTTTGATAAATAACATATGCAGGAGCAACAACCATAGATACGCCAAAATTTGCCCTTTCAACAAGAGCCGTTCCCAATGCAACAAGAATAACCCCGAGAATATAAGCTATCTCGGTATAAAAATTTTTCTTTTTCATTACATATATCCAATCTCAAAAAAGCAGCTGACAGTGCAAAACTACACCGAAAGCTGCTGTTTTTTTATTTTGTTCCGAAGATTCTGTCACCTGCATCGCCAAGACCGGGAATAATATAACCGTGGTCATTAAGGCAATCATCAAGTGCCGCTATATAAATATCTATGTCGGGATGTGCTTCCTTAAGGGCATTAAGTCCCTCGGGAGCACCGATAATTCCCATAAACTTAATAGATTTTGGATTTCTCTTCTTAATCTGTGCTATTGCATCAATTGCCGAACCGCCTGTTGCGAGCATGGGATCAAGAACAATAACTTCACGTTCCTCAATATCAGCAGGAAGTTTGCAGTAATATTCTACAGGCTGAAGGGTTTCGGGATCACGGTACAAACCGATATGACCAACTCTGGCCGAAGGAACAAGAGCAAGAACGCCGTCAACCATACCGAGTCCTGCTCTGAGAATAGGAACGAATGCAAGCTTTTTGCCGGCAAGAACCTTTGTTTTTGCAACAGCGATCGGAGTTTTGGTTTCAACTTCCTTAAGAGGCAAATCTCTGGTTGCTTCATAGCACATAAGAGTTGCAATTTCGCTGACAAGATTACGGAACTCCTTTGATGCTGTATTCTCATTTCTGAGAATTGAAAGCTTATGATGAATAAGCGGATGATCCATCACTACAACTTTTGACATAATTTAACCCTCCTGAGATTTTAAAATCTGTTTTCAAGATCAGTTATCTGCGCAATTCTTCTTTCGTGTCTTTCTTCACCGCTGAAAGGTGTGTCAAGAAAAACATCAACAAGTTCAATAGCTTTTTCAACTGAAACAACACGTCCGCCAAGGCAAAGAATATTGGCGTTATTATGAAGTCTTGTCATTTCGGCCGAAAATTTATCGGAACAGCAACAAGCTCTGATTCCTCTTACCTTGTTTGCTGCAATCGAAATACCAACACCTGTGCCGCAGAAAAGTAATCCAAGCTCACATTCTTTCGAAACAACTGCTCTTGCGGTTTTTTCAGCATAAACAGCATAATCCGCAGAGTCTGCGGTATATGTTCCGTAATCCTTATATTCAATTTTTCTCTCATCAAGATGAGCCATAATTGCTTTTTTCAATTCAATTCCTGCGTGGTCACTTCCTAATGCGATCATATTTATTCTCCTTTTTTCAATTTCAATTCACGTTCCGCCTGTGGAGGTCTGAGATAAACCGGCATTAAAGATGCGGAATCGCCAAATAAAATTTTATTGTTAACCGCAGCAAGAGCAACACCGTATGCACGCTGAAATCTGCGATTTTCTCCTGAAAGTTTAATATTTTTTAATTCTTTTTCGACAGCTGATTTATAACAAATCTCTGCACCGTCACCCGCAAGATAAACAATTCCGTCAATTTGTGAAAGCTCTTCAGTCAAATCACTGACAGTAACTGCTTTATCTTCACAAAGTCTTTCAACAATACCGTTTTCACATTTAAAAAGCGCTGTATAAACCTGATTACATCTGGCATCCATTGCAGCGCAGATAACACAATCAGTATCAACAAAATTATATGCAATACTCTCGAGTGTTGAAATGCCTGCACAAGGTTTATTCTGTGAAAGAGCTAATCCTTTAACCGCTGCAACACCGATTCTGATTCCGGTAAAAGAACCGGGACCTACATTTACGCAAAGCGCATCAATATCTTCAAATTTCATATCTGCCTGAGTCAAGGCATTATCAACCATCAGCATTAATGTTTTGCTGTGAGTTAATGATGCATTAACAAACGATTCGCTTATCAAGCGTCCGTCTTCTGAAACAGCAACACTTGCTGATTTTGCAGAAGAATCAAATGATAATATTTTCAATTCCTTCAGCTCCGCTAATTTCAATCTTTCTTTCAGTAAAGTTTTCGGTCTTTGTTATACTGACTCTGATACAGTTTTTGGGTAACACCGCTTCAATATTTTCGCTCCATTCAATAATAAGACATCCACCCGTATCAAGATAATCAAAATAACCGGTTGAATACAAATCATCCCAACCTGAAATACGATACATATCAAAATGATATAATGTTCTGTCTGAACCTCTGTATTCATTCACAAGAGCGAATGTGGGACTGCTTACATCACAATTTATTCCCATTCCCCTTGCAAATCCGCGGGTAAATGCAGTTTTACCTGCTCCTAAATCGCCAAACATAGCAATAACTGCATTTTGAGGAACAAATCCGCCCAGCTTTTCCGCAATTTTTTCAGTTTCAGATACACTGTTTGTTATAAATTCTGCCATAAAGTTTCACCTTTGGTATTATATCACGGCGTATAATATTTTTCAACAAAAAGATACATTCCGTCAGTAGAACAAAACTAATTATGAATTTCTTGCAATAAGTGCATTTATAACATCAGGAACATCGGTGATTATACCGTCAACACCGAATTTAATAAGTTTGATTACAATTTCAGGATCATTAACCGTCCAAGGGTTAACACCGATACCGTTTTCGTGAAGCTTTTTAACATAATGTTTTGTAACCATTGAAAAATGGGGGTGAAGATAGTCTGCACCTATTTCTTTGGCAAATTTAACATATCCGAAAACCATTTTCTTGAGTGCAAATTTCATATTGGGGCTATATAAATATCCGGTTTTACATCTAGGATCAACTTTTTTGCATTCAACCAGAAGCTCGTGGCTGAAGCTTGAAATAAGAAGTTTATCAAAAAGTCCGTGTGCCTTAACAGCTTCAATTGTTTTGGCAACAATACTTTTATCTCCGTTAAGTGGAGTTTTAAGTTCAATATTCATAATTTCAATATCTGCTGTTTCACAAAGAGTAAGGAACTCTTCAAGAGTCGGCAAAGTAGTGCCCGAAAACTTTTCGTGAAATTTAACACCGAAATCATATCTGCGAAGCGACTCCAGTTTCATTGAAGCAATTTCGCCAACACCGGTTGAAGTTTCATCAATAGTATAGTTATGGCAAATAACCGGCACTCCGTCAACCGTGAGATGAACGTCGGTCTCAAAGCCGTCAACACCTATTTCAAGAGATTTTTCAAAAGCAGGCATTGTGTTTTGCGGTGCCTGTCTGTTTGCGCCTCTGTGAGATATAACCTTGCAAATCGCCATAATAATCACCTTATATAGTTTATATTTTACAATATATTTTAGCAGATTAAATCATCTAATTCAAGACAATATTTATTATTTATCAACACTATTTTTCGAAGGTCAATATATTGACAAAAAATTTTCTTTATGATAATATTTTTGCGGTATACAAGCACCTGTGGCGGAATTGGCAGACGCGCCAGATTTAGGATCTGGTATCTTCGATGTGCAGGTTCAACCCCTGTCAGGTGCACCAAAAAAATCCGAGCTTAATCTTTATAATTAAGTTTCGGATTTTTTAATGTTTAAACGGAAGTGATATATTATGGTTGGTATCATTGATATTGGCGGAGGACTCCGCGGAATTTATACAAGCGGTATTTATGATTATCTTCTGGATAATAACATTAAAATAGAATACTGCCTCGGCGTTTCATCCGGCAGCTCAAATCTTATAAACTATGTTGCAGGTCAAAGAGGCAGAACCAAAAGATTCTATCAGGACTATTCTTTTGAAAAAGAATATATGGGTGTCCGCACATATTTCAAAAAAGGAATGCTCATAAATCTTGATTATCTTTATTCAGACATAACAAACAGCACCGGTAAAGACCCTTTGGATTATGAAGCGGTTAAGAATTCAACGATAAATTACAATGCCGTTTCAACCGAAGCCATATCCTGCACCCCACGCTATTTTACAAAAAACGATTTAACAAAAGATAACTACACAGCGTTAAAAGCTTGCTGTGCAATGCCCGTTGCATGCAGAAAGCCAATAAATTTTAACGGAAACAAATATTTTGACGGCGGCTTATCTGACCCGATTCCGTATAAAAAAGCTTTTGCTGACGGTTGCGACAAATTAATTATTTGCATAACCCTGCCGAAATATTACAGAAAAACTCCTATGCCTGAATGGCTTGTTAAGCTTCTTTTACATAAATATCCCAATGTTATAAAAAGTGTTTTAACAATGCACAACACTTATAATAACGGAATCGAAGAAATTTTCGAGCTTGAAAGACAAGGAAAGGCAATTGTTATCTATCCTGAAGAATGCTTCGGAATAGACACGTTGACCAGAGAAAAAGAAGGCATGGAAAAGCTTTATCAACTTGGATATAAAGACGGCAAGAAAATTGAAGAATACTTAAAATTAATAAAAGAAAATGTTTAAAGAAAAGCGACTTGTCGAAAGGCAAGTCGCTTGAATTTTATTCAGCAGGATAAGCTCCGTAAAGGTGAACAATATTTAAATCTTCTTCCATATCAAGTCCGTGAGAACCGCATTCTCCGTCAATTTCATGGCAACCGTGATCCATTGCAAATCCGATAAGTGTATTATGACTTTTCCATTTTTCTTTTATAAGCTCAGCAAATTCATTGAATGCTTTACAATTAAGCATAAGTTTTTCGAGAGGAATTTCACCTTCAGGACCGTTTTTATGCATTGCGGAATCATAATCACCGTTATAGACCGCTATAAAATCATATTCATCTTCAACAATCAGCTCTTTAGCTTTTTTATTGACATCTTCAATAGTGTCATAAATATAGTAATCCATATTCTTTTCAAGATAAATCATAGCCATACTGCTGTTGCTTTCCGCTACAATTGCAGGCTTCTTTCCTGCACGTATTAGTGCATCAAAAACAGAATCTGTTTTCAAAACAGGTTTTTCGTATCTTCTTATACCGTGAACTTCAGGTTGAGTGCCTGTATACATTGTTGCAAAACAAACTGGAGTAACAGATGGCATAACCGAACAAAGAGGAACTTCGATATCGCAATTGTTTTTTACTTTAACAAAATAACTGCTGTATTTTTCATAAATCCATTGTGCAACAGCATCTGGATTATACATAAAAATTCTGTCTGCTTTTTTATTACCGAATTTTTTGTTTACCAAATCAACTAGTTCGGTCACACAGCCGTTTGCAAGTTTTGGCGCATCAACATCTGCCGCATAAGCAAGAGAAGAACAAATTTTATCAAGAGAAGTGTTGTTATAATTCATAATCAACCTCCGAATTTATTTTGTAAAAATTATAGTTCGCATTCAAAAAAATGTCAATATTATCTGCTTTCTGAATGTATGAAGAAATTTAAGGAATATATAAATATATCTTGAATTTATTCCGCTTTTATTGTAATATTAATTGGCATATAAAAAAAGAAAAGGAGAATATTATGCAGGAAAACAATCAATTCAAGCCTTATGTTGCCGCAAGCAAAATAACACCTGAATTTACCGTTACATCGATAATTATGGGTGTTCTTCTTGCAGTAATTTTTGGCGCTGCTAATGCATATCTCGGTCTTCGAGTCGGAATGACCGTATCTGCATCAATTCCCGCTGCAGTTATTGCAATGGGTGTTATACGCGTTGTAATGCGTAAAAACTCAATTTTAGAAAGTAACATTGTTCAGACAGTCGGTTCAGCAGGTGAATCGCTTGCAGCCGGCGCCATTTTCACTCTTCCCGCGCTCTTTCTTTGGGCAGCAGAAGGAAAAATGGATAAACCCGGCATTCTTGAAATAACAATTATTGCTCTTATCGGCGGTCTTCTCGGTGTATTCTTTATGGTTCCTCTCCGCAATGCACTTATTGTTAAAGAGCACGGGACACTCCCCTATCCCGAAGGAACCGCTTGTGCTGAGGTTCTTCTTGCAGGTGAAGAAGGCGGTTCAAATGCCTCTACTGTTTTTGCCGGCATGGGATTTGCAGCGTTTTTCAAGCTCATCATTGACGGCTTAAAAGCAGTTCCCGGAGAAATTTCTTTCAGGGTTAAAGGATTTGCAGGTGAAATCGGAACTCAGATTTATCCTGCTGTTATGAGCGTAGGTTATATTTGCGGTCCCAGAATTTCATCATATATGTTCGGCGGCGGTGTGTTAAGCTGGCTTGTTCTTATTCCGATGATTGTTCTTTTTGGCGAAACACTCACTCTTTATCCCGGAACTGCACCTATAGGAGAAATGTTTGCTCAAGGCGGCGCAAGCGCAATTTGGAGCTCATATATCCGCTACATAGGTGCGGGTGCTCTTGCAGCAGGCGGAATAATCAGCCTTATCAAATCACTTCCTCTTATCGTAAAAACTTTTAAAGATGCTGTCAAAAGCATGAAAGGCGGTTCACAAGCAAGTTCAGAAAGAACCAACAACAATATCAGTATGAAGGTTGTTCTTATTGCTATTGCAGTTCTCACGATAATCACCTGGCTTGTTCCCGCTGTTCCCGTTTCACTTCTCGGTGCTGCAATTGTTGTTATTTTCGGCTTCTTCTTTGCAACAGTTTCTTCAAGAATGGTTGGACTTGTAGGAAGCAGTAACAACCCGGTTTCAGGTATGGCAATTGCAACTCTTCTCATCGCAACAGTTATCCTTAAATTTACAGGCGACAGCGGCGTTGACGGAATGAGAAGCGCTATCGCTATCGGTTCAATAATTTGCATTGTTGCCGCTATTGCAGGTGATACTTCGCAGGATCTTAAAACAGGATATATTCTCGGAGCAACCCCCAAGAAACAACAAATCGGCGAAGTAATCGGTGTTATAGCTGCAGGTCTTGCAATTGGCGGAACACTTTATCTTCTTGACTCCGCTTGGGGCTTCGGTACTGATGCTCTCGCAGCACCTCAAGCAACCCTTATGAAGATGATTATTGAAGGTGTTATGGATAATAACCTTCCCTGGGGCCTTGTTTTCATCGGTGTGTTTATTGCAATAGTTGTTGAATTAATCGGAATTCCTGTTCTTCCTTTTGCAATAGGTGTTTATCTTCCTGTTCATCTTAATGCTTGCATTATGGTTGGCGGTCTTATCCGTCTTGCTGTTGATAAAATAAGGAAAGACGAAAAAGAAAAGAAAGAAATTACAAACGACGGTATCCTTTTCTGCTCAGGCATGATTGCCGGTGAAGGTCTTGTTGGTATTGCCCTTGCACTTCTTGCAGTTATAGGTGTTGATAAAGTTATCGATATTTCAGGACTTCTCAACCTTTCAGAGGGAGCATCAACAGTTGCAGCTCTTTTTGTTTTCGGTCTCATTATTCTTTCTCTTCTTAAATTTTCGGTTTGGAAAAAGCGTAAGGCAAAATAAATTATGAAAAATAAAAAAGATGAAAATTATCTTGAAAAAATACCGGTTCGCTCTGAAAAGTTGCCTTGGAAAACTGATGTAAACGGACTTGTTACCGTTGAGGTTGAAAACAAAGGCGCGATGAACAGAATTGCTCAAAAGCTTTTCAAGAAGCCCAGAGTAAGCTATATCCACCTCGATGAAAACGGAAGCTTTATCTGGCCGCTTATCGACGGAGAGAAAAGCATTATTGAAATCGGTAAATATGTTGAAAAAGAATTCGGTGAGGATGCAAATCCTTTATACGAAAGACTGGCTCAATTTTTCAGGATTCTTGAAAACAACAACTTTATATATTGGAAATAACTTAATTCCCCGATTTTTCGGGGAATTTTTTATTTATATTGAAAATAATGAAATCATATGATAATATAACTTCAATATAAGCAATGAGGTGATAATTTTGAAAGAATATGATGTAGTAATCATCGGCGGGGCAACAGCAGGCAGTTACTTTGCC
>JAZRTQ010000017.1:0-46188 GCA_045652165.1 Acutalibacteraceae bacterium | reverse complement strand
TTGACCGCTTCTACACATACGGTTCAATGGCGGCGCTTGCAGCTCAGGAAGCGGAAAACTGCGGTGCAGGATGTGTTAAAGCATTTGACGATAAAATCCAACTTGCAGATGAACTCAGAGCTGTGCTGACCGGTGGCGATGCAGTGCTGTTCAAAGCAAGCAGGGGAATGAAACTTGAAGAGGCAATCAAAAGTTTTACAGAATAAGGGTAAGGTGCTTTGAATGAACACATATCTGGCTTTTGGTCTTTCTGCAACAGTTGCCTTTGCTGTTACTGCAATTCTCGGCATAATTATGGTACCGTGGCTTCGCAAGCTTAAATTCGGGCAGACTATTCTTGATATAGGTCCCAAATGGCATATGAGCAAGCAGGGAACACCGACAATGGGTGGTATAATGTTTATTGTCGGTCTTTGTGCGGCGGTCATTGTTACTGTTATAACAGATAAAATCATGGGCGGCGATATTGCAGGCGAGGGAAGCATCGTTAAGCCCGAGATGTATACAAAGCTTGTAAGCGGCATTATAATGGCTCTTGCTTTCGGCCTTATCGGTTTTGTTGATGACTATATAAAAGTTGTGAAACACCAGAATCTGGGGCTTACGGTTAAACAGAAAACCGCGGCACAGCTTGCGGTTATTCTGTCTTATTTAACAAGTCTTTTTATGTCGATGCAGGGTCAGCCTTATATGTTTATACCTTTTGTCGGCATTGTTGAAATCGGATTTTTCTTCTGGATTTTCGGTATCGTTATAATTTATGCCGCAATTAATGCAGTTAATTTTACAGACGGCGTTGACGGCCTTTGCACAAGCGTTACAGCAACAACGGCGGTGTCGCTCGGTGCGATAGCTGTTTTTAAAGAATATTTCGGATTTTCAATGCTTGCAAGCGCACTTTTAGGTGCTTGTATAGGATTTTTGTTCTGGAATAAAAATCCCGCAAAGGTTTTTATGGGTGATACCGGCTCAATGTTTTTGGGCGGAATGGTAGTTGCGCTTGCATATGCCCTTAACTGCCCGCTTATTCTTTTGATTTCGGGTATTGTTTATGTTGTTGAGGGTGCCTCCGACGTGCTTCAGATTGTTTATTACAGAGTAACGGGCGGAAAAAGGATATTCAAAATGGCACCAATACACCATCATTTTGAAATTTGCGGCTGGAGCGAAAAGAAAATCGTTTCAGTTTTTACCGCAGTTAATATTGCGGGTGGAATAGTCGCTTTTGTATTGATGTATTACGGCGGATATTCTGTATAAATTTTTAACGAAAGGAGAACGGCGGAAATGTCTGAATCGGTTGCCTCAAAAAAGAGGCGGGGATTTTCTTTGAAAAATATGTGGTCGGTATCGGTAAGAACCGCTAAAAATGAAATCATTGCAATCGGTAAAGGCTTTGCTTTTTTATGGCATATTATTGCGGACAGATTTGTTTATTACTTTTCAAGAAATAAAAAGAATATCAAGAAGCCTGAACCGTTATTTTTCAGAGGGCAGACAAATCTGACCTTTCTTTTATCGGTAATCGCGTTGCTTGCTTTCGGTCTTGTTATGCTCTTTTCGGCAAGCTATGTTGAATCTTTTGCCGAGCATTCGGGTGAGGGCGGTCTGGGCGGTTATCACGTTTTTGTTGAACAGCTTAAAATCGCCATTCCCGGTTTGATAGTGATGATGGTTGCATCACATGTTAGAATTGATGTTTACAGAAAACTTGCGGGTGTGCTCTATATTGTTTCTCTGGTGCTTATGGTTTATGTTCTCATAAACCCCGACATCAAAGACGGAAAAGAGCATATAAAACGCTGGATAAGTATTTTCGGCATATCAATTCAGCCGTCTGAAATAGCAAAGCTTTCGCTCATAGTTTATATGAGCTATATAATGGAAAAATATCAGAAATATATTCAGAAAAGTGCGTGGGCAGTTGTTCCGAACGCGATACCGATGCTTATTGTTGTTGCTTTGATGATACCCGAAAGCCACAACTCGGGTCTTATAATTATCGGAATGCTTGGTCTTGTTATGCTTTTCTTCGGCGGAATAAAAATGCGATGGTTTGTTTTCGGCGGTGTGGTTGCCGTTATCGGAATTATAGCTGTCTGGATTTACGGAAATCATCTTGTTGAACAGATTGAACTCGGTTCATACAGCCAGAGCCGAATTTCGGTATGGATAAAGCTTTTAACAAATCACGAGCTTACCCGTGACGAAAGACTCGGCGAAGCCTGGCAGTCGCTTCAATCGCTTTATGCCATAGGCTCGGGCGGACTTTTCGGTCTCGGATTCGGTCAGTCAAAGCAAAAGCATATGTATCTTCCCGAGCCTCAGAACGATTTTATTTTTGCGATTGTCTGCGAAGAACTTGGTTTCTTCAGAGCAGTAATTATAATGGCGGCTTTTGTTCTTCTTGTCGGTATGGGCATGTATATCGCGTGTCAGGCAAAGAGCAAGTTTGCGGCTATGATGGCAATGGGTCTTACCTTTAAAGTGGGGCTTCAGGCGCTTTTGAATTTCGGAGTTGTAACGTCAACGATACCCAATACGGGTATCAGCCTTCCGTTCTTCAGCTCGGGCGGTACGGCATTGCTTTTACAGCTTTTTGAAATGGGAATTATTCTTGCTGTGGCAAGAGAAAGCAGAAAGAAGGGTAGCTATGCTTTGCAATAAAAGAATTTTAATCGCGGCAGGCGGAACGGGCGGTCATATCAATCCCGCTCTCGGAACTGCAGGATATATCAAAGAAAAACATCCCGATGCCGAAATTATTTTTGCGGGCACCGCTGATAAAATGGAGGCAAGGCTTGTTCCCGAAGCGGGATATGAGCTTAAGACCATTGAAATCAGCGGTTTCTGGAGAAGCTTTTCTCCCGAAGCAATAAAGCATAATATCGGCACGGTTTCAAAGCTTCTCAAATCATCCTCTCAGGCGAAGAAAATAATTAAAGAATTCAAGCCCGATCTGGTAATAGGCTTCGGTGGATATGTAAGCGGTCCTGTTTTGAGAATGGCGGCAAAAATGGGCATTCCCACAGCCATTCACGAGCAGAATGCTTTCCCAGGTGTTACAAACAAAGCTCTTGCGGGAAGCGTTGATAGGGTAATGCTCACCGTTTCGCAGGCAGAAAAATATATGAAGCCCAAAAATCCTTGCGTTATCACGGGTCTTCCTATAAGAGGGGATTTGCTTAAGGGCGACAGAGATTTTGCGAGAGCAGAGCTCGGAATAACCGATAAACCCCTCATTCTCTCAATGGGCGGCAGTCTCGGTGCAAAGCCCGTTAATGATGCTGTGCTCGGCATGATTATTAACAAACATAAGGATAACGATTGCGTTTTCCTTCACGCAACGGGCAAGGGTGGCAAAGACTCCTTTGTTGAAAAACTTAAAGAGCAGGGCGTTGATGTTGAGAATAACCCCAACATCAGAATTTCGGAATATATCGATATTCCCAAGTGTCTTCCCGCAGCGGATCTGGTTATCAGCCGTTCGGGTGCAAGCTCACTCAGCGAGCTTCAGGCACTCGGTAAGCCTTCAATATTAATTCCGTCACCTTATGTTACCGAGAATCATCAGTATCATAATGCAATGGCACTTGTTAATAACGGCGCGGCAGAGATTCTTGAAGAAAAAAATCTTACTCCCGATTCACTTACGGAAAGAGTAAATGCTCTTATTTCGGATAAGAGCAGACTTGCCGAAATCGGTGCAAATGCAAAAAATATGGCTGTGCTCGATGCAACACAGAGAATATACGAAACTCTTTGCGAAATAGTTAAATAAATTCACAATAATTACGCTTTCGGAATAGCATATTAGTAGTTCTGTTCCGAGGAGCGTGAGTATGAAAAAACTTGTTATTGACGGCGGAAACGCCTTAAGCGGAAGTGTTGTGCTTCAGGGGTCAAAAAACGGTTCTTTGCCTATTCTTGCGGCAGCTGCCGCAGTTAACGGCGTAAGCATAATACATAATTGCCCTGATTTGACCGATGTTACGGCGGCAATAAAAATACTTGAGCACATAGGCTGTAAGGTTAAGCGCGAGAAAACAACGGTCATTGTTGATGCGCGCGGCGCCTGCAGATTTGATATTTCCGAAAAATTAATGCGCGAAATGCGTTCATCAATTGTTTTTCTCGGTGCCCTGATTGCCAGATTCGGCAAAGCCTCAATGACTCCGCCGGGCGGATGCGAAATTGGTCTTCGGCCCATAGATTTGCATCTTTCTTCGCTTCGCAGTATGGGTGTTGATATTACCGAAAACGGCGGTGTGCTTGAATGCAGAGCACAAAACGGATTGAGAGGGCGCAATATAAATCTTGCTTTTCCCAGCGTTGGTGCAACAGAGAATATTATGCTTGCTTCGCTCGGCGCAACGGGTGAAACGGTTATAACAAATGCGGCAAGAGAACCCGAAATAAAAGACCTTGCTGATTTTCTTGTTAAATGCGGCGCAAAAGTAAGCGGTGCGGGTCAGAGTGTTATCCGTATTGAAGGCAGATTTTGTGTCAATAATATTGAACACACCGTGATTCCCGACAGAATAGTTGCTTCAACCTATATGGCGGCAGTGGCTTGTGCGGGCGGAAAAATAGCCGTAAAAAAAATAAACAAAGAGCATATTATGCCCGTTGTTCACGCATTTGAGGTGGCGGGCTGCGAATTGGAATTCGGTGCAGATGAGCTTGTAATCGAAGCCCCCGAAAGACTTCGCAGGGTAAGATATATCCGAACAATGCCTTATCCCGGATTTCCAACCGATTCGCAGGCGGTTGTTATGGCTATGCTTACCAAAGCAAGAGGCACCAGCATTATCAATGAAAATATTTTTGAAAACAGATTCAGACACGTGCCCGAACTCATAAAAATGGGAGCGGATATAAGAGTTGAAAACAACAGCGTTGCAGTTATTGAAGGCGCAAGCAGACTTCACGCGGCAAAGGTTACTGCGTGTGACCTTCGCGGCGGATGTGCTCTTGCCGTTGCGGCATTGGGCGCAGAGGGAATAACCGTAATAGACGGTATACATCATATAGATCGAGGATGCCAGTCAATAGAAAAAGATTTGGCTCAGCTCGGAGCAAAAATAAAAAGGATATAAAACCGGGTGGGACAGGAATGGAAAAAGAAATTTTAACTCCGGAAGAAAGAGAAATAAGAAAAAAGCGTGCAGCTAAAAAAAGAAAAATGAGGCTCGCTCTTGTTGTGAGCGTTTTTACTCTTTTTATAGTTGCGGTTGTCGGCGGAGTAACCTCTCTGTTTATTTTCAGAGTAAAAAGCTTTAATGTTCAGACTGAAAGCAGTATGTATACACAGCAGGATGTTATTGATGCGAGCGGAATAGAGATTAACAAGAGCCTTGTTTTTATTAATCTTGATAAAGCGGAAGAATCGGTAGAGAGAAAACTGCCTTTCCTTAAAAATGTTAAAATAACAAAAAAGTTACCTGATAAGCTTGTTATCCGTTTTGAGGAATCAGGTATGGCATATGCCGTTGAAACAGCAGGCAATATTTATGCGATAACCAACGATGAATTTAAAGTGCTCAGTATGTCAGGCGGAATTCCCGAGGGTATTATTCCCGTAAAAGGTCAGACTCCCGTTAAAACCGAAATCGGTGAAACCATTGCGTTTGTTGCGAAAAACGAAAAGGAAGAGCTTGTTGAAGACAAGGTTCTTAACCTTCTTTCCGATATTGCTTCAACAGTTTCCGAAAGCGGGCTTGCAGGCATTACAGCGGTAAATATAGAATCGCTGGCTGATATTTATCTTATTTATGAAGACAGAATTCTTGTTGAATTCGGAGATGCACAGAATATAAAAGCGAAGGCATCAATGTTTGTAAGAGCAATTGAAAAAGAAAATGCCATCGACAGCGGAAAAACGGGTATCATGGATATTACCATTGCGCAGTCGGCGTATATCTATCCTTCCGATATAAGGGATATTCCCGAGTTGGCAGAGCATCTCGGAATGAACATCGAGGAAGAACCTGAAGAAGATAAAACAGAAGAGAACAAAGAAGAAACAACCTCTGAAGAAGACTGATTCTGTCATAATTTGAATTAAAAAATAAAAATCTCATTTAAATTGTAAAAAAACTTGCAATTTAATGAGATTTTTTCAATTTCTTCTTGTATTTTTAATAATTATGTGGTAACATAATTCTGTTTAAATATATAGTTATTAAAGGTATAGGAGGTCACTACAATGGCATTTGAAATTGATAACGATTTTGAAAGTGCAGTGCAGATAAAGGTAATCGGCGTTGGCGGCGGCGGCGGAAACGCTGTTAACAGAATGATAACTTCAGGCGTTCTCGGTGCTGAATTTATCGCAGTTAACACCGACAAGCAGGTTCTTGTGCACTCAAAAGCAACTCATAAAATCCAGATCGGTGAAAAATCAACTCACGGTCAGGGTGCAGGCGGTAAGCCTGAAATCGGCGCAAAATCCGCTGAAGAAAGCAGAGATTCAATCGCTGATGCTCTCAAGGGCACAGATATGGTATTCATCACCGCAGGTATGGGCGGCGGCACAGGAACAGGTGCAGCTCCCGTTATCGCTTCGGTTGCAAAAGAAATGGGTTGCCTCACCATCGGTGTTGTAACAAAGCCCTTCAAGTTTGAAGGCCGCAGAAGAATGCTCCAGGCTCAGGACGGTATCGCGAAGCTTGCAGAGCATGTAGACAGCCTTATCGTTATTCCTAACGACAGACTCCGTGCACTTGACGACAGAAAGAAGAGCATTACCGAAGCATTCGCAGAAGCAGACGAAGTTCTTCTTCAGGGCGTTAAGAGCATTTCAGAACTTATCAAGATTCCCGGCTTCATCAACCTCGACTTTGCAGACGTTACCAGCGTAATGAAGGATGCAGGTTATGCTCATATGGGCGTTGGCCGAGCAAAGGGCAAGGACAAGGCAGAATGCTCTGCAAATGCAGCAGTTTCAAGCCCGCTTCTTGAAACCTCAATCGCAGGTGCAAAGGGCGTTATCATCAGCATTACAGCTTCCGATGACGTTGATCTTGAAGATGTTGAGAATGCAGCAGAAATCATCACATCAAAGGCTCACGAAGATGCAAATATCACTTGGGGTATTGCATTTGATCCCGACCTTGATGATGAAATGGTTATCACTGTTATCGCAACCGGTTTTGATTCAGTTGCAAAGGAGCCTGAAAAGACAGCTAACCCCTTCCTTTCAGCAGTAGCTCCCAAGGCAGCAGCTCCCGCAGCAGCGCCTGTTGCAGCTCCTGCAGCAGCTCCCGTTGTTCCCGCAGCACCCGCTGCTCCTTCAATTCCTCATTTCGGCACTCCCGCTCCCGCAGCGGCTCCCGTTGCAGCTCCTGCAGTAGCTCCCGAAGCAGCTAAAGAGCCCGCAAAAGCAAATGAAAACGGATTTGAAGATGATCAGTTCTATATCATGATTAACGATATAATCAAGGGTAAAGACAATCAGTAATATGATTATTCCCCGTGTCATAAGGCACGGGGATTTTTTTATTGAAAAATCGGATAATTATGGTATAATATATATATAAATTAATAAGGAGAAAATAAAATGATTAAACACATAGTTTGTTTCAAATTAATAGATAATTCTCAAGAAAACTGCCTTAAGGCAAAGGAAGTTCTTCTTTCAATGCAGGGCAATGTGCCCCAGTTAAGAGAAATCGAGGTTGGCGTAGATTTTCTTCATTCCGAAAGGTCATATGATATTATCCTTCAGGTAGTGCTTGATGACGCAAATGCCCTTGAGGATTATCAGAATGACCCGTATCATTGCTCGGTTGTTAAAACTCATATGCACGCAGTAAGAGAATCAAGTGTTGCAATTGACTATGAAATATAAGGTGAGGAACTATGCAGTTACTTGAAATAAACAAAGAAACCTATATCGGTCAGGCAGACCCTTTTATTCTTGAAAGCAACGGGAAATTTTATATTTACACAACGGGTGATGACGGCATATATGCTTATTCATCGGATAAGCTTCTTGAAGGCTGGAAATTCGAGGGCAGAGTATTTACCTATCCCGGAACAAAATGGTTCTGGGCACCCTCTGTTATTGAAATAGATGGCACATATTATATGTATAACTCATTTGAAAACTATTGGGATACCCCCGATGAGGGCAATCACAGGCAGGCGATGGTTGTTTCGCAGAGCAAAAATCCGCTCGGTCCTTTTGAATATGTAAAGCAGATTCTGCATCCGTTCTCAATAGATTCTCACGTTGTTAAAAATGAAAACGGACTCTTTATTTTCTATTCAACCAACGATTTTGAGAGCGAAAGACCGGGCACACATATTGTGGTTGACAGACTGCTTGATCCCGTTACTCCCGAGGGAAAACCCGTTAAATTAATAATGCCGTCAATTGATGAAGAAATCTTTGAAAGAAACCGTTATGAGGGCAGACATTGGCACACGATTGAAGGTGCCTTCTATTTCAAAGAGGGCGATTGGCATTATCTTATGTACAGCGGGTCTTGCTATGAAAATGAAAACTATTTTATCGGCTATGCAAGAGCAAAAACCGATGAAACGGATTTAACCAAGATCAAGTTTGAAAAATATCCCGATGATAAAACCTATGCTCCTGTTATGAAAAGCAATGAGTGGGAAGAGGGAACGGGGCATCATTCAATGATTAAGCACGAAGGTCAGTGGTATGCCGTTTATCACGCAAGAAATATTGAGGATGACGGTCTTTCGGGTGACAGAAGAAATGCAAGAATCTGCAAACTCAATGTCAATGACGGAATAATAACCGCTGATATGAAAGAAAATGAAATTTAACTGTTTCTGTATTTAATTATGCGGAGGTGAAAGCTGTGGAAAACATAAACAGTAACGCAAATAAAAGCACGGGTATAGCTTTAAATGACGGAACAAAAACAAGAGAGATTTTTGTTTTTGTTCACGGAATGTTCGGCTGGGGATACGGTGAAGGTATAAACAGTTTTGTGCCTTATTGGGGAGCAACAACGGGCGACCTTATGGAATATCTTACCGAAAAAGGCTTTGAATGTTATGCTGCATCTGTCGGGCCTATGTCAAGCGCGTGGGACCAGGCTTGTGAGCTTTATGCGCAGCTTACAGGAAAAGCTATTGATTACGGCGTTGTTCACAGCAAGAAATTTTCACACGAGCGCTATGGCAGAGAATATAAAAAGTCAATTATCAGAAACTTTGATGAGGATAAAGAAAACATCAGATTGCATCTTATAGGTCACAGCTACGGCGGAGCGTGTATTAAAACCTTCACTCATCTGATGACTAACGGTGCGCCTGAAGAAGTTTCTGCCTGCGAAGATGCATCAGAGCTTTTTAAAGGCGGTAAAGAACATTATATAAAAAGCTGTACAACTCTTTGTACTCCTCACAACGGAAGCACGGCATATACATATGTTATCAAAAAGCATCTCAAACCCTTGTTCAAAGCGGGTGTAACTGCCTGGGCGGGAGTTTTCGGCAGGTCTGCGCTCAACGGTAAGCTTGTTGATTTTCACCTTGAACAGTTTGGAATAACCGAAATTCCGGGCGAGAAAAATGCATCAAATATTTCAAAGAACTTCAAGAATTTTTATGATACTAACGACAGTATTGATTACGCAATCGGCCCCAAGGGAGCAAAAGAGCTGAATGATATGATTAAAATAAGCAATAATGTTTATTATTTTTCATATGCTTTTGATTCAACCGAAAAGGTTAAGGGCAAATATAAAACAACGAATTCGGATTTCTTTTTTATGGCAATGACAGGCAATGCTATGATAAGACTCGGGGAGTTTACCGATGGCGATTCTGAAACAACTTTTGATGAAAGCTGGCTTCCGAATGACGGCCTTGTGAATGTTACTTCGGCGTTGTATCCCGAGGGTAACCCGCATAAATGGTATGAGGGTGAAAAGGCGGAAAAAGGAATCTGGAATGTTATGCCCGTTCAGAAAGGCGACCACGGAACGGCAATCGGTCTTTTTGCCGATAAAAAGCAGACACGGGAATTCTACGATAATCTTATGGCAACACTTTCTTCGCTTGAATAAATTTTGCTTCGCTTCTTTGTTCGGAAGCGAAGCTTTTTTATTGACGAAAACGGGAATATATGGTATATTTTATATATTAATTTGCGGATGTGATGTTATGAAAAATCTTAAAAAGAAAGCATTCAACATTGTCGGAAAGGTTGTTAACAAGGTGCTTGCGGCAACCTCTCAGGATACCTCTGAATATGCCAACGACAGTTATCAGCCCAATGAAGAAATGAAAGCTCTTTGCAGAGCGGTTGGCACCGAGGGTATCGTTATGCTCAAAAACGATAATTCGGTTTTGCCGATTGCAGAAAATAAAACGGTTTCTGTTTTCGGCAGAGTGCAGAATGATTGGTTTTATGTTGGCTATGGCTCGGGCGGTGATGTTAATGCTCCCTATAAAATCGGTTTTATGCAGGGCCTTGCAGATGCAGGGGTTAATGTTAATAAGAACCTTGCTGAAGTTTATGAAAAATGGTGCAAGGAAAACCCCGTTGATGACGGCTTCTGGGGTCATTGGCCTATGTGCTATGATGAGATGCCCGTAAGCCGTGAGCTTGCAAGAGAGGCATCAAAGAATTCTGATACAGCGATTGTAATAATCGGCAGAGCAGCGGGTGAAGACAGAGAAAACAAGCTCGAAAAGGGCAGTTATTATCTTACCGATGAAGAGATAATGATGCTCGACAGCGTAACGGGTGAATTCCGCGAGGTTGTTGTGCTTTTAAACTGCGGCAGTATTATGGATATGTCAAAAATCGAATCCTACGGCAGCAGAATTTCTTCGATTCTTTATGTGTGGCAGAGCGGTATGGAAAGCGGAAATGCCGTTGCCGATGTTATTTCGGGCAAGGTTTCGCCAAGCGGCAAGCTGACTGATACAATTGCAATAAACTATAATGATTATCCCTCAAGTGCGGATTTCGGCAATAAGGATTTCAACTGCTACAAAGAAGATATTTATGTTGGCTACAGATATTTTGAAACATTTGCAAAAGACAGAGTGCTTTATCCTTTCGGCTTCGGTTTGAGCTATACAGATTTTGAAATAACGGTTGAAAAATGCACATATGCAAACGATTGTCTTTATGTTTACACAAACGTTAAGAATGTGGGCTATAAGGCGGGCAAAGAGGTTGTTCAGGCTTATTTCGAAGCACCCTGCGGCAAGCTTGGCAAGCCGTCGCGCTCGCTCCTTGCGTTCGCCAAAACAAGAGAACTTCAGCCCGGTGAAAGCGATAAAATGGCGTTTGAGCTTTCAATAAAACGTATGGCATCATATGACGATGAAGAAAACTTTGCTTATATTCTTGAAAAAGGACTATATAAAATCTATGTTGGCTCCGATGTTCGTTCTGCAAAGCTTTGCTGTGAATATGAGCAGGCAAAGAGTGAGATAGTTGAAAGGCTTTCGCAGACTGCCGCACCCAAAGAAAGCTTTGATCGCCTTAAAGCCGATGAAAACGGCAGAAAGAGTTATCAGAGCGTAACAACCGCAAAATACGATTTGAAACAGATTATTCTTGATTCGCTTCCCGAAGCAACTCCCTCCGAGGGCAGATTTTACCTTCTCCGTGATGTTAAAGAGGGCAGAATAACAATGCAGCAGTTTGTTTCACAGCTTTCAAACGATGAGCTTGAAGCAATCAGCAGAGGCGACTACATAATGGGAAGCCCTCTCGGTGCACCGGGCAATGCAGGCGTTTTCGGCGGCGTTCTTGCCTCGCTTCGTCAGAAGGGCGTTCCTCCCGTAACAACAACCGACGGTCCCTCGGGTATCCGTTTGAAACAGCGTTCATCGCTTCTGCCTATAGGCACAGAGCTTGCCTGCTCCTGGAACACACAGCTTGTAAAAGATCTTTATTATCAGGTTGGTCTTGAAATGAAAGACCACGGCTCGGATGTGCTTCTTGCACCGGGTATGAATATCCACAGAAATCCGCTTTGCGGCAGAAACTTTGAATATTTTTCGGAAGACCCCGTTGTAAGCGGTCTTATGGCATCCGCAGTTGTAAGCGGAATTCAGAAAGCGGGCGTTTCGGCTTGTCCCAAGCATTTTGCCTGCAATAATCAGGAAACCAACAGAACCCACAATGATTCAAGAGTTTCCGAAAGAGCTTTGCGTGAGATTTATCTCAAGGGCTTTGAAATATGTGTGAAAACCGCACAGCCCTGGAATATAATGACTTCCTATAACAAGATTAACGGTGTATGGGGTCATTATCACTATGAGCTTTGCGAACGCATTCTGCGAAAAGAATGGGGCTATAAGGGCAGCGTTATGACCGATTGGTGGATGCGTTCATCAAAATCGCCCGAATTCCCCGAGCTTTGCGACCAGGCATACAGAGTAAGAGCAGGTGTTAACGTTCTTATGCCGGGCGGCGGAAGAGTAAAGAAGAAAAAGCCCGACGGCACTTTGCTTAAAACTCTTGGTCAGCCTGAAGGAATAACCCTCGGTGAGCTTCAGAAGAACGCCGCGGATATTCTCGGTTTTGTAATCAACAGCAGTGCGATGAAATAAGAAAAGCGATGTAAAGTCATTAAACTTTACATCGCTTAATTCTTTTTACTGCATTTTTTCCTGCTTAACCTTATGGTCAACAATGTGACGCTTTGCAAGTTCTTCGGTAACTTCGTCAAGGCTTATGCCCATTTCAATCATCATAACAGTGATGTGATAGAGCAAATCCGCAATCTCATAAACGGTTTCTGCCTTGTCGCCGCCTTTTGCTCCGATAATAACCTCGGTGCATTCTTCACCGACCTTCTTGAGGATTTTATCAATGCCTTTCTCGAAAAGATAGGTTGTGTATGAGCCTTCCTTCTTCTCAATCTTTCTGCCAACAAGCATCTGATAAAGACCTTCGTATGAAAATTCTTCCTGTTCGCTTGTTACTATATCCTCAAAGAAGCAGGTTTCGCTGCCGGTGTGGCAGGCGGGGCCTGCTTTTATAACCTCAATAAGAAGAGTATCCTTATCGCAGTCTGTGCGGATTGAAACAACCTGCTGGGTGTTGCCTGAGGTTTCACCCTTACGCCATAAGCATTTGCGGCTGCGTGAATAGAAGCAGGTTTTGCCTTCTTTTATTGTTATATCAAGGCTTTCTGCATTCATATATGCAAGCATAAGCACTTTCTTTGTGCGGAAATCCTGAACTATTGCAGGAATAAGTCCGTCGCTGTTATATTTAAGTTCAACCATTTTTATATCCTCATCTCTATGTTGTTATCGTTAAGGTAACGCTTCAGATCCATTATATTAACTTCCTTGAAGTGGAAAATTGAAGCGGCTAGGCCTGCATCTGCACAGCCTGCTTTGAAAAGGTCAAGAAAATCTTCTTTTTTGCCCGCACCGCCGCTTGCAATAACGGGGATTGAAACAAGGTCGCTGATTTTCTGAAGCATTTCAAGGTCAAAGCCCTGCTTAACGCCGTCGGTATCGATGCTGTTAACAACCAGCTCGCCCGCACCGTTGCTTTCGCCCATTTTTGCCCATTCAAGAGCATCAATGCCCGTATCAATTCTGCCGCCTTTGCTGAATATATGGAATGAGCCGTCAACTCTTTTTATATCCATTGAAAGCACAACGCATTGGTCGCCGTATTTCTTTGCAGCTTTTTCAATAATTGAAGGGTCTTTTATTGCACCCGAATTTACCGAAACCTTGTCTGCGCCGCATTTGAGCACTCTGTCAAAATCCTCAAGAGTGTTGATACCGCCGCCAACGGTTAAGGGAATAAATATTTCGCTTGCAACCTGAGTGAGCGCATCTGTGAAAAGTGCTCTGCCCTCAAAAGAAGCTGTTATATCATAAAATACAAGCTCGTCTGCACCACTGTCGTTATAAAAATGAGCAAGTTCAACGGGTGATGCAACATCCTGAATACCTTCAAAATTAACGCCTTTAACAACTCTGCCGTTACGCACGTCAAGGCAGGGGATAATTCTTTTTGTAATCATTTTGCACCTCCTGCGGCTTCAAGCACTTCTTTAAGGTCAAGCTTTCCTTCATAAACCGCCTTGCCTACTATTGCACCGTAGATGCCCATATCGGCAAGAGTTTTTATTTCATCAATAAAGGTTATGCCGCCTGATGCAACAATATCAAGACCTTTGATTTCGCTGAGTTCTTTATATATTTCAAGATTTGTGCCCGAAAGCATACCGTCTTTTGAAATATCTGTGTAAATAACGGTTGCAACGCCGCTGTCACGAAGCTTTTTGCAAAACTCAACCGAATTTACCGTTGTTGTTTCAAGCCAGCCGTTAACGGCAACAAGACCGTCTTTTGCATCAACGCCAACCGCAATAGCATTGCCGTATTTCTTAACGGCTTCTTCAACAAAAGGATAATTTCTTACCGCTGCTGTGCCGAGAATAACTCTTTTAACGCCGAGCGAAAGATAATCCTCAATCCTTTTCATATCGCGTATACCGCCGCCTACTTCAATGAAGAGGTCTTTTATTTTTGCGGCTTCTTTGATGGCATCAAAGTTAACGGGTGTGCCGTCTTTTGCGCCGTCAAGGTCAACCATATGCAGGTTTGTTGCACCTGCTTTCATAAATTCCTTTGCCATTTCGGCGGGGGAATCGGCGTAAATCTTAACATTGGCATAATCGCCCTTTGTTAATCTTACAACCTTGCCGCCGAGAATGTCTGTTGCGGGAAATATCTGCATATTATGTAACTCCTTAAATCTCTGCAAAAGCTTTTAAAAGAGCAAGTCCTTTTGCACCGCTCTTTTCGGGATGGAACTGCATTCCGTATACACTGCCGCTCTTTACGATAGCGGGCACGGCAACGCCGTATTCCGCAAATGCGAGGGTATTTTCAACACAGTTTCTTGCGTAGAAAGAGTGAACGAAATACATATAGTCGCCCGGTTCGATATATTTGAATATCGGGTCTGTCTTTGCAAGATTAAGCTTGTTCCAGCCCATATGAGGAATTTTAAGCTCTGCGGGTATCTGACCTTCGAGAGGGCCAACATAGCCTTTGATAAGCCCCAGACCGATATGTGAGCCGTATTCAAAGCTCTTTTCAAAAAGAAGTTGCATACCAAGGCAAATGCCGAGAATGGGTTTGCCCTCTGCGGCAAGCTCTTTTATAAGGTCTGCCATTCCGCAGTCACGGAGTTTTTTTGCGGCATCGCCGAAAGCTCCTACACCCGGAAGAATTATTTTATCCGCAGCAATTATCTCATCTTTGTCACTTGTTATTTTGCACTCAATTCCGAGGCTTTTAAGCGAAGAGGAGAGAGAAAAAAGATTGCCGCAGCCATAGTCGATTATTGCAATCATTACAGAAGTCCTTTCGTTGAGGGGATTTCACCGCCGAGGGTTTTATCTTCAAAAACAGCCTTGCAAAGAGCTCTTGAAACCGATTTGAAAATGCCTTCGATTATGTGGTGGCTGTTTTTGCCGTAGAATTGCTTGATGTGAAGAGTAACATCGCTGTTGCGAACAAAGGAAATAAAGAATTCTTCGACAAGTTCGGTATCCATACCGCCCACAGCGGGGGTGGGGATTGACACATCATAGTTGAGATATGCTCTGCCGCTGATGTCAACACTTGCGAGAATAAGGGTTTCATCCATAGGAAGAACAATGCTTCCGTAACGGGAGATACCTCTCTTTTCGCCAACAGCTTTTGCAAATGCCTGACCAAGAACAATGCCCACATCTTCAACTGTGTGATGATAGTCAACATGGGTATCGCCAACGCATTTAACTTTTAAATCCATTCTGCCGTGGCGCGCAAAAAGCTCAAGCATATGGTCAAGAAAACCGCATCCTGTATCAATTTCGCTCTTGCCCGTGCCGTCAAGGTCGAGCCAGAGGTCTATATCTGTTTCATTTGTTTTTCTTTTAATGGCAGCTTCTCTCATTCCGATGCCTCCAATATTTCTTTAACCGTGTCAACAAGTGTCTGCATATCCTCTGCAGAACCAACGGTGATTCTTAAATAGTTATCGATTTTCGGTTTGTTGAAATAACGGATAAGAATTCCTTTTTCACGAAGCTTTGCGGCAATTTCACAGGCAGGCATTTTATCTGTGCTTGCAAAAATGAAGTTGGATTTTGAGTTTGTGCAGGTAAATCCGAGTTCACAAAGCTGTGCGGTAACCTTTTCTCTGGTTTCAACAATCTGCGCTATTTTGTCATTGTAATATTCGTTATCGGCAATCGCAGCAGCTGCTGCCTTAACCGAAAGAGTGTTTATGTTATAGGGATTAAACGAAAACTTAAGCTTATTAAGGTCTGCAATAAGTTCCTTTGAACCTATGCCGAAGCCTACACGCAAACCTGCAAGGGAATGGCTTTTTGAAAAAGTTCTTGTAACAAGAAGATTGTTATATTTTTTAACAAGTTCCATGCAACTTTCGCCGCAGAAAGCCATGTATGCTTCGTCCATAATAACAACGTTATCGGGATTTGATGCAACGATTTTTTCAACCTCATCAAAAGTGAGAGTCAAGCCTGTTGGAGCATTGGGATTTGCAATAACAATATTTTTGTTCTTGCCTATGTAGTCGTTTGCATCAATTGAAAAATCGTCTTTAAGAGGTATCTGTTCAAGCTCAACGCCGAAAATATCGGCATAAACGGGATAAAATCCGTATGATATTTCGGGGCAGCAAAGCTTACCGCCTCTGCCGCAAAAGCCCATAATTGCAAATGCGAGCACATCATCCGAGCCGTTACCGCAGAAAACCATATCGGGGGTAACATCGAACTGTTCCGCTATTGCATTGCAAAGCTCTTTGAGCTCGGGGTCAGAATAAAGATTGAGCTTGTTTATAACTTCATCGCTTAAAACTTCTCTTACCTTCGGAGAGGGAGGGAAAGGAGATTCGTTAGTGTTGAGTTTTATAACTTTAACATTGACTTGTTCGCCCGGAACATAGGGAACAAGTGTATCGTAATTTTTGGAAAGGAATCTGCTCATGGGTTCACCTTATTTCTCAAATCTGATTGCGGCACTCTTGCCGTGTGCCTGAAGTCCTTCGCGGTTTGCAAAAAGAACAATATTATCTTTAACTCCTTCAAGAGCCTCGCGGGTGTAATAAATATACTGCGATTTCTTAACAAAATCGTCAACCGAAAGGGGAGAGCTGAATCTTGCCGTGCCCGAGGTGGGAAGAGTGTGGTTAGTGCCTGCAAGATAATCGCCCAAAGCTTCGGGAGTGTTTTTGCCAAGGAAAATTGAACCCGCATTTTTAATTTTATCAAGAAGAGCAAACGGGTCGTCAACGCAAACCTCGAGATGCTCGGGAGCAATTTCATTTGCAATTTCAATTCCCTGCTCAAGATTCTGTGCAATGATGATTTTGCCGTTTGTGTCAATGGAAGCTCTTGCAATTTCTTCTCTGGGAAGAAGGGGAATCTGTCTTTCAAGCTCTTCGCTTACTGCATAGGCAAGTTCCTTGCTGTCAGTAACAAGAACAGCACTTGCGAGCTTATCGTGTTCAGCCTGAGAAAGAAGGTCAGCTGCAACATAAACGGGGTTGCAGGTGCCGTCTGCAAGAACAAGAATTTCGCTCGGACCCGCAATCATATCAATATCAACAAGACCGTAAAGCATTCTTTTTGCGGTTGCAACAAAAACATTGCCGGGGCCTACAACCTTGTCTGCCTTGGGAACGCTTTCTGTTCCGTATGCAAGGGCGGCAACAGCCTGTGCACCGCCTGTTTTGATTATTGTATCAACTCCCGCAATCTTTGCGGCGCAAAGAATCGCCGAAGGGATATTGCCGTTTTTATCGGGGGGAGTAACCATTATTATTTCGCTTACGCCTGCGATTTTGGCGGGAATGGCGTTCATAAGAACGGTTGAGGGATAGCTTGCTGTGCCGCCGGGCACATAGATACCAACCTTTTCAATCGGTGTTATCTTCTGACCTGAAACGGTGCCGTTTTCACCCTTGATTTCAAAACCTTGGCGAAGCTGCTTTTCGTGGAAAGCCCAGATGTTTTTCTTTGCAAGCTCAAGGGTTTCGATAAGAGCCTTATCTTCGTTTTCGTAAGCCGCATCAATCTCTTCCTGAGTTACACGAAGATTTTCAATTTCAGCTTTGTCAAACCTGAGGCTGTATTCCTTGAGAGCCTTGTCGCCGTTTTCACGAACATTTTTGATAATATCCGCAACAATGGCTTCAACGCCGCTTTCAAGCTTTATATCGCGGGTGAGAATATCTGCTTTTTCAGCATTCTCTATGTTAATAATTTTAATCATTTTGCTAACTCCTTTTTGAGCTTTTCGATAAGGGTTTCAATATCGGAGCTTTTGAATTTATATGATGATTTGTTTGCTATAAGTCTTGCACTTATAGGCATAATTTTTTCATATACTCTCAGGTTGTTTTCTTCAAGAGTCTTGCCTGATTCAACAATATCAACAATAACATCTGAAAGACCGAGGATGGGAGCGATTTCAATTGAACCGTTAAGCTTGATTATTTCAATTTCACGGTTGATTGAAATATAGTAGTCTTTGGCAATGTTAACGAATTTTGTTGCCACACGCAGGGGTCTGTCAAAATCCTCAACATAATCGTTGGGAGCGGCAACGCACATATTGCACTTGCCCAGACCCAAATCAAGAAGTTCATATATATCGAATTTTTCTTCTTCAAGAATATCTTTTCCCACAACGCCGATGTCTGCGGCACCGTGAGCAATATAAATTGCAACATCCGAAGGCTTGACAAGCAGATAACGCACACCGTTTTCTTTGTTTTCAAAAACAAGCTTTCTGTTATCGCTGTAAATCTCGCTGCAATCATAGCCTATTGATGCAAAAAGCTCATAGACCTTATCGCCGAGTCTGCCCTTGGGCAAAGCTATATTCAGCATACCGAAACCTCCCTTAATGCACCGTTTTCAAAAGCATAAACAGTTTTTGCCTTGTAGCCCTCGGGAACGGTATGTTCAACTCTTACTGAAAATCCTTTGTCAATAAAGCTTTCAACCAAAGAAAGAAGAGAAACGCTTTGCTCATCAGAATCGAAAAGAATAAGAATATCGCTGTCGAAATCTCTCTGTTTTTTATAATAAAGATTAAGATTATCAAGATAAACTGCAAAACCGATTGCCTGTGTGTTTTCACGAAGCTTGCCTGCAAGATTATCGTATCTGCCGCCCGAAAGCACGGCAACAGGGGATTTTTCAACATATCCCTGGAAAATTATGCCATTATAATATTCGGTGTTGTTAACAACAGAAAGGTCGATATAGAGCTTATCCGAAAGCTCATTTTTCCTGAGTGAAGCCGAAAGGAATTCAAGTTCACCGCAGGCTTTTTTCATTTCATCGTTGTATGCAAGCGCGTTGAGTGCGGGGAGCACATCGCTCATTTTTCCGCTTACGCTTGCCAGCTTTGCGAGAAGTTCTGCTTTTTCTTTATTAACACCGCATTTTTCGCAGATGGTGTTAAGATCGTGAATATTTTTGCTCTTGACGCATTCGATAATATCTTTCTTTGCGTTTTCACCGATTTTAAGTTCTGCAAGAACAGAGGGAATAAAAGCCATATGAGAAATTGAAAGAATAAAATCTTTGTCGATGGTCTTAAGACTTTTTGCTGCAAGCATAAGAACCTCTGAAATAAGGTAGTTATCAACCTTGCCCAGGATTTCAACGCCTGTCTGCTTGATTTCTTTATAGTCCATTGAACTGTCGGTCATTCTGAAAACGCTTTCGTTATAATAAAGCTTTGTTAATGCACCTGAAAGCTTTGCGTTTTTAACAATTGAAAGAGTTATATCAGGCTTGAGTGCCATAAGACGACCGTCCGAATTATTGAATGCAAGAATACCTTTGCTTGAAAGGAAATCGCGGTTATCGCTGTAAAAGCTGTATTCCTCAAACTTTGCCATACGGTATTCTTTATATCCCCACTGCTTGTAGAGCATTGAAAGCTCATATGTGAGGCTGTCCTCTTTTGAGAGGGAAGCAAGAAATTCGTTCATAATAAACTCCCATTATATTAATATGCTGAAAAGTATATCACACTTTATTATGTTAGTCAATTAGCGATTTACCACGCTAAATTAAAATGCAGTATAAATTATTTATGTAATATTACCAAAAGGCGGCTTTAATGCAATCAAAAGCCGTGCCAGAGCACGGCTTAGTCGCTGTTTTTGTTTTTAAGATAAGAACAAAGACAATCAAAGCTCTCCTGACTGATAACGTGTTCAAGTCTGCACGCATCAATAGCCGCCTGGTCTGAGCTTACGCCTATCATAGTCAGCCATTTTGTTATTGTTTCGTGCCTTGAAAAAACTCTTTCTGCAATTTCTCTGCCGCTTTCTGTCAGATGAATAAGACCGTCGCTGTCGGTTGTGATGTGCCCGTTTTCGCGAAGATTTCTCATTGCAACGCAAACGCTGGGTTTTGAATATCCAAGCTCTGTTGCGATGTCAACTGAACGCACGGATCCTTTGTTTTTGCTGATAAGGAGTATTGTTTCAAGATAGTTTTCTGCTGATTCGCCGATTATCATAATACTCACAACCTTTATATATATAGTAACCAATTTATAATAGCACAGAGTTTTTCTATTTTCAACATTTTTTTATTGACACTGTAAATATTTGTGTGTTATTGTTAAAAAGAGAAAGGGAGTGGAATTATGAAAGAATCAGTAAAAGTTATTATTTGGATTTTGTCAATAATTGCATTTATTGCGGCGGTTACGGCTGCTGTGAATTTCGGAATGTATAAAGCAAATCTTTCCAGAATATCTGAATATTCTGCAGTTGTTAACGAAAACGCGGTTAAACCTGAAATTGATGATAACGGAGTTTATACTTTTGTGACCGACAGAGAATTGAAGATTATGCAGCTTACCGATATTCATATCGGTGGCGGTTGGATGTCTTTCAAAAAAGACAGAATGGCAATCAATACAGTTGCGGCAATGATAACGGCAGAAAAGCCCGACCTTGTTGTTTTAACGGGTGACCAGGGCTATCCCGTGCCTTTCCAGTCAGGAACATTCAACAATAAGATTTCAACAAATCTTATCATCACTCTTATGGAGCAGCTCCAGGTGCCCTGGACCGCTTGCCTCGGTAACCATGATTCTGAAATTTACAGCTTTTTTTCAAGAGAAAAAATCGGCAATATGTATTCCGACGAAAGTCTTGAATTCTGTTTGTTCTCAAACGGTCCCGATGATGTTGACGGAGTTGGAAACCATTATTTCAACGTTAAGAATTCTGAAGGAAAAATAACCCAGCAGCTTATTTTTATGGATTCTCATTCATATACCGATGAAGATCCTCTCGGCATATTCTGGAAGTATGATAATATCCATCAGAATCAGGTGGATTGGTATGAAAAAGTTGTTCTTGAAGCAAAAGAAAATAATCCCGATGTAAAATCAATGGTATTTTTACATATTCCCATAGTTGAATACAGAGATGCGTATACCGCTATAAGAGAAGAAAACGGAGAAGCAGAATGCGTTTCGGGCGTAATCGGTGAAAAAGATCCTTATGTTTACTGCGGAATCGGTGAGGATAATCTCTTTGAAAAAGCTCTGGAGCTTGGCAGCACACAGGCATTTTTCTGCGGACACGACCACGATAACAATATGGTTATGAAATATAAGAATATATCTCTTGTATACGGATACAGCGTTGATTATCTTGCCTACATCGGCATAAGCGAACGCGGCTATCAGCGAGGATGCACGATGATAACCGCAAATCCTGACGGTACCTGCGATATCAACCACGAAAACTATTATCAGGATAAATATCAGCCGCTTTACGAAAAAGAAGCAGTAAGAATGACAGCAGAATAAAAATTAACTCCCAAGATGAAATGTTCATCTTGGGAGTTTTTTTATCAGTTTTTATCTGAATATTTGAATCTCTGAATCTTTGCAGTTGTTGTTTTTGCAAACTCGGTGCGTCTGATTTTGTATCTTGCAATCTTCTTATATGAAGGAAGCTTTTCGTTAACACCCTTAACAACATCATCCATAATTTCGTTGAGCTCTGTATCGGTGATTTCTTCCTTGCTCTTTCCGAAACGTTCTTTGATTTCTTCAAAGTTGGGGAAGATTCTTGCGCCAACAATAACCTCGCCTTTCTTGTTCTTATCTTCAAGAACAAGGCTTTCTTCTACGAGGGGATTGGTGCTCAGGTGATATTCAAGCTCTTCGGGGAAGATGTTCTTGCCGTTGCTTGTAACAATAACATTCTTGCTTCTGCCTGAAATATAGAATCTGCCTTCTTTATCGGTATAACCGAGGTCGCCTGTGTGAAGGAAGCCGTCTTTATCAATAACCTTTGCAGTTTCTTCAGGGTTATTGTAATAACCGAGCATAACCATAGGACCTTTTACGCAGATTTCACCGATGCCCGAAGCATCGGGATTAAGAATCTTTGCTTCGGTTCCTGGAAGGGGAACACCGACAGATTCTGCCATATGAAGTTTATCGTGGTTAATAATTGCGAGGGGAGCGCATTCGGTAAGACCGTAGCCGAAGATAATCTGAATTCCGAAAGCGTCAAAGTCCTTAAGAATCTGGGGATTGATAGGAGCAGCACCGCAGATTATAAGACGCATTGAACCGCCGAAAGTATCGATGATTTCTTTGAAGAAAACATTCTTAAGGTCAAGACCGATTTTTGAACCTGCCTTGCAAAGAACTTTACCAATTTTGAAAAGAGTTTCGCCGTGAGGCTTTGCCTTGATAGCCTTGAGAAGTCGTCTGTGAACTGTTTCAAGAATAAGGGGTACGCTTACAAAAACAGAGGGGCTGAATTCCTTCATGTTTTTGAGAACGTATTTAAATCCTTCGCAGAAGGTAACCTTTGCGCCGCAATAGGGAGCAAAGAAAAGAATGATTGTGCTTTCGTATGTGTGGTGAAGAGGGAGCATTGAAATGCCGCAATCCTCGGGCTTGATTTTAACAACGCTCATTGCCGACATAACTTCAAAGCAGAAATTTCTGTGGCAAAGCATAACGCCTTTTGAAGTTCCTGTTGTGCCCGATGTGAAAAGAAGAGAGCAAAGTGCATCGGGGTCGATAACGGCATCAAGATAACGTCTGTCACCGTTATTTATAAGCTCATTACCCTTTGCAATAAGCTTTTCAACAGTAAGTTCATCATCGCTGTCTGATTCTCTGAAATAAACGATTGTTAAATCATCTTTGAGCTCATCTTTTCTTTCGAAAAGTTTATCCGCAAGTTTTTTATCGCAGATAATAACCTTAACATCAGAAACATTGAGAATGCTGTTGATATCGTCAAAAAGCAATTCTTTGTCGATGGGAACAACAACGCCTACACCGTTAACGGTTGCCATATATGATACGCACCATTCATAGCAGTTGTCGCCCGAAACAGCGATTTTTTCGCCTTTGAGACCCATATCAACAAGTGCAGTGCCGAGAGCATTTATATCGCTCTGATACTGATTGTAGGTTATTTCAAAATGTTCTTTCTTTCCTCTTTTGACCTCGAAAGCAGGTCTGTCCCCATAGAGCTTTACGCTTTGAGCAAGCAAATCTTTTAAGTCATTTATATGTCTGACTTCGTAGAAAGGTTTGGTCAAAGTTTTGCACCTCCGTTTTAAAAATAACAATTAAATAATATAATATAATTTTTAGCTCAAACAATATCGAATTTTATCATAAAAAATTTAAAAAATCAATGTTTAATTTATTAAGATTCATCTAAATCTTGTTAATATTTTGTTGGTAATTTACAAAATATTGTGTTTTTTGAATAGTTTTCAATTTGTTTGTTTATTTTTGTGATTTACGAGATTTAAAAGGGTCGGATGAGTAAAACATCCGACCCTTTTATTATATGTTTTCTATCATTTTTTTGAGATTCTTGTGACCGATTTCAATGCCTTTGAGGCAGTTTTCAATGCCTTCAAACTCAACGCTTACGGGGCCTTTGTAGCCCTTTTCTTTAAGCAATGAAAGACATTGATAAACGGGAATATCGCCGTGACCTATAACTGCGCCTCTGAGATAATTTCCGCCTCTCGATTTAAAGAAACCGTCGCCGGGATTGAAGCCCATACCGCTCTTGATGTGAAAATCTTTTGCATGAACGTGCTTGATATACGGCATAAGTCTACCTGTTGCACTGCAGCTGTTTTCATCTGCACAAGCAAAGTTACCTATGTCAAGAAGCACACCGAAATTCGGGTTTGCAACGCCCGTAACAATTTTTTCAACCCTCTCGCTGTCCTGGCAGAAGAAACCGTGGTTTTCAATCATAGTTTCAATGCCCTTTGATGCGGCATATTCCGTTATTCTTCTGCATCCGTCAACAAGAATGGGTAAAACATCTTCAAAACCCTTGTGGCTCTTGATGTTTTCGGGCATTGACCAGGCTGCATCGTGACGGAGTTTTTTAACACCCATAATTTCTGCAATATCAATCTTTCTGCAAACGCGTTCAACCTCTGCGTCAAGACCGTTTTCGCCAAGAAGATTTGCGCCGATTGTATAAATAAGAACGGGTAATGAATGCTTTTCGCTTTCCTCTTTTATCATTGCGGCATATTCCGCTTCGCTAACGCCTTCAGGAGGGGAAAGGTCAATAAATTCAATTCCGTCAAAGCCCATTTCTTTAGCTTTCTTTATAATGCTCAGCTGAGTTTCTTCGCCCGAATTAATGAGCTGCTGAAAGCTGTAGCTGCTGACACCTATATTCATTCTTTATTCTCCTCAGCAACCGTGACTCTTAAGAAATTCAACTGCTTTTCTGATATCCTTTTCGGGGTCATCGCCAACTTCTCTTTCGATTGTGAGAAAGCCTTTGAAACCGATATCTTCAAGTGCAGCAAGGTATTCTTTCCAGTTAACGCTGCCTTCGCCGAGAGGAACTTCAATGAAAGAATCCTCTGTAACAATAACATCTTTCTTAAGACCGTAAACGATTTCGGGGTCCTTATAGAAAATCTGCTTACCGTCTTTTGCGTGGGTGTGAACAATATATTTCTGAAGATTATAAACAGCCTTTGCGGGGTCGTCGCCGGTTACCATAACAAGGTTTGCAGGGTCAAGGTTAACACCAACGCCCGTTGAGCCGAGAGAATCAAGAAATTCCTTGAGTGCGGCAGATGTTTCGGGGCCTGTTTCTATAGCGAAATGAGCACCGATTGAATCTGCATAGCGTGAAAGCTCGAAGCAAGCTTCCTGCATAACCTTATATCTGTCGTGGTTTTTATCTTCGGGAACAACGCCGATGTGAGTTGTAACAACATCGGTACCGAGCTCTTTTGCAAGGTCAATAATTCTCTTTGATTTTTCAATCTTTGCGGGGTTGTTTTCTGCAAAGCTGAATCCGCCGCCGCCAAGGTCGCCGCAAAGAGCGGAAATAACAAGACCGTTGTCTGCAACAAGCTTTTTGAATTCTGAAATTTTAGCGGCATTCATATTTTCGGGAGCCATTTCGCCTCTTGTTGCATAAACCTGAATACCCTGAGCACCAACCGCTGCAGCCTTTTTAACTGCGGTGGGGATATCGGTGCGGAAACTGTCGATAATAACGCCTATAGGAAATCTGCCCATAATAAACACTCCTTAATGGAAATATTGTTTGACACAATAATATCAAACATTGGCTTATTTATCAAGTTTTTTTCAAAATAACTTTACATTTTATTTTTTGTGGTATATTATATAATAGATTAAATATGATATTACGGAGGCGTAATTATGTCTAAAATCAAAGTAGCAGTTATCGGTTGCGGAACCATTGCAAATGCATCACATATTCCTTCATACCTCAATAACCCCGAGGTTGAAATCAAATATTTCTGCGACCTTATTCCTGAAAAGGCGCAGGCTTGCGTTGAAAAATACGGTTGCGGTCAGGCTGTTGTTGATTATCACGATTTTCTCAATGACCCCGAGCTTGATGCAGTTTCGGTTTGCACTCATAACGATTTTCACTCAATCATTTCAATAGACTTTATGAGAGCGGGCAAGCACGTGCTTTGCGAAAAGCCTGCCGCAAGAATTCTTTCGGAAGCTCTTGAAATGCAGAAGGTTGCTCACGAAACAGGCAAGATTCTCAATATCGGTGTTTGCAACAGATTCAATACTTATGTTATGAAAATCAGAGAGCTTATCGAAAACGGTGAGCTCGGCGAAGTTTATCATGTTTATGCCTCTTTCCGCAGTCACCGTTCAATTCCCGGCATCGGCGGCGATTTCACAACAAAATCAAAGTCGGGCGGCGGCTCGCTTATTGACTGGGGCGTTCATTTCATAGACCTTATTCTTTATTGCTGTATGGACCCCAAACCTCTCACAGCATCGGGCGAAGCTTTCTGCAAGCTCGGTAAGGATATTCCGAATTATACATACACAAGTATGTGGGCAAAAGAAACCGCAGATATGAACGGCACCTATGATGTTGACGATTCGGTTGTAGGCGTTGTTCGCACCGAGGGTCCCGTTGTAAGCTTCAACGGTGCCTGGGCACAGAATATCGGCAACAGAGAAATGTTCATTGACTTTATGGGCGATAAAGCGGGTATCAGATTGCAGTATTGCTCGGATTTCAAGATTTGGTCGGTTAAGAACGGTATGCTTACCGAAACCCAGGTTTCAACCGAGACAAGAGATATGTATCAGAATGAAATCGATGATTTCATCAGATGCATCAAAACGGGCGATAAGAATCAGCAGTATATTGATTATGCCGTGCAGACCTCAAAAATCCTGCAGGCTATTTATGATTCATCCGAATCACACAGAGAAATTGTTATTGATTGATTATAAAAGGAGAGTTTTAAAATGGAAATCAGAATTTTTAAGAATGAGCAGGAAATCGCACAGGCAGCAGGTAAGCTTTTCTGTGATACTGTTAATGCAAAGAATAATTGCGTTCTCGGTCTTGCAACCGGCGCAACACCCGTTCCCACATATAACTATATGATTGGCGAATATGAGGCAGGCAATGTTTCTTTTAAGGATGTAACAACATTCAATCTTGATGAATACTGCGATCTTCCCAAAGAGCATAAAAACAGCTATTATTCATTTATGTTTGAGAATCTTTTCTCAAAAACAGACATTAACCCCGAAAACGTTAATTTCCTTGACGGTAACACAGACGACCCCGAAGCAGAGAGCGCAAGATATGCAGCTGCAATCGCTTCAAAGGGCGGAATTGATGTTCAGCTTCTCGGTATCGGCAGAAACGGCCACATTGCTTTCAATGAGCCCGCTGATGAATTTACTGGAGAAAGCTTTAAAATCGCTCTCACTCAGAGCACAATCGATGCAAACTCAATTTATTTTGACGATATTCCCATGCCCCGCTATGCAATGACAATGGGTATCGGTTCAATTATGAAGGCAAAGAAAATCGTTCTTATCGCAACAGGTGCATCAAAGGCAGAAGCAGTTAAGGGAATGATTGAAGGTCCCGTAACTCCTCAGCTTCCCGCTTCAATTCTTCAGCAGCACGATGATGTTGTAATCTTCCTTGATGAGGCGGCAGCAGCACTTCTCAAATAATCATTCCGGAGGTTCAAAATAATGGATAAAAAAACTTTTTATATAACAACGCCGATTTATTATCCCTCGGATAAACTTCATATCGGCCATACTTATTCAACCGTTGCCGCGGATACAATGGCACGTTACAAGAGATTTCAGGGCTTTGATACTTTCTTCCTCACCGGTACCGACGAACACGGTCAGAAAATCGAAGATAAGGCAAAGGAAGCAGGCGTAACTCCCAAGGAGTATGTTGACAAAATCGTTGCAGGAATCAAAGATCTCTGGAAGCTTATGAATATCAGCAACGATAAGTTTATCAGAACAACAGACGAATATCACGAAAAGGCTGTTCAGAAGATATTCAAAAAGATGTATGATAAGGGCGATATTTATAAGGGTCACTATGAGGGTCTTTACTGCAAGCCCTGCGAATCTTTCTGGACAGAAACTCAGGCTGTTGACGGCAAGTGCCCCGATTGCGGCAGACCTGTAACAAAAGAGCGTGAAGAAGCATATTTCTTCAAGCTTTCCGCATATGCAGATAAGCTTCTTAAATATTACGAAGATCATCCCGGATTCATTGAACCCCAGAGCCGTCAGAATGAGATGGTTAATAACTTCATCAAGCCCGGACTTCAGGATTTGTGCGTATCACGTTCGTCGTTCAAATGGGGTATTCCCGTTCCCGTTAACGAGGAGCACGTTATCTATGTTTGGCTTGATGCACTCACAAACTATATAACAGCTCTCGGCTTCGGTTCAGAGGATGACAGCCTTTATAAGAAATTCTGGCCCGCTGATGTTCACCTTATCGGTAAGGATATTATCCGTTTCCACACAATTTATTGGCCCGCTTTCCTTATGTCACTTGATGAGCCTCTTCCCGAAAAGGTTTACGGCCACGGCTGGGTGCTTCTTGAAGGCGGAAAAATGAGCAAATCAAAGGGCAATGTTGTTGACCCCGTTATTCTTGCAGAAAGATATGGCGTTGACGCACTTCGTTATTATCTTCTTCGCGAAATCGCTTTCGGTTCAGACGGTATTTTCTCAAATGAAAATCTTATTAACCGCATAAATTCTGACCTTGCAAATGACCTTGGCAACCTTGTTTCAAGAACAGTTGCAATGGTTGAAAAATATTTCGGTGGCACAATTCCCGCAGAAAGAGAAGCAGGCGAATTTGATGCAGACCTCAAGGCTCTTGCCGCACAGACAAAGGCAGATGCCGAAAGCTCACTTGATAAGCTTAATTTCTCAATCGCACTCAGCGATATCTGGAAGTTCGTTTCAAGAACAAACAAATATATTGACGAAACAGCACCCTGGACTCTTGCAAAGGATGATAGCAAAAAGGCAAGACTTGCAGAAGTTATGTATAATCTTTGCGAGAGCATCAGAATTATCTCTGTCCTCATCGCTCCCTTTATGCCCGCTACTGCGGCTGAAATCCGCAATCAGCTTGGCGTAAAAGCAGATTTTGAATGGGAAGAGTGCGGCGTTTTCGGTAAGGAAGAAACATATACCGTTCATAAGGGCGGCATCATCTTCCCCAGAATCGACCTTGAAAAAGAGCTTGCAGAGCTTGAAGCTGCTCAGGCGGCGGCAAACCCCGTAAATCCTCTCAAAGAAGAAATTCAGGGTGTTGCAAAAATCGGAATTGATGATTTTGCAAAGGTGGATTTAAGAGTTGCAAAAATTCTTGAATGCGAGCCTGTGAAGAAAGCAAAGAAGCTTCTTAAGCTCACTCTTGATGACGGCACGGGCGACCCCAGAACAGTTGCATCGGGCATTGCAAAATGGTACAAGCCCGAAGACCTTATCGGCAAGAGCATAATTCTTGTTTCAAACCTCAAACCCGCTGTTCTCTGCGGTGTTGAAAGCTGCGGTATGATTATTGCGGCTGATGCAGGCGAGGATGATGTCAAGGTTATTTTTGTTGACGGAGTTCCCGCAGGAAGCAAGGTAAGATAATGAATAATAATATCTTTGACAGTCACGCACATTACGACAGCGAAGCTTTTGATGCTGACCGAAAAGAGCTTTTGAACGCCCTGCAGCAACAGGGCGTTTGCGGCATTATAAACTGCGGAACGGATATCGCTTCATCTCTTGTAAGTCTTGAACTTTCCGATGAATTCGGCTTTGTTTATGCCGCTTGCGGCATTCACCCTCACGAAGCAGAGGGATGCAAGCAGGGATATTTATCCGTGCTTAAAAAGCTTTGTTCAGAGAAAAAATGCGTGGCGGTGGGCGAAATAGGTCTTGATTATCATTATGATTTTTCGCCCCGTGAAATTCAGCAAAAGGTTTTTGAACAGCAGCTTGTGCTTGCCAAAGAGCTTGATTTGCCCGTTATAGTGCACGACAGAGAGGCTCATGAAGACACAATGATGCTTCTCAAACGCTATAAACCCAAGGGTGTTGTGCATTGTTTTTCGGGCTCTGCCGAAATGGCAAAAGAGGTGCTGAAACTCGGAATGTATATAGGTCTCGGCGGTGCGGTCACATTCAAAAATGCAAGAAAACCGCTTGAAGTTGCAGAAATGGTGCCCGATGACAGATTGCTTATCGAAACTGACTGCCCCTATATGACACCCGTTCCGTTCAGAGGAAAAAGATGCGATTCATCATTCATTCCGTACACTGCGGAAAAGCTTGCCGAGGTCAGAAACACAACGGCTGAAAACATTCTTGATTTAACAAGGAAAAACGCGAATATTTTATTCGGATTGGAGCTTTAAAATGTTTTTTCATGAAAAAACCTATGATATTGATGAGCTTGTAAAGCATAATCTTCATCTGCATACCCGTTTTTCAGGCTGCGCAAAACCTGAAATGATTGCGGCGGATATTGTTAAAAAGGCAGAGGAATGCGGTCTTGAACTGATTGCACTTACAGACCATAACTATCCCCAAAAGAAAAATGCGGTTGCCCAGCAGAGATATGAAATATTAAAAGAACTCGAAGGTATAGAAACTTCGGTTAAAGTGCTTGTTGGTGCTGAACTTTCGGCATACGGAGTCGGCAAGTTTGCAGACGATATAACTTGCGACAATTCGCTTGATTACCGACTTTACACCACAAACCATTATCATCAGCGATATTGGGAGCATCCTGAAATCATAACCCCGAGGGCATATGCCGAGCATATGCTTGCAATTATGGATAGTGTTATCGAAAGCGGAAGAGCAGACTGCTTTGCCCATCCGTTTATGGCGGGTTATATTCACGCTTTTGATGATTCTCACGATGTTACCCGCGCTTTCAAGGATAACGAAATCGGCGATATTATGGAAAAAGCAAACAGGCATGAAATTGCGTGGGAACTTAATGTGCCCGCTGTTCTTGGTGACCCTGAATTCTTTCACAGATATTTCCAAATCGGCAAAGAGGTTGGCGTTGTGTTCAACATAGGCACAGACGGTCACAATCTTGACAGAGTGGATAGCAAGCAGTTTGCAGAGCAATTCAAAGAAATCCTTTATTGAGTGAGGGTGTTTATATGAAAAAAATATTTGCAGTGCTTTTTGTGTTGGTTATTTCATTGAGTGTTGCAGGGTGCAATATTAAAAATGATAATATTGATGAAAAAGAAAGCAATGCTGCTATTACAACCACAGAGCAGGTAACTCTGATTTATAATCATTTTAAGGACAGGCTCCCCGAGTTTAAGTTTAAAAAAGAAATAAAAGACACATACAGAGAAAGCCTGAGCTATTCTTTCTCTGTTGAAAGCAGTGACAGAGAATTCCAAAAATATGTTTCGGCTCTTGAAGATGCGGGATTTAATAAAAATACGGTTTCTGCAGAGGGTTATTACACCGCAAGCACAGAGGATTCATATTTCGTTGAAGCGGCTTTGATTAGCGGAGTATTAAATGTAAATATAAAGAAAATATAAACAGTAAAGCGTGCTGATTTCAGCACGCTTTTTCATTTACAATATAATGCAAATAAGACCGCTGCAGCCCTCGTTTATAATTCTTTCAAGGGTTTCCTGAAGCTTCATTCGGGCATCTCCCGGCATTCTGAAAAGCTTGTTGTGAAGTCCCTCATTAACAAGCGAGTGAAGCGAAGTGCCGAAAATATTGGACTCCCATATCATTGAGGGGTTTTCTTCAAATTCCTTGAGCAGATATTTTATCAGCTCTTCCGATTGAGATTCGGAGCCCACTATCGGGGCAACCTCCGTCTGAATATCCGCCCTCATAATGTGAAGTGAGGGAGCGCTTGCGCGAAGTCTTACCCCGTATCTGCCGCCCTGCTTCATAATTTCGGGCTCTTCAAGTGTGAGGTCGCTTATATCGGGCAGCACAATTCCGTAGCCCGTTGCTTCAACCTCATCAAGTGCATTCTGAATGCGTTTGTATCCGCTGCTTGCCGCGGAAAGCTCTTTCATTTTTTTCATAAGTTCAAGCTCATTTTCAACTTCAATTCCCGTTTCTTCATTAAGAATTTTAAAGAATAGCTTGGGATGAAGAGAAACCGAAATTTTTGCTCCGCCCGAAGCAAGGTCAACTTTTTCAAGATATGAATTGTTGACATATTCGCACTGGGCAATTTTTTTGCTGAATTCATCAATCTCATTAACCTTTTTGAGTTTTGACGCAAGGGAGCTTATCTCGCCGAAAACGCTGCTTCGAAGCCAATGGTTTTTATCAAGAGAGGTAATCCAGCCCGGCATATCAACTCTGATTTCTTTTAACGGAAACTCAAAAAGAACTCTTGAAAGAATATCCGAAATTTCATTCTGACCCAGTTCGAGGCAGTTAACCGCAAGAACAGAAACTCTGTATTTTTTCTCAAGTTCCGAGGCGAGAGAGCGTGCTTGCGGGGAATTGGGTTCTTTGCAGTTGAGAAGCACAACAAAGGGCTTTTTCAAATCTTTAAGCTCATTAATAACTCTTTCTTCCGCCTGAGCGTATTCTTCTCTTGGAATTTCGCCGATTGAACCGTCTGTTGTAACAACAAGCCCGATAGTTGAATGCTCGGTTATAACCTTTCTGGTGCCGATTTCAGCCGCCATATTAAACGGAATTTCTTCGTCAAACCAAGGAGTTTTAACCATTCTCGGCGTTTCGTTTTCGATATATCCGATAGCGGAGGGCACTATATAACCAACACAGTCAATCATTCTTATTTTCATTTTTATCTGCGAAGGCAAAGAAATTTCAACCGCTTCTTCGGGAATGAATTTCGGCTCGGCGGTCATTATTGTTCTGCCCGCCGAAGATTGCGGAAGCTCATCGGTTGCACGCTCTCTTTTGGTTGCATTTTCAATGTTTGGAAGCACCGTTGACTGCATAAACTGCTTTATAAAGGTGGATTTTCCCGTGCGTACGGGGCCCACAACGCCAATATAAATATCTCCGCCCGTTCTTGCGGCAATATCGCCGTAAATATTGTTGCTTGCCATTTTTATTCCTCCGTTTATTATTTTGCTTCTGTAAAATCTATGCAATAAACGGACAATGTATGCAAAAAAGCTCCGCATAATTTCTGCGGAGCTTTTTCCTTATTTCTTAAATGAATTTTTAATCATCTCAAAAATTGATGAGAAGAAAATTATAACGTGACCTCTGTTATCAACAGGTTTAATACCTTTAACAGGTTCCATTGTGTCTTTTGATGTCAGGGTCATAAACTGCGGGTAATTTTCATTCGAACGAACCGTAGGCTGACCGTCATAAAGAAGAATCCATTTGATAAATTCCGCATATCCATCACCGAATTCGCTGTGGGTTTGCTCTCTTACAAACCAGGTGATTTCGGGGAATGCACAGGTTGATGCATCAATCATCATATCAGGTGAAACATGATTATGACCCGAGCAGTATTCAGCCTGAACATAGTCTTTATCAAATACTGTGCCGAAAGGCGATGCGCAGGTTGCACCGATGCTCATATATTCTGTATCAATAAGCATATCCGCCTGTTCAGGAACGGTTACGGGAACGGGGATTGTTGAAAGACCGTAGCCAAGAGAAATTGCAACCTCAACTCCGTTATCCATAGTTTCCTGAATTATATCTTCAAGCTTATTCTGAACATTGTAATGATAATAATCTATCTTTTCAATGAGAACGGAATATTTTTCTTTATCGGTAAACATTGTTTCTTTTGCTTTTTCATAGTATTCATCGGGAACAAAAGTCCATAAGCCGGGCATTGTGCCGAAAACGTCGCAAAGACCTTCCTGAAGGATTCTTTCAAGCTGGTCATCAAGAACATTCTGCGCCCAGTTGAGAAGACCTTTTGCAATGCCTATATCATTGAGAATGTGAATTAATGAAGAAAGCAGGTCGCCTGCGGGGTCAAAGCCCATTGCGCCTTTAACAAGTTCCGCAAACTCTTCGCCCTTATCTCTGATTGAAGCTTCGTTTGCAAAAAGAGAGCCGAGAAGCGAAAGCCCCTTGAAAGCGGGGGAAAGGAAAGCAATCTTTTCAATATCATCGGAGCCGTATTTTTCAAGATATGACGCAACGATGGTGTTGCCCTGGCTGTGTGCAACAAGAGAAACCTTTTTGTGACCTGTCAATTCTTTAACTTCATTAATGAAATCATTAAGTATTTCAGCATTGTAAATAGGGTCAAGACGCCAGTCATATATGAAACTGTAATCTCCCGCATTGTCGGAAAAAGGAGAGCAGGGAATCATATGCTGTTCTGCCGTGCCGATAAATTCTCTGGGGGAAAATGAAACATTATAAACCGAATTTCCTTCTTCGTCGCAAGCAAGCAGACCGAGGATTTTATCAACTCCGCGCATTGCATAATCGCCGAAACCTTCATAATCTCCTGCTATTACGGCAACGCCGAGAGCTTTGAGAATATCGGGGATTGCTTTTAAAATGGCGGGAGTTTCAGGCGGAAAAACAGAAATTTCATTTTCGGTGTTCACGTTTTCGAAAAGTGCTTCGCCGAAACCCGGAACATAAATAACGGGAGTTACCCCGCAGTCACATTCATCGGAAGCGGCAAATGCAACCGACGCAACAGAAAAAATCATAACCGCCGCAAGAAATAAACTGATAATCTTTTTCATTCTTATCAACCCTTATTATATATTTTCGGCATATTCAGCCGCCTTTGCCGTTGCAAGCTTATCGCATCTTTCATTTTCGGGATGCCCCGCGTGACCTTTTACCCAGATTATTTTATATTCGTGTTTGCTTATCAGTGACAAAAGTTCTTTCCAGAGTTCGGGATTTAGAACGGGCTTTTTATCGGATTTTTTCCATCCGTTTTTTATCCAGCCCCATATCCAGCCCTGCAAAAAAGCATCGGCAACATATTTTGAATCTGTGTATATGGTCAAAGAACATTTTTCCTTGAGCTTTTTCAAAGCCTCAATAACCGCAGTAAGCTCCATTCGGTTGTTGGTGGTTTCCTCTTCGCCGCCGCTGAGTTCAAGCTCGTGGGCACCGTAGCGTAAAATTGCACCCCAACCGCCGGGACCCGGATTACCCGAACAAGCACCGTCGGTGTATATTTCAACTTTTTTAAGCTCTGCCATAAAAACTCTCCCCAAAAATAATAATTAATTATATCATCCTTTTTTCGGTTTAACAATAATTTTTGGTTATTTTTTTATTGTTTTGACAATAATACTATCAAGAAATCCGAAGGGAATGATTTTGATGAAGGCTGTTGTTTTGGCGGGAGGAGAGGGAAGCAGATTAAGACCTCTGACCTGTACTGTGCCGAAGCCTATGGTGAGAATAATGGGAAAACCCGTTATTGAGTATATTTTTGAGCTTTTGCGATCTCACGGTGTAACGCAGGCAGCGGTAACTCTGGGTTATCTTGCGGATACCGTAGAAAAAGAATATTCCGATTACTCATCTCCTAAGCTCGATATGATAAGAGAAGATGAACCTATGGGGACAGCGGGGTGCGTAAAGACGGCTGCTGCCGATTTCAAAGAACCGTTTTTTGTTATCAGCGGTGATGCGGTATGCAATTTTGATTTGTCAAAAATAATGAAATTTCATAAGGCGTCAGGTGCTAAAATAACCATTGTTGCAAATGAATCTTCCGACCCCAGAGAATACGGAATTGTTAAGGTTGACAAGGAAAACAGGGTTATCGGTTTTGTTGAAAAACCGTCGTGGAGTCAGGCAATAAGTAATCTTGCAAACACGGGCGTTTATATCGTTAATCCCGAGTGCCTGGAACTTATTCCCAAGGGCAGAAGATATGATTTTGCAAAGGATTTGTTTCCTCTTATGCTTGAGAGGGATATGCCGATTTTTTGCTATCATACCGCGGATTATTGGTGTGACATCGGAAATGTTGAAGCATATATGAAATGTCAGCGTGATGTTTTTGACGGAAAATTAAAATCGCCTGTCGGAATGGTTGCTGACGGTATATTTGTCAAGGATGCTATGCCTTCAGGCGATTTTTCCGTTATACCGCCTATATATATCGGTGAAGGTGTTGAAATCGGAGAGGGTGCAGTTATAGGACCGTATGCGGTTATTGATGATAACTGCTGTGTTGAAAAAAACGCAAAAATCAGATATTCCGCTTTGCTTGAAAATTGTTGGGTTGGTGCAAATGCCTGCGTAACAGGTGCCTTGGTTTGTTCGGGAGCAGCTTTGAAAAGCGGTGCATCGATGTTTGAGGGAAGCGTTGCAGGCGCGGGAAGTATCATCGGCACGGGTGCACAGGTGAAACCCAATATGCTGGTATGGCCCGGCAAAATCGTTGGCGGCGGATCAACTGTTAATTCAAATATTAAATACGGAAGTCTGAAATCCGATTATCTTTCCCGAAGCGTCATCAATGAAAATTGCGGTGCCAGACTTAATACCGAAACCTGTGTGCGTCTTGGTGCGGCGGTGGGAAGCACAAGAAACGGAAAGAAAACGGGCATAGGTTTTGATGGTTCAAAAAGTGCAATGTCAATGCAGATGGCAATTATGTCGGGGCTTATAGGTGCGGGAAGCAGTGTGTGGAGCTTTGACGAATGCTTTGAGGCACAGCTTAATTTCCTTGTTAATATCTGCGGACTGAGTGCAGGTCTTTTCGTTTGCGGCAGAAACGGCAGGGAAATTAAAATCTGCGGAGAAGGCGGTCTTTCAATTCCCAGACATTTTGAGAGAAGCATTGAATCGGGAATGTCAAAATGTGAGTTTCATGAAACCGAAGAGAGCGAAATGAAAGAAATTTCTGATATGTCAAGTGTAAAACAGCTTTATAAACAGGAGTTGCTTAAAAGGGCACCGTACGGGCTGTCAGGGATAAAGGTTACGGTTGAAAGCGAAAACGAGATTATATTGAATCTGATGAAAAATCTGCTTGAAAAACTCGGTGCGGAAGAAAACAGAGATTTCAGACTGATTATTGACAGAGCAGGCACAAAGCTTCACGCTTCAATAAACGGCGAAAGAGTTTCTTATGAAAAACTGCTTGCAGTGTGCTGTTTCAATGAAATGAAAAACGGCAGGGATATTGCCGTGCCATATGACGCACCGATGTTTCTGGATGAGCTTGCTCATATATATTCAAGAAAGGTTTACCGTTATCTGAGCACACCTGCAGATAATTCTGATTCTCCCGCAAGAAGACTTGCGGCAAAGCAGGTGTTTGTCAGAGATGCTCTTTTTCTGAGCGTAAAGCTTTTATCGATTATCAAAGAAAGAGAATGCACTCTGAAAGACCTTCTGAACGAATTGCCTGAAAAATATATCGCGAGCAAAACTGTTTCAATTGATTTTTCGCCTGCGAATCTTGTGAGCATTGTGGGGCAGGAGGATGTTGATTTTAAAAACAGCCTTGAAGGAATAAGGCTTATTAGAAGCTCAGGCAAACTTCTTATTGTTCCTGAAAGAAGCGGTGGAGAGGTCAAAATACTTGCGGAAGCAGATACTATGGAGGCGGCAAACGAGCTCTGCGCTGATATAAGTGATTTATTCAGCCTTGCTTCCGATAAAATCCGTTAATATTTATATTGTAAATCTTGACAATGTGAATATAAAAATATATTATATTATAATAGGGTAGGAGTGCCCTGACCGACCGAAAGGGGTATATGCTCTTTCGGCAAAACATAAGAATTAACTGTCTGATATATACTTTTACAAACCGAATGAAATTAAGAAAAGGAGAATTTATGCAAAAGAAAAATAACGAAAAAGATAAATCCCAAAATAACTCCAAAATGCAACAGCGTTCAAATAAAAAATCCCGAAAACCTTCGGAACAGCAATTTCAGCAAAAACAGAAAAAGGGTTATCCCAAATCCCGAAACGGCTCGGCAAAAAAATATAAAAAATCCGAAAAAGAGTTTCCCGTAAAAATTGCTTTTTTGGGCGGACTTAATGAAGTTGGCAAGAATATGACTCTTTATGAATATGAAGATGATATGTTCCTCGTTGACTGCGGTCTTGCTTTTCCCGATTCCGATATGCCCGGCGTTGATCTGGTTATTCCCGATTTTTCATATGTTGAAAAAAATTCCGAAAAAATCAAGGGTATTGTTATAACTCACGGTCACGAAGACCATATCGGTGCCCTTGCCTATCTTTTGAAAACAGTAAATATCCCTGTTTACGGCACAAAGCTTACTATCGGTCTTATTCAGGGCAAGCTTAAGGAGCACGGACTTCTAAACAGTGCAAAGCTTCATGAGGTGGCTCCCGGTGATGTAATTAATCTCGGAAAGTTTTCCGTTGAAATGATTCACGTTAATCACTCGATTCCCGATGCAATTGCACTTGCAATAACCTGTGAGTGCGGCACAATTATTCAGACGGGCGACTTTAAAATTGACAGCACTCCGATCGATGGAGGAATGATAAATCTTTCAAGATTTGCAGAGCTTGGAAATAACGGTGTTCTCGCTTTGCTTTCAGATTCAACAAATGCTGAAAGACCCGGATATACAGAGAGTGAACGCAAGGTTGGCGAATCCTTTGATGTTCTTTTCCGCAAAGCGGCTAAAAACAGAATCATAGTTGCAACCTTTGCTTCGAATATTCACAGAGTTCAGCAGATAATCAATGTTGCACACAGCGTTGGCAGAAAGGTTGCCATTATGGGCAGAAGCCTTGAAAATGTTGTTGATATCAGTGCACAGCTCGGTTATCTCAATGTTCCCGAAAATGTTCTTATCAATGCAGATTTAATAAATAAATATCCCGCTGAAAATGTTGTTATCATAACAACGGGAAGCCAGGGAGAGCCTATGTCGGCTCTTTCGAGAATGGCTTTTTCAGATCACCGAAAGGTTGAAATCTGTCCGAATGATTATGTTATCATTTCGGCAACTCCCATTCCCGGCAATGAAAAAACCGTTGGCAATGTTGTCAATGAACTTCTGAAACTCGGTGCTCATGTTATTTATGAAAAGATGTATGATGTTCACGTTTCGGGTCATGCTTGCCAGGAAGAGCTTAAGCTTATAATGGGTTTGGTAAAACCCAGATATTTTATTCCTGTTCACGGCGAGCAAAAGCATCTTCAGAAGCACGCACAGCTTGCTGAAAGCATGGGAATTGATAAAAAGAATATCTTTATTGCGGATAACGGCTATGTTGCGGAGCTTACAAGCAAATCGATAAAGAAAGCGGAATCCGTTCCCGCAGGTAAAATTTTTGTTGACGGCTACGGAGTCGGCGATGTAGGAAGTGTTGTTCTTCGCGACAGAAAGCATCTTGGTGAAGACGGCATCATTGTTGTAACTGCGTCGCTTGATTATGAAACAGGTCAGCTCGTTGCAGGCCCTGAGGTTGTTTCAAGAGGCTTCGTTTATGTTAAAGAAAACGAAGAGCTTATTGATAAGGCAAGAAAGGTTGCCGAAAAATCGCTTGAAAACTGTTACTACAGTAATATTTCCGATATAAATGCCATTAAAGGAAAGGTCAGAGATGCGGTTTCTCATTTTGTTTATGAGCAAACAAAGAGAAGACCCATGATTCTTCCTATAATTATGGAGGTTTAAATGAAAATCAAAGGTTTTTGGCGTGATATTGTTCTTATGGGCATTTCTTCTGCCGTTGCGGTAATATTCATTGTTATAACTGCATTTGTTGAACCGAAGCTTGCAGTAGCAGAATGCTGCGGGTTTGCCGTTGTGCTCGGTTTTGCGATTTTCAGAGCATTGACCGCCAAAAACAGATATAAAAAGTTTCTTATCCGCCTTTCAAAAAAGTTTGATTATACCGATAAAAAAGTTCTCTCATCATTTCCTCTTCCAGTTGCCGTTTGCGGTAAAGACGGTGCGGTTTCCTGGTGCAGTGAACGTTTTGTCAATGAAATTGCGGGCGGAGAGATAACTGACTCGGCAGATGTCAGCCTGTTTACTAACGGCGTTGATATTGATGCACTTGTTCAGGAAGGCGAAATAAGCGTTCTGATAAACGGCAGATATTATTCCGTTTATTCTTTCCCGTACAGATATAACGGCGAAGATTATTCTATTCTTTATTATCTTGAAAATACAAGACTCCGCAAAACCGAAATTGCATATATCGAATCAAGACCTTATGCAATTATGATTGAAATGGATAATCTTGATGATTCAAGAACCGATTACCGCGACAGCGAGAGAACCGAAATCAAGAGCCAGATTGAAGCGGCACTTGATAACTGGTCGGAATCATATAACAGCTTTATCAAAAGAATCGGCGATGACCGATATGTTATGATTACCGAGGCAAAGAATTTTAATCTTATGGTTGAAGACGGCTTCTCAATTCTTGAAACCGTAAGAGGATATGAATATAAAGGCAAGCGTATAGGCGTTACTCTTTCAATCGGTGTTTCTTCGGGAGATAACATAAAAGTGTGCGAAAGAAATGCCAGAAATGCTCTTGAAATGGCACTCGGAAGAGGCGGAGATCAGGTTGCTATCAAAAATAAAGACAGTTATGATTTCATAGGCGGCGTTTCAAAGAGTGCCGAAAAACGAACAAAAGTTAAAAGCCGTGTTGTTGCATCTGCGCTTGCTGAGCTTATTAAAAACAGCAGTAATGTTATTATTATGGGTCATTCATATACTGACCTTGATGCAATCGGTGCCGCAGCGGGAATTGTCTGTGCCGCACAGAGTCTTGGCGTTTCAGCTTATATAGCAACCGATAAAAATAAGACCCTTGCATCATCACTTATAAGTATGCTTCGCAAAGAGGGATTTGAAGATATTATTATCGGCAAAGAAAGAGCGGCGGAATTGCTGAATAAAAACAGCCTGATGATCGTTGTTGATACTCATATCGAATCGTTTGTTGAATTTCCGAAGCTTTATGAAAAGGCAGAAATCAAAGTTATTATTGACCATCACCGCAGAGCGGTTTCAAATGTTGAGGATGCCGTAATATTCCATCACGACCCAGGAGCTTCATCGGCGAGTGAGATGGTTGCGGAGCTTCTTCAGTATATCAATTCCGATATAGAAGTAACAAAGCCCGTTGCGGAAGCTCTTCTTGCAGGTATTATGCTTGATACAAAGAACTTTGTAATAAGAGCGGGTGTAAGAACATTTGAGGCGGCGGCATTCCTTAAAGATAAGGGAGCCGATACCGTAAGCGTCAAAAAGCTTTTCTCAAATTCAATGGATGTTAATAAGTTGAGAAACAAAGTTATTGCATCAGCTGAAAGCTTTATGGACTGTGCTGTTTCAACGGCGGATATTGATTCACCCGATATAAGAATAATTGCGGCTCAGGCGGCGGACGAGCTTCTGAATGTAAGCGATATCAAAGCTTCGTTTGTTATATTCGAAAATGCGGGTGCCGTAAATATTTCCGCAAGAAGTATGGGCGAGGTTAATGTTCAGGTTATTATGGAAAGCCTCGGCGGCGGCGGACACCAGACAATGGCGGCTTGCCAGCTCAAAGGCTATGATGTTCCCGATGCAAAATCTGCTCTTTACGGAGCAATTGAAAAATTTTATTTAAAATCACAAAATAAGTAACACAGTGTTACATAAGGAGATACACATTATGAAAGTAGTTTTAACACAGGATGTAAAAGGGCTCGGCAAAAAAGGAGAGCTTGTAAACACATCAGACGGATACGCAAGAAACTTCCTCTTTCCCAGAAAGCTTGCAGTTGAAGCAAATTCTCAGGCAATGAGCGAGCTTAAAAACAGAGAAGCATCAGAAAAGCACCGTATTGATACCGAAATCGCAGCGGCAAAAGCAAATGCCGCAAAGCTTCAGGGCAATACTGTTAAGCTTACTGCAAAAGCAGGTGCAAACGGCAAGCTCTTCGGCTCAGTAACATCAAAGGATGTTGCAGCAGCAATTTCAAAGCATTTCGGTCTTGATATCGATAAACGTAAGGTTGTTGTTGAAGATATCAAAACCTTCGGCACATATCCCGTAGAAGTAAAGCTTTATAACGGAATTTCAGCTTCACTCTATGTTATGGTAGGAGAATAATAATGGCAGATAACGGCTTATTGTCACTTGAAAATATAAATATGCCTTTCAGCCTTGAAGCGGAGCAAGCGGTTTTGGGCAGCATACTTGTTGACCCTTCCTGCCTTTCTCAGGCGGCAGTTTACATAAGCCCTGAAAGCTTTTATCTTCCCCAGCACTCGGCTATTTTTGCCGCAATGATAACAATAGACGGTTCGGGCGGCAAAATAGACCCCCTTGTTGTGCTTGATATGCTTGTTCAGCAGGGTGTTTACGATAATGCGGCAGGCAGAAATTATCTTTTCGAGCTTGCACAGATGGTGCCTTCAACAAGCAACATCGAAATGTATGCGAAAATTGTTCGTGAGAAGCATTATATAAGAACTCTTATTTCTATTTCGAGCGAAACAATTGAGGATGCGGTAGCTGGAGAAGAAACTGCAGATGCATTGCTTGATAATGCAGAGCAGAAAATATATAATATCCGCCAGGGCAAAACAACAAATGCCCCCTCAAAGCTTAAGGATATTATCGTTAACAATGTTTATGATACGCTTAAGAAAATAACGGGTGAAGATAAAGAGCAGTATAAAGGCTTTACAACGGGATTTTCAGACCTTGATAAAATCCTTACAGGTCTTAACCGTTCAGACCTTGTGCTTATCGGCGCAAGACCTGCTATGGGTAAAACGAGCTTTGCTCTGAACCTTGCAAGAAACGTTGCCGCAGTAGGCAAACGCAAGGTGCTGTTTTTCTCGCTTGAAATGACGAAGGAACAGCTTGCAATGAGAGTTCTCGGAACAGAGGCAAGAGTTTCCAGCAAAAAGATGAGAAACGGTCAGATAAGCAACGATGAGTGGATAAGACTCGGCAAGGCAACCTGTGCACTCAATGACTGCGAGCTTTATTTTGACGATACATCGAGTATTACCGTTCCCGAGATGAAGGCGAAAACAAGACGTCTCGGCGGTGTTGAATGCGTTATAATTGACTATCTCGGTCTTATCAAGGGAAGCACAAGAACCGAAAACCGTGTTCAGGAAGTCAGTGAGATAACAAGAAATCTCAAAATGATGGCGAAAGACCTCAATATTCCCATCGTTTGCTGTGCCCAGCTTTCCAGAGGCACAGAGGGCAGAGGCAAATCCCACAGACCCCAGCTTTCAGACCTTCGTGAATCAGGTTCAATCGAGCAGGATGCAGATATTGTTATGATGCTTTACCGCCCCGATTATTATAAGGGCGAAAAGGAGGACGGCGAGCCCGTTCCCGAAGAGCAGGTTGATGTAAATAAGGCAGAGGTTATCGTTGCAAAGAACAGACACGGCGAAACAGGTACGGTTGAATTTGCCTTTGACGGTGAACACACCTTGTTTGTTCCTTTGGAAAGGGTACATGATGATTGATAAAGTTATTGCTTCAATCAGAAAACATAATATGATTCCGCAGGGTGCAACCGTTGTTGCGGCTGTATCGGGCGGAAGCGATTCCATGGCAATGCTCCATATCCTTAACGGTTTAAAAAATGAGCACGGATTTAATATGATTGCGGCTCATGTGAACCATTGTTTAAGAGGTGAGCAGGCAGATGCCGATGAAGCTCTTGTAATCGCAGAGTGCGAAAAAATCGGCGTTCCCGTAAAAGTTTTAAGAGTTGATGTTGCAAAAAAAGCAAAGGAACTCGGGCTGGGTTTTGAGGAATGCGGCAGACAGATAAGATATGAGTTTTTTTCATCGCTCGGCAATGATATAATTATCGCTACCGCACATAATCTTAATGACAGAGCGGAAACTTTTCTCTTTAACTTTGCAAGAGGAACAACTCTTCGCGGGCTTTGTTCAATACCCGCAACAAGAGATAATATCATCAGACCTCTTATTGATTGCGCCAAAGAAGAAATAATTGATTTCTGCAAAACAAATGCAATTCCGTTTGCTGAAGATGCAACCAACAGCGATGTTCATTATGCAAGAAACCGCATAAGACACAATGTTGTTGAGGAACTGAAAAAAATCAATCCGTCATTTGAACGAAGTGCATCAAGATGCATTGATGCTGTTACGCAGGATGAAAAGCTTCTTTCGGATATGGCAATTCAGCTTGCCGATAACGCAAAAACCGAAACGGGGTATAACGCGATAGTACTCGCTGAATCTCCCGCACCGCTCAAACGCCGTGCAGTTGTGTTTATTGCAGAAAAAGAAACGGGTATAACCCCCGAATATGAAGCGGTAAACCGAATCTGCGAATTGCTTGAGAATGGCGGAAGCTGTGTAATAAACGGCGCTTTAACGGTAAGGGTGAGAAAGAACATTCTTGATTTTCCGAAAGATTCATCGCAGAAATACTGCTGTAAAAATCTCGGAATCGGTAAAATGAAGTTTGCGGATACAGAGATTGAGTCTTTTGTTGAAGAAGTTTCGGAAATAAATTATTCACAAATCATTTCAAAACAGTCAACGGATTACTGTTTGGATTATGATAAAATATCGGGTGAATTGGTTGTCAGAAGCCGTGAGGCGGGCGACAGAATATCGCTTGCCAAAAGAGGCTGCGCAAAAACGCTGAAAAAGCTGTTCAATGAGCTTTCAATTCCTCCCGAAAAAAGAAATGAAGTTATTATTATTGCTGATGATAACGGCCTTGTGCTTGCAGAAGGTATAGGCTGTGACAAAAGAGTTTCAGTTACAAAAGAAACCAAAAGAATACTTTGCATCAGCATTGAAAGGAATTGAAAAATGCTTAATGATATTGAGGCTGTTTATTACAGCGAAGAAAAGCTGCAGAGTATCGTAAATGAGCTCGGCAAACAGATAAGCGAAGATTATAAAGGGAAAAACCTTTTGCTTGTAAGTGTTCTCAAAGGTTCCGTTGTTTTTATGGCAGACCTTATGAGAGCAATAACAATTCCCTGCGAAATAGACTTTATGTGCGTTTCAAGCTATGCAAGCGGAACAACATCATCAGGTGTTGTGAAAATTATTAAGGATTTGGATATTAATCTTGAAGGCAAGGATGTTCTTATTGTTGAGGATATTCTCGACTCGGGAAGAACTCTTAATTATATAATTTCCATTCTTGAAAAAAGAAATCCGAGCAGCATAAAAATCTGTACTCTGCTTGATAAACCCGAACGCAGAGCAGTTGATCTTTATGCTGATTATTCAGGCGCAGAAGTGCCCGATGAATTTGTTGTAGGCTACGGTCTTGACTATGACGAAAAATACAGAAACCTTCCTTATGTAGGCGTACTTAAAAGAGAGGTTTACTCATAAACCTTTTGGGGAAAGATAGTTTAAGGAGTGATTATTCCAATTGAATACTAAAAAGAACAACAGCAAAAAGCCGGATATGAAGAAAAAGCTCATGACGCTTTTGCCTTATATTCTGATTCCGGTTATGATTATTGCGGGTGTAAGCTATTATGCAAGCACCCAGCAGAGAGAAAAGCTTGAGTATTATCAGCTTGTATCCCTTTTTGATGAGGGCAAGGTTGATGAATATAAGCTTAATTTGAGCAGCGGTGCTCTTACCTATAAGCTTGACGGAGAGGAAACCGAAAAGGCATTCTCCGTGCCCAGCGTTACTCTTTTCCTTGAAGACATCCACGAGGGCGTTATTCAGCATAACAGAGAAAATCCTCAGGACCCCGTTAAGGCAAGCTATGTAACAGGCTCAACAGGTCAGTGGATATATCAGATTGCTCCGACTCTTCTTTTGCTTGTTGCAATGCTCGGTGTAACATTCTTTATGTTCAGGAGAATGAATCAGAGCATGAGCAATGAAAATAACCGCACGATGAGTTTCGGTAAGGCAAGAATCAAGAATGCCAAGGACGAAAAGAGAAAGGCAACCTTTGCCGATGTTGCGGGTGCAGATGAAGAAAAAGAAGAACTTGCGGAAATTGTTGAATTCCTTAAAGACCCCGCAAAGTTTGATATGCTCGGTGCAAGAATTCCAAAGGGTGTTCTTCTTGTAGGCCCTCCGGGAACGGGTAAAACTCTTCTAGCAAGAGCCGTTGCAGGTGAGGCAGATGTTCCGTTCTTCTCAATTTCGGGTTCGGATTTTGTTGAAATGTATGTCGGCGTCGGTGCTTCAAGAGTGCGTGACCTTTTTGACCAGGCAAAAAGAAGCTCACCGTCAATTATATTCATTGATGAAATTGATGCCGTAGGCCGTCACAGAGGCGCAGGTATGGGCGGCGGACACGATGAAAGAGAGCAGACCCTTAACCAGTTGCTTGTTGAAATGGACGGTTTCGGTGCAAATGAAGG
>JAZRTQ010000016.1:0-22983 GCA_045652165.1 Acutalibacteraceae bacterium | reverse complement strand
AAAATTCTTGAAATAACGAAGAAAATTCTTGCTGATATCATAGCTTATGAGGGCGAGGTTTTCGGCAACACAAGAAAAGAATGCGGAAATTATCTTGACCTTGATCTGGAAAAAGCCAAAGAAGAATGCCGCAGATACCTTAAGGCACTTGAAAAAGAGCAGACATTTGAATACAGAACATAATAAAACGGAGCACTCTCAAATGAGAATGCTCCGTAATTTTTTATCTTGCGTAGTCGCCAACCATCATCATATAGTTACCGATTTCAGCACCGAATTCGGGTGCGCCGTCCATGATAAGCTTGCCTGTCTTTGTGAATTCAAGCATATCTGCGGTTCCCATAAGAATACCGAGAGCGCTGTCAAGGCTATCAAATCTCATGGTGAAGAAGGGGAGCGCACGCTTATAAACTCCGCGGCCTGCCTTTGATTTACCAGCCTTGATGCGGATATAAGCCGAAAGCTCGGGATAATCGTTAACTGCCCAGGCATAAACTCTGTCGGGGCTCTTGAGAGTCCAGTTGTGAATTTCTTCGTGACCCTGCTTATTGAGCGTGCTGATGCCGCTTGAAAGCAGATAGAAATAGCACGTAACAAGAAGTTTCTTATCTTCTTCAGCCTCAGGAGCTTCGGTAGCCGTAAGCATTGAGGACATCTTGAGGAGTGTCATCATAAAAGCTGCGAAAACAGCAGGTTTTTTGGTAACACCCTTCATCTTGGGAAGAGTAGAGGGGCCGATTTTTCCTTTGAAGAATGCGTTCATTGTTTCAATGCTCTTGAATTCAAGCTCGATATGAGCATTGTCAGCAACCTTATCTGTATGGCAAAGCCACTCGCCGCTGTTTACAACATAGTGGGTTGCAAACTTGCCGTCGGGAGCGTCGGGGTCTTTTGCGCTGACCTGAATAACCGCGTGTGCATGCTCAAATTTCTTTGCAAGCTTGGGGTCATCCATAGCAATGGTCTTGACAAGGGGAAGAACCGCACAAAGGAAAATTTTATTAGTCAATATATCTTCTCTTGAAGCCATATTAATCATTCCTTTCGGTTAGTTGTTTTAAGATTTGAGTTATTTCACTAATACACGACTGAAAAAAGAAAAATAATTTCAGAATTTGAGATTATTTTCGCTTTCGCAGTGAGGAAAGCGTATTTCTATACGCGACTGAACGAGAAAGTGAAAAGAACTCAAATTTATGCTTCGTCGTCCCAGTCGTCGTCGAGCTCGAAGTCTTTACCCATAACTTCACGAACTGCGGCAATGATACCGTTCTGGTCTATGCCGAGAGTTGACATAATGTCTTCGTGAAGACCGATGGGAGCAAACTTATCGGGGATACCGAGCTGCTTGAATGCACAGCCCTTACCTGCCTCAACAATAACTTCAGCAACTGCTGAACCGAGACCGCCGAGAATGTTGTGGTCTTCAGCAGTGATGATGCGGCGGGTTTCCATAACAGCCTTAACGATAGCTTCCTTATCGATGGGCTTGATTGTGTGCATATTAAGAACTCTTACCTTAAGACCGTCGTTAACCTCAAGGAACTTTGCAGCCTGATATGCCTGGAATACGCATGAACCGCAAGCAATGATTGTTATGTCGGAACCTTCGTTGATTGTAACAGCCTTACCAACTTCAAAGCCATAATCGCTTGATTCATAAAGAACGCGGTCAAAGCCTCTGTTGATACGGATGTAGTAAGGTCCGTAATTATCGTATGCAGCGTGAACTGCATTGTAGGTTTCAAGTCCGTCTGCGGGGCAGATAACTGTGAGGTTGGGGATTGAGCGGGCAACTGCCATATCGCAGATAGCGTGGTGAGTTGAACCTGCCTGACCGAATGATGTGCCTGCGTGTGTAGCAATGATTTTTGCGTTAACGTTCTGATAGCAGATGTCGGTGTGAAGCTGGTCTGCACTTCTGAGAGAAGCGAATACCGAGAAGGTTGAAAGGAAAGGAACAAGACCTGCTCTTGCCATACCTGCAGCCATACCGAACATATTCTGTTCTGCAATACCTACGTTGAAATATCTGTCGGGGAATTTTTCGCCGAACATACCGATTTTTGTTGATTTACCAAGGTCGGCTGTGAGAGCAACAACCTCAGGATGCTTTTCGCCAAGCTCACAAAGAGCCTTACCGTAAATTTCAGCTGTTGAGAAAGCTGTTGATTCGGTAGCGGTATATGTAAGTCCTCCTGCCATAATCAGATGCCCTCCTTTTCTGCACGAGCAACACGTGCTGCATAGTATTTTTCAAGGCTTGCCTTTGCAAGCTCATATTTCTCTTCATTGAGTGCGCCGTAGTGCCACTTGTAGTCGCCTTCCATATAATCAACGCCTGCACCCTTAACTGTGTCGGCAATAATCATAACGGGCTTATCTTTAACTGCAAGAGCGGTGTCGATAGCCTCTGAAAGAGCGTTCATATCGTGACCGTCAACATTAAGAACTTCAAAGCCGAATGCTGCCCACTTATCTGCAAGGGGTTCAAGCTTCATAACTTCTTCTGTGGGACCGTCAATCATGCACTTGTTTCTGTCAACAAAAGCGATAAGATTGTCTGACTTGAAATGAGCAGCAGCCATACCTGCTTCCCAGTTTGAGCCTTCGTCGCATTCGCCGTCACCGAGGATACAGTATGTCATATAATCCTTGCCGAGAACCTTTGCTGCAAGAGCAGTTCCGAGAGCGATTGAAAGACCGTGGCCGAGTGAACCTGTTGAAGCATCAATGCCCTTAACCTTGTTTGAATCAAGGTGAATACCCATTGTTGAGTTTGAAAGGTTGAATGTCTTAAGCTTTTCTTTATCGTCAAATCCAACATGGCAAACAAGGCTTGCAAGAGCAACGCCTGCGTGACCCTTACTGAGAATGAAACGGTCTCTGTCTTCCCACTGGGGATTTGCAACATCATATTTCATGTACTTGTAATAGAGAATGGTGAGCATATCCATAACGCTCATACCGCCGCCGATATGAGCACTGCCTGCCCAATAGGTGGTGTCAAGGCAAAGCTTACGAAGCTCATGAGCCTGCTTTTCAAGCTCAAGCCATTCCTGTTTGGTTAATGCCATAGTAATATCCTCCTTTAATTATCCTAATTCGGGGTGATTTTTGCGGACTGCCTTGAATGCATCTTCCGCAACCTCGATTGTGTGCTTGATATCTTCATCGGAAAGAGCAGCGTTGATGAAGTGGTTGTGATGGTTGGTCATATAAACGCCTCTCTTAACAACCTCTGCAATCCATTCCTGATGAAGCATAAGTGAATTGTCATCTTTAAGCATCAGGTAGAAGAGTGCGGGTTCACCCGAAACATTAAGATTAAATCCGTTGTTTGCAGCAGCAGCCTTAAGACCGTCGCAGAGCATTGTGCCTTTATCAAGACAAATCTTGGGAAGGTCAATTTCTTTCATCTTGTTGATACAAGCGATAGCTGCCGCAAAGGGAACTGCGCTCATCCAGTAGCTGCCTGTGTATGAAAGACCGCTTATTGAGCTCTTGAGCCAATCCTTACCGCAAAGAGCCGAAACGTTCCAGCCGTTTGCAAGAGCTTTACAGAAGCAGATAAGGTCAGCTTCAAAGCCGTAGTGATGGTCGGAGCCTGCAAGGTCAAGTCTGAAACCGCAGCGAACGTCGTCTACGATAAGAACGATGCCCTTTTCTGTGCAGAGCTTGCGAACCTTCTGCCAATAGCCTTCTGCGGGAAGAATGTTATCAAGGAAGTTGCCGTGCATATAGGGAGTTGAAATGAATGCGGCAATTTCGCCTTCGTTTTCTGCAACAACTCTTTCAAGCTGCTCGAAATCATTCCAATCAACATAAAGATTGTTTGAAACATCCTCGGGGATAACGCCGGGATAGTCAATCTTCTGGCACCAGGGAGCAACGCCGTGATAATAACCCTTAACGAAGATAATCTTCTTTCTGTGGGTTGCTGCTCTTGCGGTCATGATAGCCGCAGTTGTTGTGTCGCCGCCGTTCTTTGCAAAGAATGCCCAGTCTGCCGAAGCAACTGTGTCAACCATAAGCTCTGCAAACTCAATGATTTTTGTTGAGGGAGCGGTAACGCAGTTTTCTATTTTCATCTGCTCCATAACAGCCTTGTCAACATCAGGGTCATTGTAACCGAGAACGTTGGGGCCATATGCGCACATATAGTCTATGTATTTGTTTCCGTCAACATCCCAGAAATATGCACCCTGAGCCTTCTGGCTGAAAAGGGGATATGCCGAAACGGGGATGCAGCAGCCCTCTGCGGGGCCCTGATGGCCGTAAAGACCTGAGGGAATTACTTTTGCGGCTCTCTGAAAGAGCTCAGCACTTTTAGCGTGTGTATTGATTTTCATACTCATTTCAGAAACCTCCTTATGCAAGATACAGAGCAACTCTGTCAAGAATTCTGTTAAGATTGTCGAGCATTGAAATCATGCCCTTCATAACGATGTCGCCCGAACCTACGCAAGCGATTGCATTAACGTTGCCGTCAAACAAATCTCTTGCAAGTCTGATGCTTGAGAATTCCATAACAGCTCTGGGATTTTCGCTGGGCTTCTTGATAGCAAGAAGTCTGTGGTCTTTAACTCTTACTGTTGCGGCGGGACCGTCTTTGATGCTGAAAGCAATTTCGCCGTCAACCATATTGCTTGCGGAGAATTTGCCGATTTCATCGTTGTTACCGATCTGTGCAATTGCAACAGAAATTGTATACATCATAAGAGTGGTGCTGATTCTGAAGAAATCTTCATCTTCAAGGTCAGCGGGATCGGGTCTCATATATTTTGTGAGAAGATCAGTAAGCTTTGTGAAATCATTGAGGAGGAACTTGATGTGCTGGAATCCCTTTGAGGGGATGGGAGTTGTTGTTCCGTCAATAAGTCCGTTGAATTTTTCGCATGAGCTGAAGGGAAGCTTAACATCGCATTTGTTGCAGCCTTGTTCCATTCTGCATCTGCCGTTTGCAAAGGTAATTGTTGCCGAAGGGCCGCCCTTTACATCAAAGCCGATTGAAATGGGTTTTTTATTTGTAAGCAGACTGCTTGCTTCGGGAGCGATCTCGCAAAGGTTTTCAAGTGTGCCGAGAACGCCGTAAAGATTGATATATGCCAATGTTTTCTGATCAATCATTTTTGTTTCCTCCTTACTTATAAATACAGTCAATTAATTCTAACAAAAAAATTGTCCAATGTCAACAAATTATATTTTATTTTTATAAAGGATAGAGTGATTTTGCCGAAAGAAAAAACGGCAGCCGAAGCCGCCGTTAAAATCAGGAATTTTTAACAAAATATTCAATTAATTTTGCCGCGTTCGCCGCCGCAATCGGAAGAAATTCGCCGTAATCCATATGAGATGAACCGTCTGCACAGTCTGAAACGGCACGCACAACGCCGAAAGGAACTCCGTTTGTATAACAAACCTGAGCGATGCTTGCACCCTCCATTTCACAAACTATAGCATCAAAGTTTTCTGTTATGAATTTTTTCTTTTCAACGCTTGCGATAAACTGGTCACCCGAAGCGATAACTCCCTTGACAGCCTTGATGTTTCCGAGTGACTCAACGGCTTTTTCAAGCAGAGAAACAACCTTTTCGTCAGCGGGGATATTGATGATGTTTATGCCTGAAATAAGACCCACGGGGTCGCCGAGAGGCGAGGTGTCCATATCGTGCTGAACGAGGCTTTCGGATATTGCAATATCGCAGATATTGAGCTTGTTGCTCAGGCTTCCGCCAACGCCTGTGTTGATAATGCAGTCGGGTGAATAGGTGAGAATCATTGTTTGTGCGCACATAGCAGCGGCAACCTTGCCTATGCCGCAAACCGCAACAACAATTTCTTTTCCGTGAAGCTTTCCGCTTGCATATTCAACACCGCTTATTGTTCTTTTTTCTTCAATTTCCATAAGCGATTTTATGGTTTCAACTTCTATTCGCATTGCACCGATAATACCAATCATAACAGTACCTCTGACTTTCAATAAATAATTGCACCGCAATTTTACCACAACAATATTTAAAAATCAATCTTATTGAAATTTTAGTAATTTATTTTATCAAAAATATTGCTTATATCAACAAAATATGGTAGAATGACTATGTTTTTATACATTATATACGATGGAGGCGGCAGAATTGGAATCCTACATAATAATTTTTCTTCTTGTTGCCGTTATTGTTCTGCTGATTGTTTTGCTTGCAAAGCAAAAAGAGAACGGCAAAAACGAGCTTCCCGCAAAGCTCGACGGAGTGAAGGAAAAGGTAACGGAGCTTTCCCGCTCGCTCGGCTCGGAGTTTGAAAGAAGCCGTCGCGAAATGCAGCATTCGCAAAGCGAAATGAGAAACGAAACGGCACGCTCGATGGGCGAAATGAATTCAAAAATTGAAGGGTTGAAGCTCGAATATACAGAAAAGAATGCTTTGCTCGAAAAAACGGTGAGCGAGTCATTCAACAGAATAAGAATAAATAATCTTGAGCAGTCGGAAAAACAGACTGCGGCTCTTTCTCTTGCGGTTGATAAAATGAGAGAAAGCAACGAAAAGAAGCTTGAACAGATGAGGCTTACCGTTGATGAAAAGCTTAATGAAACTCTTTCACAAAGGCTCGACAGTTCATTCAAAACCGTTTCTGAAAGACTTGAAAATGTTTATAAATCACTCGGCGAAATGAAGGAGCTTTCAAACGGAGTTACCGCAAATGTAACATCGCTCAACAGAGTGCTCACAAATGTTAAAGCAAGAGGCACCTGGGCAGAGGTTCAGCTCGGTGCGATTCTTGACCAGACAATACCCGGTATGTACGAAACAAACTTTGCGTGCGACCCCGCATCAAAGGAAAGGGTTGAATTTGCGGTTAAAATCCCTTCAGGTGACGGCAGTTCAAGAATGACATATCTGCCCATTGACTCAAAGTTCCCCATGGAGGATTATGTAAGGCTTTGCGATGCAGCCGACAGCGCCGATGCCGCAGCTCTTGATGCCGCAAGAAAAGCACTTGAAGCAAGAGTGCTCGGTGAAGCAAAAACGGTTGCAAAATATATCAATGTTCCCACAACAACTCCTTATGCAATTCTCTACCTTGCAACAGAGGGTCTTTATGCTGAAATTGCATCCTCACGTTCGGGAATTGCAGAAAGAATAAGAAGCGAATACAACATAATGCTTGCGGGCCCCACAACAATTACCGCATTGCTCAATTCTCTTTCGCTCGGATTCAGAGCGGTTGCCATTAACGAAAAGGCAAATGAAGTTCGTTTGCTGCTTGCCGCCGCAAAGGTGCAGTATGATAAATTCGGCATTGTGCTTCAGAAGGCAAAGCAGAAGATAAACGAAGCGGGCAAATCGCTTGAAGAAGCTGATAAGCGAAATGAAATAATTCGCAAAAAGCTCAAAAAGGTTGAAGAAATCGACGGCATGAACGCCGATGATATACTTGGTTTAGATGAATCTTCAGATATATAAGGAGGACTTCCAATGAAAGATGTAAAAGAAATTCTTGCTCAGATGACCCTCGAAGAAAAAGCCGCTATGTGTGACGGTGCCGATTTCTGGCATCTCAAGGGAATGGAAAAATACGGCTTCCCTTCAGTTATGGTTTGCGACGGCCCTCACGGACTTCGTAAAAAGGACTACAGCAAAAAGGGCGACAGCCTTTCAAACAGCGTGCCCGCAATCAGCTACCCCACAGCAGCAACAACCGCTGCTTCATGGGACCCCGAGCTTCTTTATCAGATGGGTGTTGCTCTCGGTAAAAAGTGCCTCAAAGAAGAGGTTGGCGTGCTTCTCGGCCCCGGTATCAATATGAAGAGATCGCCTCTTTGCGGCAGAAACTTTGAATATTTTTCGGAAGACCCCATCCTTGCAGGTGAGCTTGCTGCAAGCTTTATTCAGGGCGTTCAGTCAATGGGCGTAGGCACATCACTCAAGCATTTCTGCGCCAACAGCCAGGAAACACGCAGAATGACCTGCGATTCTGTTGTTGACGAAAGAGCTCTTCGTGAAATTTATCTCACAGCTTTTGAAATTGCAGTCAAGAAGGGAAAGCCCTGGACTGTAATGAATTCATATAACAAAATCAACGGCTTCCACGGTTCCGAAAACAAACACACTCAGATTGAGATTCTTCGTGACGAGTGGGGCTATGACGGCGTTGTTGTCAGCGACTGGGGTGCTGTTAATGACAGAGTTCTCGGTCTTAAGAACGGTAACGACCTTGAAATGCCCTCATCATCGGGCTCAGGCGCAAAGAAGATTGTTGATGCAGTAAGAAGCGGCGAACTTGATGAAGCAGTTGTTAACGAAAGAGCAGAAAATGTTCTTAACCTTATCAAGAAGGCAGTTGACGGCGCACAGGCAAACTATCAGTATAACGATGCAGACGACCAGTCCTTCGCAAGAAGAATTGCTGCAGAATCAATGGTTCTCCTTAAGAACAACGGCATTCTTCCTCTTAAGAAGAGCGGTAAGCTTGCTGTTATCGGTGAGCTTGCAAGAACTCCCAGATACCAGGGCGCAGGTTCATCACACATAAATCCCACTCAGCTTGACAATGCTCTCGACGAAATGAAGAAGATTGGCTTCAATGTTGAGTTTACTCAGGGTTATGAACTCAAAAAGAGCAAGGCAAAGAAGAATGCAGAGCATCTTGCAGCGGCAATCGAGCTTGCAAAGAGATGCGAAACAGCAGTTGTATTTGTTGGTCTTACCGATGAATATGAAGCAGAGGGCTATGACAGAACTCATATGGATCTTCCCGAGTCACACAACAGACTTGTTGAAGAAATCCTTAAGGTTAACAAGAATGTTGTTGTTGTTCTTGCAGGCGGTTCACCCGTTGCTCTTCCCTGGAATGATGGCGTAAGCGCACTTCTCAACTCCTACCTCGGCGGTCAGGCAGGCGCAGGTGCAGTTGCAGATATTCTTTCGGGCGCAGTTAACCCCAGCGGTAAACTTCCCGAAACATATCCCATGTGCTATAACTGCACACCCGCAAAAAACAACTTCCCCGGCAACGAAGCAAGCGTTGAATACCGTGAGAGCGTTTATATCGGATACAGATATTATGAAAAGATCGGCAGAGAGGTTCGTTATCCCTTCGGTTTCGGTCTTTCATACACAACATTTGAATATTCAGACATAAAGCTCAACAAAACCGAAATGAACGATACCGATACTCTTGAAGTTTCATTCAAGGTTAAGAACACAGGCGATGTTCCCGGTTATGAAATTGCACAGCTTTATGTTGCAGATAAAGAAAGCACAATTTACAGACCCGAAAAAGAGCTTAAAGGTTTCAAGAAAATCTGGCTTAATCCCGGTGAACAGAAAGAAATCACCGTTGGTCTTTCAAAGAGAGCATTTGCTTTCTATAATGTAAATATCAATGACTGGTGCGTTGAAAGCGGTGCATTCGATATTCTTGTTGGTGCTTCAAGTGCCGACATCAGACTTTCCGCAACCGTTAACGTAACTGCTCCCGCAGCAGATATTCCCGATTATTCTCAGGTTGCTCCTCTCTATTACACAGGCGAGGTTCAGAATATGCCTGCTGACCAGTTTATTGCAGTTCTCGGCAGAGAGCTTCCTCCTACCGATTATGATAAGAACCGCAAACTCGGCATTCAGGATACATTTGAAAGCTGCCGTCACGCAAAGAACGGCAAGAAGTTCTATAAGCTTCTCTCAACCGTTATTCCCGCAGGCTTTGCGCAGGCAATCGCTCTTCAGACTCCCTTCCGTGATTTCATCAGCATGAGCGGCGGCGTAATGAGCGAAGATATGGCAAACGGTCTTGTTATGTGGATCAGCGGCGAAAAGGGCGGTATCCGTAAGATTCTTAAGGGTATTCCCGCAGCAATCAAGGGCATCGGACCTCTTCTTAAAAATATCTGATTAAAGTTACAGGGCTTGATTTTTTCAAGCCCTTGACCCTTTTATGGAGGACAGAGAATGAAAGGCAGAAAAATATCATTAAAAATAATCAGCCTTGTGCTTTCGCTTGCTTTGATTATTGCAAGCGTGCCTATGATAGTAAGTGCGGATTCTTCATCAATCCGCTTCGGTGTTATCTCGGATATTCATTATTATCCGCAGGTGCTCAAGGGCGAAAAGGGCGAGGGTTGGCAGGAATTCCTTGCAAATAAGCACAAGGAATATGACGATCTGGATTCGCTTATTGATAACGCTCTTGACGGTGTGCTCCGCAATGCGGCAGAAGACGGTGCAACCTATGTGCTTATTCCCGGCGACCTCACAAAAGACGGCGAATATGAGGGTCACGTTGCACTTGCTGAAAAATTTGCGGCATTCGAAGAAGAAACCGGGATTCCCGTTTTTGTTATCCCCGGTAACCACGATATAAATAACAGCAACGCTTCAACTTTTGAAAATGATGTTGAAGAGCCTGCAAGAATAACAACTCCCGAAGAATTCCGTGAAATATATGCAGATTTCGGTTATGACGAGGCAGACAGCGTTTTTGTTCCCGAAGAGGGCAAAAAGGGCGGTATGCTTTCATACACAAAGGTTCTCGGAGATTATAAGCTCATCGCCATTGATACTTGTATGTACAGCGAGGATAACGGTGCAGAGGGCAATGAGCATATGACAGACGGCAGAATTGCCGACGGTCTTCTTGACTGGATAGTTGCAGAGTGTGAAAGTGCTGAAAAAGAAGGACTTACCGTTGTTGCAATGCAGCATCATAACCTCATCCCTCACACGGATATTGAAGAAGCAACTTTCTGGCCCTTCGTTGTGCAGGAATGGGTAAAGGTTGCAGATGCATATGCGGATGCAGGTATGCACTATATCTTCACAGGTCACCTTCACTCAAATGACGTTGCTTCTTATGTGAATGATAACGGTGAAGAAATTCACGATATTCTCACACCCACTCTTTCGGGCTATCCCAACTATTACAAGATAGTTGATTTTGTTTCTGACGGAAGCAATATAACAATGAGCGAACAGACTCTTGATGTTGACAAGTATCAGCCCGTTAAAAATGATGACGGAACGGTTTATGAATCGCCGTTCAAATATACATATTCTTTCGGAAGAACCTTCGGTGACGGCGGAGTCAAGGAGCTTCTTGACGGTATAATCCGTCCGTTTATCACAGATATTTTCACAGAAATTCAGGAAGCAGGCGGTCTTATAGATTACCTTGCAACCAAAAATCTTGACCTTGAGAAAATAATCATTGATGCTCTCGGCACAAACGGTCTTGCTATAGGCAATATGGATATTCTCACCGTCAGCGGCAATGTTATGGGCTTTATCAATGATCTCGGCTCGCAGATAGATAATGTTTATATCAACGATATAGACGGCACTCTTGCAAAGGTAGATACAATCCTCAACAAGCTTCTTTCGTTTGAGGCTTCTTCTCTTCCTTGCACAGCTCTCAACGAAAAACTCGGCTATCCTCTTACGGGTAAGGGATGCACAATAGGTGAGCTTGCCTCAAGCGTTATGCTTCTCCACTATGTTGGCGATGAGGATATTGAAAACTATCCCTACATAACCGATATTCTTGAAAGATTTGACAGCGGAGAGCTTGCAGAAGAATTTTTCAATCTTCTGCGTGAGGTTGTTGTTACCGACCTTGTTCAGAACGAAATTCTTGCAAACCTCGATTTCAATCCGGGTGAACTTTTCCCCGCGGGCACTCTTTTCCGCGTTCTCGGTCTTGTGCTCCAGGGTGCAACCGAAGCTCTTCTCGGCGGAGATAACAGCTTTATAAATCTTATTGATTCAGTTCTTTCAATTCCTCTTGTTCCTGAAGAATACAGCTCAATCGATGCAATTATCGATCATCTTGCAGGTGAATATATAACCTTCAGCCAGTTTGAAGCCTGGGGCTACACAATTTCGTGGATGCTCGGCAGTTTCTTCCTTGATGATTCGCAGGATAATAATGTTGCTCTCACTTATTCGGGTCCCGTTGAGGTTGAGGCAATAAAAGAAGACTACAGACTTCCCTCACAGCTGGTTGTTAACTTAGGTGAAGATTCTTCAAGCGAAATAACCGTTACGTGGCTCACAAAATACAGCCTCACCGCTTCGGATATTGAAATTGTTCCTTACAGCGAAAACCCCGAATTCACAGGCAAGCCCACAGTTGACAGCCGTATAGAGGCTTCGAGCGAAACCGTTGAAAGAAGCTATCCCGGTGCGGATCTCGGAATTTTCAGTCTTCTTCCTTATACCGTTGAATATGTTCAGCATACAGTTAAACTCAGCGGTCTTGAAGCAGGCACAAAATACAGCTACCGTGTGGGCGATGCGGAAAAAGGCTGGTGGAGCGAAGCGGGTGTTATTGAAACCGCAAGCGGAAACAGCGATGATGCTTTCACTTTCTTCTATCTGACAGACCCGCAGGCGCAGAGAGCAAATCAATATGAAAGATTTGCCGAGGTTATTGAAACCGCAAGAGAAACCTATCCCGACGGAAAGTTTATAGTTTCTGCGGGCGACCAGGTTGATGCAGGCGAAAATGTTAAGCATTGGAATTATTTACTGCATTCAACAGACGCATTTCTTGACCTGCCCTTTATGCCCACATCGGGCAACCACGAAGATGCCGAGGCGGCAATATCAAGCGTGTTCACTCTTCCCAATGTTCCCGAGCAGGATGAGGAAAGCGGTGTTTATTATTCCTATGATTATAACGGAGTTCACTTCACCGTTCTTAACACCAACGATATTGTTGATGATAAGCTCAGCGATGCACAGCTTGAATGGCTCAAAAATGACATAAAGAACAGCGATGCACAGTGGAAAATCGTTGTGCTTCATAAAGCTCTTTATTCAAACGGTTCGCATTATGATGACGGCGATGTTGAGGGAATGAGAAAGCAGCTTGGTGCTCTTCTTCCTTATCTCGGAGTTGACCTTGTGCTTCAGGGTCACGACCACGTTTATTTAAGAACCGATGCCCTCAATGCGAATGCGGTTGTTCCCTCAAAAACAGAAAATGTTACCTATAACGGTCTTGATTATGAAATGAAAATTGACCCCAGAGGCACGGTTTATTCAATCTGCGGCACCTCGGGCGTTAAGATTTACAAGACCAAGGATGTTAAGGCAACCGATAAATCATTCCCCAGAGCAGAAGCGATTGTTGACAGCGAATATTCAATGTTCTCTGCAATAACCGTTGAAGGCAATGAGCTTTATTATAACGCTTATCAGGTTGTTGACGGCGAGGCTGTGAGAGTTGACAGCTTTGCTCTTTCAAAAACCAAGGAAGCTCCCGCTGATAAAATCAAAAACGAAACTCTTTCAGATATGATTGCCGATTTCCTTTCGGATTTCAATATCAGTTCTTTCTGGAAGATAACAAACTTTGTTCTTGATGTATTCGGCAAGGTATGGAGTCTTATCACAAAAGTATTTTAAATGAAAATGCCCCGTACGGATTTCCGTACGGGGCTTATATTATATATTACATTATATATATCAGTTTTTAAGGCTCTGCATCGGAGCGGGGATTCTGCCGCCTCTTGAAATGAATTTTGCGGGGGAACAGGTTGAAAGAGGCATAACGGGGCCGCTTCCGAGAAGTCCGCCGAAGCTCAGTTCTTCGCCAACCTGCTTGCCGATAGCGGGGATAACTCTTACTGCGGTTGTTTTTGAGTTAACCATACCGATAGCGGCTTCGTCAGCTATGATTGCCGAGATAACCTCTGCGGGTGTGTCGCCGGGAATATTAATCATATCAAGACCAACCGAGCAAACCGCAGTCATCGCTTCAAGCTTTGTTATTGTTAATGCACCGCATCTTGCCGCATCAATCATACCTGCATCTTCTGTAACGGGAATGAATGCACCCGAAAGACCGCCAACGTGTGACGATGCCATAACGCCGCCCTTTTTAACTGCATCGTTAAGGAGTGCAAGTGCCGCTGTTGTGCCGTGGCAGCCGCAGCATTCAAGACCCATTTCTTCAAGGATATGAGCAACTGAGTCGCCGATTGCGGGGGTGGGTGCAAGTGAAAGGTCAACGATTCCGAAGGGCACGCCGAGTCTGCGGGTTGCTTCGCTTGCAACGAGCTGACCCATACGGGTGATTTTGAATGCGGTTTTCTTTATTATGTCTGCAACGGCTGTAAGGTCGCAATCGCCTGCTTTTGCAAGTGCCGCTCTTACAACACCGGGGCCCGAAACACCAACATTGATAACGCAGTCGGGCTCGCCTGCACCGTGGAATGCACCCGCCATAAACGGGTTATCCTCGGGAGCGTTGCAGAAAACAACAAGCTTTGCGGGCCCTATGCAGTCGCGGTCAGCGGTGAGTTCGGCACTCCTTCTGACTATCTTACCCATAAGACCAACGGCGTCCATATTGATGCCCGCCTTTGTTGAACCGATGTTAACCGATGAACAGATGTGGTCGGTAACGCTCAGTGCTTCGGGGATAGCTTCGATAAGCTCTTTATCGCCGGGGCCGAAACCTTTCTGAACAAGGGCGGAAAAACCGCCAAGGAAGTTAACTCCGCAGGCAACTGCCGCTTTTTCAAGAGTTAATGCAAGCTTGACTGCGTCTTTATCTTCGCAGGAAGCAAGAATCATTGCTGCGGGGGTAACGGAAATTCGTTTGTTGATAATGGGTATGCCGAATTCTTTTTCTATCTGCTCGCCTGTTTTAACAAGGTCTTTTGCATAGCGGGTGATTTTGTCATATACCCTTTGGCACATAACATCAACATCGCTGTGACAGCAGTCGAGAAGCGAAATACCCATTGTTATTGTTCTCACGTCCAGGTGTTCATCCTGAATCATGGTTATTGTTTCAAGAATATCTCTTGCGTTGAGCACGGTGGTTCACCTCACTTAAATGGTGTGCATTGCGTTGAAGATGTCTTCGTGCATAGCGTGAATGGAAAGACCCATCTCTGTGCCTGTTTTTGCAAGCATATCCGAAAATTCGGTGAAGGGAATATCTGCCTTTTCAATATCAACCATCATTATCATTGCAAACATATCCTGAAGAATTGACTGTGTAACTTCAAGAACATTGATATTGTGGTTTGAACATTCGGTAGAAATTTTTGCAAGAATACCAACCATATCCTTACCTATAACTGTAATTACTGCTCTCATAATTTTCACCTTAAATATCCAAAATTCTGATTATATCGTCAACAACAAAATCTGCGGCGGTTACGGGGTTTTCTTTTTTGGTGTAAAGGCAACCGTAAACACCCGCATTTTTGCCCGAGAGAACATCGATTTCTCTGTCGCCTATCATAACGGTTTCGCTTTTATCGAGATTATATTCTCTGCAAATCCACTCAACCGCATCGGGTGCGGGCTTTGCGGGAAAACCGTTTGAAGAATCAACAAAAGCGGTAAAATATTCTGCGATGCCGCTTTCGTTCAGATAGTGCTGGGAGGTTTCGTTGCCTCTGTGGGTATAAAGAAAATGATTGCAGCCTCTTTCTGAAAGAAGCTTTATTGTTTTAACCGTATTTTCAAACGGCACGGCAATGGGGCGAAGAAAATAATCGTGTTCATATTTTTTGAAAACTGCTTTTTCTTCTTCTGTTGTGCCGTAATGCTCAAAACAATCCGCAAAGGTGATTTCAAGCAAAGCTTTTGCTTCATCGTAATCCGCATCCTTGCCGAAATCACGCATCATTTTAAGAAAAGCCGAGGTTATGTGCGGATAGCTGTCAAACAGCATACCGTCAAAATCCCAGATATAATTTTTCATAATCAGTCACCGTAGCCGTTGGGGTTCTGTGACTGCCAACGCCAGGAATCTTCGCACATTTCATCAATGCCTCTTATTGCTTCCCAGCCGAGTTCAGCCTTTGCCTTTGAGGGGTCTGAATAGCAGGTTGCAATATCACCCGCTCTTCTGGGTGCAACAACATATTTAACGGGCTTACCGCTTGCTTTTTCAAATGCTTTCACAACATCGAGAACGCTGTAACCGATACCCGTTCCGAGGTTATAGGTGTAGCAACCCTTTTCACCGAGAATTTTTTCAACAGCCTTGATGTGGCCGAGTGCAAGGTCAACAACGTGGATGTAATCACGAACTCCTGTGCCGTCGTGTGTGTCATAGTCGTCACCGAAAACGTTGAGGAATTCTCTTCTGCCTATGGCAACCTGAGCGATATAGGGAACGAGGTTGTTGGGAATACCGTTGGGGTCTTCGCCGATTTTGCCGCTCTTGTGAGCGCCGATGGGGTTGAAATATCTGAGAAGGCAAACGCTCCAGTCAGCATCCGAAGCGCAGGTGTCCTTGAGAATTCTTTCAATATAAAGCTTTGTTGTTCCGTAGGGGTTAGTTGTTTTGCCCTCGGGCATATCTTCCTTGAGGGGTGAGGGATTCTCGCTTCCGTAAACTGTTGCCGATGAACTGAAAACCATCTTCTTGCAGCCTGCCGCTTTCATTGCTTCGCAAAGGATAACGGTGCCGCCGATGTTGTTATCGTAATATTCAAGCGGTTTTTCGCAGCTTTCGCCAACTGCTTTAAGACCTGCAAAGTGAATAACGGCATCAATTTTGTTTTCTGCAAAGATTTTATCAAGACCTTCGCGGTCACGGATATCGCAGTTATAGAATTTTACGTCTTTGCCCGTAATTTCTTTAACACGATTTATGCTTTCGCTCTTGCTGTTGCAAAGATTATCGAGTATAATGGTGTCATAGCCCGCATTAAGAAGTTCAACGCAGGTGTGGGAGCCGATGAATCCGGCACCGCCTGTTACAAGAATAGACATAGGTTTAACCTCCCTGATTTTATATACAATAATATTATATTGATATTTCAGCAAAAATCAACGGAAGTGTTGCCAATATTTCAGCAAAAGGAAGTGTGTTTTTTGTTCAGCTATGAAAATTTGAAGAAAGATGAAGAAATAATTGCATATATAAAAGCGGCAAACGATGTTCTCGGCGAAATCGGATTTACCGAGCACGGTCTTGCTCACGCAGTTAAAACCGGCACCGATGCAAGCGAAATACTTAAAGCTCTGGGATATGACGAAAAAACCTGCGAGCTCGCAAAAATTGCGGGTCTGCTTCACGATATAGGCAACACGGTTAACCGTTGTGACCACGCGCAAAGCGGAGCGTTCCTTGCGTTTGAGCTTCTGCGTGCAAGAGAATTTCCCGTTTCTGATGTTATAGCGGTAACAACTGCGATAGGTCATCACGACGATAAAACCGCCGCTCCCGTAACTCCCATTGCCGCCGCACTTATTCTTGCGGATAAAAGCGATGTTCGAACAACAAGAGTGAGAAGTAAAAAAACTGTTAAAACCGATATTCACGACAGAGTGAACTATGCGGTTTTCAGTTCAAATGTTGCGGTGATGCCCGAAGAGAAAATGATTTGCTTAACAATTAAAATTGATACCGCGGTTTGTCCCGTTATGGAATATTTTGAAATATTTCTTGAAAGAATGGTGCTCTGCAAAAAATCCGCTGCATATTTCGGCTGCGATTTTGAGCTTATTATTAATGATACGAGGTTGCTGTAATGTATAACTTAACCGATATAGGAACAATCAAAGATATTCTCTCGCGCCACGGATTTCATTTTTCAAAGGCGTTGGGTCAGAATTTCATAGTTAATCCGTCTGTTTGCCCCAGAATGGCGGAAGAGAGCGGTATTGACGAAAACTGCGGAGTAATCGAAATTGGTGCGGGTATAGGTGTACTCACCGCGGAGCTTGCAAAGCGTGCAAAAAAAGTTGTTTGTGTTGAGCTTGATACCAGACTTCTGCCTATTCTTGATGAAACTCTTGCAGATTTTGATAATATTGAAATAATCAATCAGGATGTTCTCAAAACAGACCTTGCGGCACTTATCAAAGAAAAATTTGAGGGTATGCCCGTCTATGTATGCGCAAATCTTCCGTATTACATAACATCGCCCGTTATTATGGCTCTTCTCGAAAGCAAGCTTCCGATTGAAGCGGTAACGGTAATGGTTCAGAAGGAAGCGGCGCAGAGAATCTGTGCTCCCGTGGGAAGCCGCCTTTCGGGCGCGGTAACGGTTGCGGTTGATTATTATGCAAATGCCCATAAGCTTTTCGATGTTTCTGCGGGTTCATTTATGCCTGCACCCAAGGTTGACAGCTGTGTTATAAAAATGGATATAAGAAAACAGCCCGAGGTTGAAATCAGCGATGAAAAGCTTTTCTTTAAAATAGTTCATTCCGCTTTCGGGCAGAGAAGAAAAACCGCTTCAAATTCCATAAGCTCAGGCTCGGGAATTGCAAAGGATATTGTTATCAGAGCAATTGAAGAGTGCGGCTTCGAGCCTTCCGTAAGAGCAGAAACTCTTAAAATGGAAGAATTGGCGCTTTTGAGCGAAAAAATAGGGGATTTGCTGAAAAACAGTTAAATTTCCTTGACAAAAAAATAACTATAAGTTAATATCAAAGTGATAGAGGTGCGAAAGTCAACAGTAATTTCCGCGCAAAGGGCAATAACGGAAATGAAAGGGGCTTTTGCCGAAGTGAATGGAAGCTTGCCCGAGGCTTCATTTGCTGGGACGTTGCAGAATATGTAACGTACTGTCACGGTTGTGGAGCGCTATCTGAAATCTTTGATATAACATTGATTTTTGCTTCGATATGCAGCCGTGTATATCGGAGCTATTTTTTTAGGAGGAATTCTAAATGACAAACAAGAGAAAGTTTGCGGCTCTGTTTATTGTTTTTGCTCTTGTTGCGGCTATGTTCACAACAATGGGCTTTGCAATTGCAACAGAAGATGCAGCTCCCGCAGCTGACGGCGAAGCGGTTGTTCTTATGGCAGCTCCCGCAGAAAGCAACACAATTTCCGTTGATGTAGACGGCGAAGTAACCGAGTATGATCTTTCCGATGCGGATTCGGCTCACGCTTATGTTGATGCTTATGCAGACAACCTCGGTAATGACCCCGATTTTAAAACCAACATTGCTTCGGCGATTGCAAAGGTTCGCGAATCAATCGGTTCATATGCTTCAATTCTTGCGCTTCTTCCCCCTGTAATTGCTATTGTTCTTGCACTTATCACCAAGGAAGTTTATTCTTCTCTTATCATCGGTATTATTGCAGGCGGGTTCATTTTTGCAGGCGGAAACTTTGAAACAGCTATCAACCATGTTCTTTTCGACGGCTTCGTTGCAAGCCTTTCAGACAGCTACAACATGGGTATCATCATCTTCCTTGTTCTTCTCGGAGCACTTGTTTCAATGATGAACAAGGCGGGCGGCTCTGCAGCTTTCGGCAGATGGGCTTCAAAGCACATCAAGTCAAGAGTTGGCGCTCAGCTTGCAACAATTCTTCTCGGTTGCCTTATCTTCATTGATGACTATTTCAACTGTCTCACAGTTGGTTCCGTTATGAGACCTGTATGCGATGAAAAGAAGGTTTCAAGAGCAAAGCTTGCTTACCTTATCGACGCAACAGCAGCACCTATCTGCATTATCGCTCCCATTTCATCGTGGGCAGCAGCAGTTGCAGGCTTCGCAAGAGGTGCAGGCGCAGAAAGCGGCATCAGCCTTTTCGTTAATGCTATTCCCTATAACTTCTATGCACTTTTCACCATTCTTATGATGGTTATGATTGCTGTTATGAAGATTGATTACGGCCCGATGAAGCTTCACGAAAGAAACGCACTTGAAAAGGGAGACCTTTTCACAGCGGGTGACATTGTATCGGCAAACGATGAAGAAGCTAACCCCAAGGGTAAGGTTATCGACCTTGTTCTTCCCGTTATCGTTCTTATTGCCGCTTGCGTTCTCGGTATGATTTATTCAGGCGGCTTCTTCAGCGGCGAAAGCTTTATTGATGCATTCTCAAATTCAGATGCTTCTGTTGGTCTTGTTATCGGTTCTGCAATTGCAATTGTATTTGCAGTTATCTATTTCCTTATCAGAAGAGTTATCAGCTTCAAGGATATTATGGGCTCAATTCCCGATGGTTTCAAAGCTATGGTTCCCGCTATCCTTATTCTTACCTGTGCATGGACTCTTAAGGCTATGACAGATTCACTCGGTGCAAAGATTTATATTTCACAGCTTGTTGAAGGCAGCGCAGGCGCATTCCAGATGCTTCTTCCCGCTATCATCTTCCTTATTGCTGTTGGTCTTTCATTTGCAACCGGCACATCATGGGGCACATTCGGTATCCTTATCCCCATCGTTCTCAGCGTATTCGAAGCAACCAATCCCCTCACTATCGTTGCTATCTCTGCTTGTATGGCAGGTGCTGTTTGTGGCGACCACTGCTCACCCATTTCGGATACAACAATCATGGCTTCCGCAGGTGCACAGTGCAACCATATCAATCACGTTTCAACTCAGCTTCCCTATGCGCTCACAGTTGCGGGAATCTCGTTTGTAACATATATCATTGCAGGTGTTCTTGCTCCCTCGGGTCTTGCAATCATTGCTCTTCCCGCAGGTATCGTGCTCACAGTTGCAGCTCTTTTTGCTATCAAAGCAGCAGCAAAGAAAAAGGCATAATTGAAACACTTACCGCCTCAACTTCGGTTGGGGCGGTTTTTTTATGTTGATTTCGCATTATTATAATGATATAATTATATAGTAAAAAATATTTTAAGGAACGGTGGAAGATGAGAAAAGTAATAAACATAAATGAAAACTGGGAATTTATAAAAGAAAATATCGTTGAAGAAGTGAATTTGCCTCACTGTTGGAACGGCGTTGACGGTCAGGGTGCGAGCGATAAATATTACCGCGGCAGATGTGTATACAGAAAAATCATTCCCGGATATGACGGAAAGGTTTTTATTGAAATCAACGGGGCAAATATTGTTTGTGAAGTTTATGTCAACGGTGCATTTGTCGGCAGACACGAAAACGGATATTCAATGTTCCGCTACGATATAACGGAATTTCTGCGTGACGGCAAAAATCTGCTTGAAATTGCGGTTGATAACAGCGCAAACAAATTTCTTTATCCCGAAATGGCGGATTTCACTTTCTACGGCGGTCTTTACAGAGATGTAAATATCATCTGCGAGGTTGCCGAAAGTCATTTCGCTCTCCTTGATAAGAGCAGATGCGGTGTGTATGTCACTTCACGCACCGACGGCACGGTTTTTGCGAAAAGTGTTATCGAGGGCGAGAGCGAAGGGCTTATAAAAGAATTTTCAATTCTCGATGCAGAAGGCAACGAGGTTGCATCTGCGGCAACAGATAAAGATGTTGCAAAGCTTGAAATAGAAAATCCCGTTATATGGAACGGTATGCAGAATCCTTATCTTTATACCGTTGTTGCAAAACTCATCAAAGACGGAGAGGTTATTGATGAAGTGAGTGACAGGTTCGGTATACGCAGATTTTATTTTGATAATGAAAAAGGCTTTTTCCTTAACGGTGAGCATCTTAAACTCAAGGGTGTTTCAAGACATCAGGACTGGAAAGATATCGGCTATGCCCTTACCGAAAAAGAGCACGCAACCGATATAGCTCTCATAAAAGAGGCAGGCGCAAATTCAATCCGCCTTGCTCATTATCAGCACGATTCAAAGTTTTATGATATGTGCGATGAAACGGGTTTTCTTATCTGGGCGGAAATTCCCGTTATCTCAAGATTCAGCAAAAAGAAACAGCCTCAGGCAAAGCTTATGCTTGAAGAACTTATCCGTCAGAATTATAATCATCCCTCAATTTTCTGTTGGGGCATTGCAAACGAGATTTCAATAGCGGGAGGCGGAGGCACTCTTTATAAAGGTATTGAAGAGCTTAATTCAATTGCCCATAAGCTTGACGAAACAAGACCCACTGCCTGCGCGCAGGTAACTTTCAGTTCAAGCACAAATCCGCTCAACGATATTCCCGATATTCTCGGATATAATCATTATTACGGTTGGTATGTGCAGACGGTTAGCGAAATCGATAAATGGCTTGACCGTTTCCATGCAGAAAGACCCGAGCTTAAGTTTTCAATTACCGAATACGGTGCGGAGGCCATAACAACCCTTCATTCTGTAAATCCCGTTCAGGGCGATTATACCGAAGAATATCAGTCTGTATTCCACGAGCATTATATAAAAGCAATCAATGAGCGCGATTGGATTTGGGGCTCTTATGTATGGAACATGTTTGATTTCGGCTCGGCAATCCGCAACGAGGGCGGAGTCAGAGGTAAAAATAATAAAGGTCTTGTAACAATTGACCGTAAAATAAAGAAAGATGCTTTCTATGCATATAAAGCTCATTGGTCGGATGAAAAATTCGTGCATATAGCAGGCGAGCGATTTGTTGACCGTCCCACGGGTGAACAGAAAATCAAGGTTTATTCAAACTGCGATAAAGTGACACTTACTGTCAACGGTGAAAAAACCGAACTTTCAGGCGAAAAGATTTATGAGGTTGATGCAGTAATCAACGAGGGCGAGAATGTTATCGTTGCAAAATCAGGCAAGCTTACTCATAAGATTGTTGTTAACGGTACGGATATTCCCAATCCCGCATACAGCCTCGGCGAAGGCCAGCAGAGCTTTGTGCGCAACTGGTTTGACGCAAATGACGAGATTGACCCCGATAAGCTTTCACTTAATGATACTCTCGGTGATATTCTTGAAAACCCGAATGTAAAAACACTTATAAAAAATCAGACGGGCAAAGAGATTAATATCCCCGGCATAAAACATATAGGCAAAATCCCCCTCAAACCGTTTGCAAAGCTTGCTCAAAAATCAAAGAAGGCAAGCGACTATGTAAACCTTGCAAATCAGTTCTTGCAGACAATAGATAAGAAGTAATACAAATAATAACACCCCCTAACGAGTCTATGCAAAGCATAGGCTCGTTTAGCTACCCCGAACTAAACACACGGACTAGTTGACAACAAGGTAATAAAAAGGATAAAAAAGGTGTTGACAATTGGATGGTGGTGTGATATATTATTCGAGCACCCGCAAGACAGGGTGCCGCACATTGAAAATTAAACAACGAAGAAAAAGAACAAAACCCTTGAAAAATTTTTTTGAGAGTA
>JAZRTQ010000015.1:0-18936 GCA_045652165.1 Acutalibacteraceae bacterium | reverse complement strand
GTTTCGGCAAAAATCGAAACAGCCTCTTCAAACGGCAAATCGCCGAGAGGCTCGAGCATTTTTCCGAGTGGACCTATATCAAGAGCAACATATGCGTCATAGCCTTCGCAAGCTTTTTTTGCATTGCCTATTGCGGCGGTTATGATTTCTTCAAGATTATCAAATTTAAGTCTGTTTGCGCCGAATGTGCACGCAGTAATAATCTGTGCACCTGCCTCAAGATAAAGGCGGTGCATTTTTATTATTTTATCGGGATTTGTGAGATTCCACATTTCGGGAAGCTCACCGGGCATAAGACCCCACGACTGAAGAAGTGTGCCCGCACCGCCGTCAAAATAAGTTATTCCGTTTTTGATTTTTTGAAGTATATCCATTTTAACCTCATCTGTACGGACAGCTTTCGGCCTTGCAAATCATACAGCCGGGTCCGTTGCATTTGTTTTTATCATTGCCGATACCGATTACTGCGGTAACGGATTTTGTGGGCGACATCATTAGACTTTCGTTCAGAGAAAGTCCGATGTTCTTTTTTGCGTCAAGAAGTTCCAGCAACTGCTTCTGGCATTCAAGCGGCAAATCTCCGTAACCGGGGCTGAATCGGGGGCGGAGAAAATCGAAGTTTTCAAATTCGCTGTTGAATTTATCGCAAAAAGCTTCAATCGCCGCAGAGCCAACACAATCGGAAACAATGCCTCTTAGAGGCGATATAACAGAGTTTCTTGCAATAATTCGTTGGCTTTCGCTTCCCGCGGTTGCCGCAAAGAGATATGCACTATCGCAACCGTCAAGATTTTTCTTGAGAGAATTACTGCAAAAATTCAGATTTCCAAGCGAAATTCCGTTTTTGCATTCAACGGGTAAAACGGTGTAGCACGCTCTGAAGATAACCTTTTCGCAAAATTCACGGATGCATTCCTCAATCAGCGAATCGGTTGAAGAATCGGGTTTTATGCCGTAGTATCCGAGATATATTTCAATATCTTTTTTGCTTATTTCAAGCTCTTTGCAGGGCTTTTTATATATGTTATTCATCCGATAATTCCTTCAAGATTTTTCTGTATCTGCATTGCAACATCGGGTTTGTTCATTGAATAAACATGAACCGCATTTATTCCGTTTGAATAAAGGTCAATAATCTGCTCTGTTGCGTAAATAATTCCCGCACGCTTCATTGCAACGGGGTTATCGCCGAAGCGGTCAACAAGACGAAGAAATCTTCTGGGAAGAACCGTTCCCGAAAGAGCGCATATGCGTTTTATCTGGGCAGGGTTTGTAACGGGCATTATGCCCGGAATTACAGGCACGGTTATGCCCGCTTCTCTGATTTTATAAAGGAAATTATAAAGAATATCGTTGTTGAAAAACATCTGCGTTGTAAGGAATTCGCAACCCGCATCAACCTTGATTTTAAGGTTTTCTATGTCTTTTGTCAGACTGCTGCTTTCGGTGTGACCCTCGGGATAGCAGGCACCGCCTATGCAGAAACCGCCAAAGGCTTTGATTTCTTCAACAAGGTCGCTTGCGTGAACAAAATCAAGGCTTTCTGCCGTGACGCCTGCAGGCAGGTCGCCTCGGAGAGCAAGAATATTTTCTATTCCTTTTTCTTTTATCTCCGCAAGGTAATTATGGATTATTTCTTTTGAAGCGCTCACGCAGGTAAGGTGAGCAATCGGAGTAACGCCGCTTGCAAGAATTGACTGAGCAACATCAAGAGTATAAGTGCTTGTTGAGCCGCCCGCACCGTAGGTAACGCTCATAAAATCAGGCTTCAATGCGGCTATTTCAAGTGCGGCACCTTTTATACTTTCGTAGCTTTCGTTATTTTTTGGCGGAAAAACCTCAAATGAAAGAACAGGCTTTTCGCTTTTGATTATTTCTGATATTTTCATTTCGATACCTTATTTCTTTTTGAAAATTATGAGTTTGCTGAATATATAGTTGAGAACAACAACAACAAACTGAACAAAGATTTTTGCGATAAATTCGTTGAATGAAAGAAGAGTAACGGTAACAAACATAAATAAAAGCTCTACAAGAAGAGAGAAAACTCTAGCTCCGATAAATGCAACAAATTCCTTGCCTGCAACCGAGGGCTTCCAGCTTTTTGATTCAAAAACAATGAGCTTATTTGTTACAAATGCAAAAACAACCGCCGCTACCCAGGCAATTACCGTAGCGTCAAGATAATCCGTGCCTTTGCCGAGAAGAGCAAGAATCTTTTCGCTTCCCGCAGAGGAGAATACGGCATTGAAAACACCGTCCCAGCCGATTGAAATAAAAATCTTTTTGGTAATATAAAAAACAACAAGATTAACAACCGTGGTAAGCACGCCGAAAATAACATAGGTAATTATTTCTCTTGTGAAAAGTTTATCAATAAGCTTGCCGATAAAAGATTCTTTTTTGAAAATTTTAAAAAGCAATTCTCTGATTTTGTCAATCATAATATTCCCCCATATATAATTGATACAAAATATTTTAGAACAAATTAAATATAAAGTCAATAAATGCTTGCATTTTTAATATGTTATGTTAAAATAATAGGATAGCGAGGTAAAAATATGAAATTATCATATAAGGATGAAAACCGAATACATTTTCTTGACGAAGCCAGAGGCTTTGCAGTTTTTTGTATGATTTTTTATCATGCTTTTTATTTGCTGTATTCGTTTTTTGACATAAATGCAGCATATGAGCTTTTTCTGTTCTTTATGCCCGTAGAACCGATTTTTGCAGGGCTTTTTATGTTTGTTTCGGGTGTTTCAACGAGTCTTTCGGGAAGCAACCTCAAAAGGGGATTGATACTTCTCGGAGTGGCGCTCGGTTTTACTTTGGTAACCGCATTTGTTATGCCTGCAATGGGATTTGTTGAATGCGAAATCTGGTTCGGAATTCTTCATTTTCTTTCATGTTCAATCATTATTTTTGCTCTTTTAAAAAAGCTTATCAAAAAGATTCCGCCTTTTGCGGGAATGATCGGCTGTGCGGTGCTTTATCCGTTTTTCGGTCAGATTGAAAACGGAGTTTTAAGATACGGAAGTCTTATGTATTTTAAACTTCCCGAAATTCTTTATGAGAACAACTGGCTTGTCCCCCTCGGATTTTATTCGGATACTTTTTTCTCTGCGGATTATTTTCCGCTGTTGCCCAATATATTCATTTTTCTTGCGGGTGCATTTGCGGGAATTTATTTTGTTAAAAACGGATTTCCGAAATGGAGTTATCCCAAGAGAAATAAGTTTTTCGGCTTTCTCGGCAGAAATGCCCTGATTATATATATTGCCCATATGCCCGTGATTTTCGCAATATCATACGGCATTGAGTTAATTATAAATTTATTCAAATAGATAGGAGATTTAAAATCATGAGTGAAGCATGCAGCGGAAATTGCGCAAACTGCGCAAGCAATTGCGATTCAAAAAAAGAAGCTCAGGATATGAGAATACCCTGCGGACCTTTCAGTAATGTTAAAAAAGTTATAGGCGTTGTAAGCGGTAAAGGCGGTGTTGGTAAATCGCTTGTAACATCAATGCTTGCAAGTGCAATGCAGGCAAGAGGAAATGCCTGTGCAATCCTTGATGCCGATATTACAGGCCCCTCAATTCCCAAATCGTTCGGAATTAAAGAAAGAGCAAAGGCAGACGAAACAGGTCTTCTTCCCGAAATCAGCAAAACGGGAATCAAAATTATGTCGGTTAATCTTCTTCTTGAAAATGAAGATTCGCCCGTTGTATGGAGAGGTCCCGTTATTTCGGGTGTAATCCAGCAGTTCTGGAAAGATGTTGCCTGGGGCGATGTTGATTATATGTTTGTTGATATGCCTCCCGGAACAGGTGATGTTTCGCTTACCGTTTTCCAGAATCTTCCCGTTGACGGAATTGTTATTGTAACAACTCCTCAGGACCTTGTTACAATGATTGTTAAAAAGGCATATAATATGGCAAAGCTTATGAACATTCCCGTTCTCGGTCTTGTTGAGAATATGAGCTACACCGTATGCCCCGATTGCGGCAAGAAAATCAATGTTTTCGGCGAAAGCAAAATCGAAGAGGTTGCAAAGGAGCTTGATGTTCCCGTTCTTGCAAAAATCCCCATTGATCCTAAAAACGCATCTCTTGTTGACAAGGGCGCTGTTGAGCTTGTTGATGACGATTATGTTGCGGATGCAGTTGATTTTTTATCGAAAATGAATTAAAATTCAGATAAGTTTAATTTTCAGGAGTTGAAAGAAAATGCTTGATATAAAGTTTTTAAGAGAAAATCCCGAACTTGTAAAAGAAAATATCAAAAAGAAATTTCAGGACGGCAAGCTTGCTCTTGTTGATGAAGTTATAGAACTTGATGCAAAATCAAGAGCTGTTAAAACAGAAGCAGACAGCCTCAGAGCAAACAGAAACAAGGTTTCAAAAGAAATCGGTGCTCTTATGGCTCAGGGCAAAAAAGAAGAGGCAATGGCTGCCAAAACAAAGGTAACCGAATTTTCCGAAAGACTTGCAGAGTGCGAAAAGCTTGAGGCTGAATATACCGAAAAGGTAACAAAGATTATGATGGTTATCCCCAATATCATCGATCCCAGTGTGCCCATCGGTAAGGATGACAGCGAAAATGTTGAGGTTACAAAATACGGCGAGCCCGTAGTGCCCGAATTTGAAATTCCTTATCACACAGATATTATGGAACGTTTCAACGGTATCGACCTTGATGCAGCAAGAAATGTTGCAGGTAACGGCTTCTATTATCTCCAGGGCGATATTGCACGCCTTCATTCAGCCTGCATTTCATATGCAAGGGATTTTATGATTGAAAGAGGCTTCACTTATTGTGTGCCTCCTTTCATGATTCGCAGCAATGTTGTAACAGGCGTTATGAGCTTTGCGGAAATGGACGCAATGATGTATAAGATTGAAGGCGAAGACCTTTATCTTATCGGCACAAGCGAGCACTCAATGATTGGTAAATACATTGATACAATCGTTAACGAAGAAACTCTTCCTCATACTCTCACAAGCTATTCACCCTGCTTCCGTAAAGAAAAGGGTGCACACGGCATTGAAGAAAGAGGCGTTTACAGAATTCATCAGTTCGAGAAGCAGGAAATGATTGTTGTTTGTAAGCCCGAAGACAGCATGATGTGGTTTGAAAAACTCTGGCAGAACACAGTTGACCTCTTCCGTTCACTTGATATTCCCGTAAGAACTCTTGAATGCTGCTCAGGCGACCTTGCAGACCTTAAGGTTAAATCCTTTGACGTTGAAGCCTGGTCACCCAGACAGAAGAAATATTTCGAGGTTGGATCCTGCTCAAATCTCGGCGATGCACAGGCACGCAGACTTAAAATCAGAGTTAACGGCAAGGACGGCAAGTATTTTGCACACACACTCAACAACACCGTTGTTGCTCCTCCCAGAATGCTTATTGCATTCCTTGAGAATAACCTCAACGAAGACGGCAGCGTAAATGTTCCCGTTGCTCTTCGTCCTTATATGGGCGGCAAAGAAAAGCTTGTTCCCGTTAAGTAAAAAACAAGGAGAATAAAATATGTGGTTAGCAATTAAATCCGTTATTTCTCTTATAGTATCCCTTATGCTCACAGTTTTCCCCAACAGTGCTTTTCTTCAGGGATTTGATGCACTTCAGCTTGCAACAAAAGAAGATGATTGCCTCCTGAATGCATCCATTGTTTCCGATATACATATTGATGTTGATTGGCCGATAGGTGAGTGGATATGGGCAAACGGACTTAACGACCTTGAGCGTTCGGTTGATACCATTGATGCACTTATCGTTTCGGGTGACCTCACCAATTACGGCGACGGCCCCTCAATGGAAAGCTTTTATAACATTATGGCAGAAAGCCCTTGCGCAGAAAACTGGGTTATTGCAATGGGTAACCACGATGTAGGTCACGTTGAAGACACAACCCAGGAGGGTGCAAGACAGCGTTTTGTTGACCTTTATAATGAGCTTAATCCCGCAGGCGAGCAGATTGACAAGGCATACTATAAAACAGATGTAAACGGTTACCGTTTTGTTGTTCTTTGTGATGACGGCGAAGATACCTGGGATCATCCCGATATGGCAGAGGAACAGTATCAGTTCCTTGATGCTTCTCTTGCAGAAGCGGCAGACAGAGGTTTGCCTATGTTTGTTGTTTGCCACGTTCCCGTTGAAGGCGTAAACGGTCAGGATAAAATCTGGGAGGATGGCGGTCTCGGTGATTGCAGCGACAGAGTGCAGTCAATCCTTGAAAAGTATGAAAATGTATTTTTTATCAGCGGCCACGTTCACACAGGTCTCAACGGCCCTCTTGTAGAGAATGCTTTCGGTTTTTCTTGCGTTGAAACAATCAACGGTGTTAATTATATCAATCTTCCTACATATATGATTATCAACAGATACGGTGTGCCTTGGGGCGGCATGGGCTTCCAGATGGAAGTTTATGAAGATGAGGTTCTTTTCAGAGCGAGAAACTTCGGTTCATCAAAATGGTATCCCGTATATGACCATTCGGTTGACCTTGTATGAGTAAGTAATAAAGATTAAGGCATAGCTTCGGCTATGCCTTTTTGATATTTTTTATAAAAAACTTTCACAAACTTTAATATTCTATTTTAGAAAATAAAACCTTGTTTGTTTAAATACAACAAAATCCCACCTTTCTGTTTTAGCACATTGCACAAAATAAAATGCAATGTTAAATTAAAAATGTAAACCCTTAATAATTTTGGAAATCGAAAAACTTGTGCATACTGCACAAAAACAAAAGCGATTATTTGTGCAAAATCACTTGACTTTTTTGGAAATATGCGTATAATAAAGACATACCAAACAGAAAGGAATGAATGTGATGAGTTTTGAAGTAGTCGCAAAAGAATTTGAAGCAAATCTTCTTAAAGAAATTGAAAGTGAAAAGAAATTTATGACTTTCAACAAGCTTGTAAAAATTCTTAAGCTCAACGCATTGCTCAGCCGTTGAGCTATCACTTCTAAAAATATCGCCTTGTGCGATTTTATATAATCCGAACGGATATTCTCCGTGTCGGAAACCTGATAAATTACACAGACCGTCCGAATATCGAACGGTCTGTTTTTTTGTTTATTCTGTTGTTATAATGTACCTATACCAAGACTTACAGAAAGAGCGCGGTCAACCCTGTTCATATCCTGCTCATCAAGTATTCCCATTTTTTCACGAAGCCGTTTTTTGTCAAGGGTGCGAACTTGTTCCAGAAGAACAATTGAATCTTTAGCAAGTCCGCAGCCGTCGGCATTAACTCTTATATGAGTCGGCAAACTCGTTTTAAACCGCTGGCTTGTTATTGCAGCGGCAATAACTGTTGGGCTGAATTTGTTGCCCACGTCGTTCTGAACAATCAGCACGGGTCTTGTGCCGCCTTGTTCCGAGCCGATAACGGGACTTAAATCGGCATAATAAATTTCTCCCCGTTTAACGGTCACTGTGAATCACTCTCCGTTTTGCTTTCGTTATTGTTATTATTTTGGGCATACGGCAGGTAAATTAAACGCATTTTTGAAATCGGGGAGCAAAAAATTTCAAAATTGCCTGTCCGCATATTACAGTATATTCATTTTATGTGTTTATGCTAAAAAAACCGTCAGCTGATGCTGACGGTTTTTCTTTAATCATTAATTATCTCTTTCCATTCTTCAACAAGTCTGTCAAGGCTCCATGCAGCATTTGCGGGGCTTGTTGAAGGCAGACAAATTGCCTTAATTTGCGTTTTCGGATAAGTGTATTTCTTATAGTATTTTTCTGCGGTTTTTCCGTTAACAAATATTTTTTTAACATTGCTGTTATCAAGAATAACCGAAAGGTCGTTTGCGGTAACGTTTTCAATTGAGCTGTCGGAACTGCCCTTTATTTCGCAGGATGCAATAACATCCCACATTGCAATTTCGTTTTTGAGCATCAGTTTCCTTTTCTCTTCAACGGTTTCAGGTTTGTTTACACCCAAAATTTTTGCAACAACCGCCCAATATCTGTTTTGCGGGTGACCGTAAAAGAAAGCAGCTTCTCTTGATTTTACTGACGGAAAAGACCCGAGAATTAAAATTCTGCTGTTTTCGTCAAACAGCGGGGGAATGGGGTGAACAATAAAATTTTTCTCACTTGACATATTTTTTCAGAACCTTTGAAATAGGGGTGTAAATTGCAAATGTTGCAACCGAATTAATAACAGCTTTAAGTATGTTGAAGGGGAGTATGGCAGGAATAAGCATCTGAGTAACAGCCTGAGTTCCCGCGCCGAGAAAGATTCCCGTGAAAACAAGGTTAAGCGGAATCATTGCGAGCACCATTGCGAGCGAACCTGCCGAAAGACCTGCAACAAGGGATTTTGATGTCTTTTTTCTTTTGTATATATTTGACGAAATAAGCACAAGAACTCCCGAAGCGGCAAAATGCATAACAAAACCTATCCATCCGCTGGAAGCACTTACTGTTATTGCCTGAATAAGGCAGACTGCAAGCAAAATAATCATACCGTGAACGGGCCCGAGAAGCATCGAACCGATTAAAACAGGAATGTCTGCGGCGTCATATTCAAGAAACGGCGCGGCGGGAATGAGCGGCATACGGATAACATAGAGCGAAACGATGGAAAGTGCCGTAAGCATAGCCATTATTGCGGTTTTGAGCGTGTTGTTGAATTTAACGTTTTTCATTGTTTTTTCTCCTTTTTCGGGAAAAAAGAAAGCCCTGCAAATATGCAGGGCGGCAAATGCTTTGATATTAAGCATTCTCTTTCATCCGGACTTTAACCGTCGGTTGCGGAATTTCACCGCATCAGCCGCATTGTTGCGGGTCGTGGACTCGGCAAAGATTTTGCCACACCACCGGTGGGGAATCTCACCCCGCCCCGAGAATAATATTTAATTTAATTATAATCGTCGTAATAGCAATGTCAATAGAAATTTAAATAATAAAATAAATTTTATGGGTTTTAATTTTATAATATATATGTTATAATTAATCATTATCTGTAAAAGGGAGATTTTTATGAATTTTACGCCTCTCGCAAACAGTCAGTCCCATGAAGGTTTTTGCCTTATAAAATCTGTTGAAAAAAAGATAACCGCAAAGGGCGTTCCGTATCTTGATTTGATTCTTGCGGATAACAGCGGCGAAATCTCCGCAAAGCTGTGGGATTATAAGGAAACTCCCGCAAACACATTTGCTGATTTTGATTTCGTCAAAGTCAGAGGAAGCTATGTGCCGTTTAATGATACAATGCAGTTCAGAGTTGAAAGAATCCGCCACGTCATCCCCGAAGACGGAGCACAGATTGAAGATTATGTTCCTTCAGCGTGTCTTTCAGGCGAGGTTATGCTTGCGGAAATTGAAAAAATAGTTTCAAGCTTCAACGATGAAGAACTGAAACTGCTTGTTAATAAAACTATTGAAAAATACAGAGAAAAGCTTCTTTATTGGCCTGCGGCAAAAAATCTTCATCACGCCGTAAGAAGCGGTTTGCTTATGCATACTCTTTCAATTCTGCGTCTTGCGGAGGGTGTTTGCAAAATTTATCATTATGTAAATTATGATTTGCTCTGTGCAGGCGCAATTCTTCATGATATCGCAAAAATTGAAGAGCTTGAAGTTTCGCAAACGGGAATTGCAAACGAATACACCGTAAGAGGCAATCTGCTCGGGCATCTTGTTATGGGTGCGGTTTCAATAGACAGAATAGGAAGAGAAAACGGAATAAACGAAAAAACACTTACTCTTGTTGAGCATATGCTTATTTCCCATCACGGTACTCCTGAATTCGGTGCCGCAAAGCTGCCGATGTTTATTGAGGCGGAATTGCTTTCACAGCTCGACCTTATGGATGCAAGGCTATATGAAATGAGCCACGCTGTGCAGGAGGTGGCCGTTGGCGAATTCACTCCCCGTCAATGGGCACTCGAAAACAGAAACCTTTATAATCACGGTCTTTCATCAGGCTGTGAGGTTGAATTGATAAATGAATGATTTTGGAGGTATTGCTATGAGAAACCATGAAGTAACCAAGGTTCAGCCCCTTTTAAAAGAAGACGGTTCACTCAGAGAACCCGGCTGGTCAAAGCAGCTTTATCAGGTTTATGACCGTAATGCAATCAAAGCGCCGAAGTTCAGAATCAAGGAATGGGATTATTATCTTATTATCTCCGAAAAGAATAATTTCGGCGTTGCAATGACTATTTCCGATGACGGATATATCGGTTTGCAGTCGGTATCTCTTCTTGATTTTTCAAAGCCCTGGGAGCATACCGAAACTATTCTTAACGCTTTCCCTATGGGTAAATTCAAGCTTCCTTCAACAAGCGCAAAGGGCAACACCGTTTATCACGATAAACGACTTGATATGGAATTCAGAGTTTCCGAGGGTGAACGCAGACTTGTTTGCAACTTCAAAAACTTCTGCGATGGCAAGGATTTCTCCTGCGATATAACTCTTAAACAGCCCGAAATGGATACAATGGTTATAGCAACACCCTGGAAAGAAAAGAAAACAGCTTTCTATTACAACCAGAAAATCAATACAATGAGAGCAAGCGGAAAGGCTACTTTCGACGGCAAGGATTATGTTTTTGACCCCGCAACCGATTTCGGCACTCTTGACTGGGGCAGAGGCGTATGGACTTATGATAACACTTGGTACTGGGGTTCGGGCAATGCAGATGTTGACGGCCATGCTTTCGGCTTCAATATCGGCTACGGCTTCGGCGATACCTCTGCCGCAAGCGAAAATATGCTTTTCTATGACGGCAAGTGCCATAAGCTTGACGATGTAACATTCCATATTCCCAAATCAAGCTATACCGATCCCTGGAAGTTCACTTCAAGCGACGGCAGATTTGAAATGGATTTTGTTCCCATTATGGACAGAGCGGCAAAAATTGATGTTAAGTTCATCATCACCGATCAGCATCAGGTTTTCGGCAGAATGAGCGGTAAAGCGATTCTTGATGACGGAACGGTTATTGAAGTTAAGGATATGCTTTGCTTTGCAGAGGATGTTCACAATAAATATTAATCTTGGAGTTAAAAATGGATTGGACCGAAATTAAAATAACTGTCAACGCAGATGATGTTGACAAAGCGGGCGACATTGCCCATATGGTTGTGCCTTACGGCATTTATGTTGAAGATTACCGTGCACTTGAGCAGGAAGCATGGGAAATTGCAAGAATTGACCTTATTGATGAGGATTTGCTTGCAAAAGACAGAACAAAGGGTATTGTTCATATTTACATATCACCCGAAGAAAATCCCAATGAGGCAGTTTCTTTCCTTTCGGAAAGACTTAATGCAGAGAAAATTGAGTTTGAGCTTGATGAAACACTCTGCAAGAATGCCGATTGGGAAAATAACTGGAAAAAATATTTCAAGCCTATGCCCGTTGGCAATAAGCTTCTTATCCGTCCCATATGGGAGGAGGAATATGATGCGGGCAACAGAGCTGTTATTCATCTTGAACCCGGTCTTGCGTTCGGCTCGGGCACTCACGACACAACAAGACTCTGCCTTGAAAGCATTGAGAATTATGCCGAAAAGGGCAAAACAATGCTTGATATAGGTTGCGGCAGCGGTATTCTTTCTGTTTGCGGTCTTCTTCTCGGTGCAGACAGCGCTGTTGGTGTTGATATTGATGCACTTGCAGTTAAAACCGCCAGAGAAAACGGCAAAACAAACGGATTTGAAGAGCCTCAGTATAAAGTTCTTCAGGGTTCACTCACCGATAAGGTCAGCGGAACATTCGATATTATCGCCGCAAACATTGTTGCCGATATAATTGTTATTCTCTGTAACGATGTCAAGAAGTATCTTAACCCCGACGGTATTTTCATTACTTCGGGTATTATCGAACCCAGAGAAAATGATGTTCTCGAAGCATTTGAAAAGAACGGTCTTGAGGTTATCGCACGCCACGAAAGCGGCGGCTGGCTTTGCTTTGAAACCAAGGTGAAAAGCTGATGAGAATTCAGGATGAATTAAAAGAATTTCTTCTTGAAAAAGGGGTAAGCGATGTTGGCTTTTTTTCGGCAGAAGACGGAGATTTACCGTTCGGAATAAGCATCGCGGTTCGTCTTTCGGAAAGTATCATTAATGAAATTGAAGATGAACCCACTCACACCTATTTCAACCACTACAGAAGCGTAAATGCGTTTATTGATTCAATGCTTCTTCAGGCGGGTCTGTTCTTGCAGAGAAAGGGTTATAAATACATAACCGTTGCCGCTTCGCAAAGCATCAATAAAGACGGTTGGAATTACAAAGGAAGATATTCACACAAAAAAGCCGCCTGTCTTGCAGGTATGGGCTCAATAGGCAAGAATTCGCTGTTTCTTCATAATGAATACGGAAGCTATGTAAGATTGGGAACAATTTTTACCGATTGTCCGTTTGAAATTGAAAACAGAGAGGTTAAAAATCTTTGCAACGGATGCGACCTTTGTGTCAAGGCTTGCCCTGCAAAAGCAATAAAGGGCGGGGAGTGGACTCCCGGAACGCAGAGGGAAGAAATATTTGACCCCAAAGCGTGCAGCGATTATATGAAAAACAAATTTCAGAAAATAGGGCGAGGCTCTGTATGCGGAATCTGCATGAGAGTGTGCCCAAAAAATAAGTAATTTTTGTTCCGAAAGGATGTTGGTTAATGTTAACTGAAAAGCAAATCGAGCGTATGCTCGGAAAACTCAAAAGATTTGAAGATACTCTTGACGGCCTTGTGTTCAAAAAGGTTGCAAGCGTTGACGCAAGAGCTTTTGAAACCGCAGAAAGACTTTATGAAATTCCCGATGAATCTCTTTTTAATCCCGTTGAAAACGGTTTTGTCTGGGGTGCTGCTAATTCATTCTGCTGGTTCAAAACAGAATTCACCGTTCCCGAAGAGCTTGACGGCAAGAATCTTTTCATCAGACCTCACACAGAGGGCTATGAATCTCTTCTTTGGGTAAACGGTATGCCCTTCGGCACATTTGCAACAAAGATTGTTTTCACAGGTCACGGCAACCATTATTGCGACCTTCTCAAAATGAATGTTAAAGCAGGCGAAAAGATTGATGTTGCGCTTGAAGTTTATTCGGGTCATCCCTATAAGGGCTGTGCACCTCTTGAAAACCAGCCTCTTCTTGACTACAGATATAACTACAAGGGTATTGATATTTGCCTTAAGGATTATGAGATTCAGGAATTCTATTTTGACCTTAAAGTTATAAATGAGCTTATTGAAACTCTTCCTGAAACTTCATTCAGAAAAGGTGAGCTTGTTAATGCCCTTTATGAAGTTCACAAGAGAGTTTATTATGCTTTTGATGATGTTGATGAAGAAACATTCAGAGCGGCATTGAAAGAAGCTCATCCCTTCCTTAAGGAAGTTCTCGCAGTCAAGAACGGTCCCGAAGCTCCCACAGCGGGAATTATCGGCCATTCACATATGGATACCGCATGGCTCTGGCCCGTTCCCGAAACAATCAAGAAGTGTGCAAGAACATATTCAAATCAGCTTTCACTTATGCAGCAGTATCCTGAATATAAGTTTGTTCAGAGCTCTGCTTGCCATTCCGATATGATTCTTAAGCATTATCCTGCTCTTTTCGAGAAAATCAAAGAAAAGGTTGCAGAAGGCAGCTATGAACCTAACGGCGGCGTATGGGTTGAGTGCGACTGTAATATCACCTCGGGTGAATCAATGGTTCGTCAGTTCCTCTGGGGTCAGAGATTCACAAGAAAGCACTTTGGTTACACATCAAATACTTTCTGGCTTCCCGATACATTCGGCTACAGCGCTGCAATTCCCCAGATTATGAAAGGCTGTGCGGTTGATTATTTCTGCACAACCAAGATTGACTGGAACGATACCAATACCTTCCCGTATGATACCTTCTATTGGCAGGGTATTGACGGCACAAAGGTATTTACTCATTTCAATAAAACCCATTGCTGGCCTGCACCCGGTGACCTTCACAGAGTTATGACGGGAGATCAGAAAGAACTGAAAACAATCCACGAAAGAAGCGTTACAAACAGAAGACTCATTGCATACGGCTACGGTGACGGCGGCGGCGGACCCCAGTTTGAAATGGCTGAAACTGCAAGAAGAGTTAAAGATCTTAACGGTTGCGCAAAAGCTGAATATACAACCGTTGGCGACTTTATGACAGAGCTTGAAAAAGATGCAAAGAATCCCAGCACATATGTTGGTGAGCTTTATCTTGAACTTCACAGAGGTACTCTCACAAATCAGCATAATATCAAGCATAACAACAGAAAAGCAGAGCTTGCTCTTCGTGATCTTGAATACATTACCGTTGATAAGGCTGTTAAAGCAGGCGAGGCTGCAACAGACGAAAAAACACATCCTCTTTATGAGAAGCTTCTTATAAATCAGTTCCACGATATTCTTCCCGGCACCTGCATTCCTTCAGCTCATAAGCTTTCTCTTGAAGAAACAGGCTGGGTAATCGAAACTGCAAATAATCTTGTCAAAGAAGCAGTAAGCGGTGAAGGCGAATGCATCACAGTTACAAACACTCTTTCATTTGACAGAAATGACCCCATCTTCCTTGAATGTGAAGAAGGTCTTGTTGCAGATTGCGATTGCAAGCAGCAGGCTTATAAGAATCTTGACGGCAAGAATATTCTTATCATCAGCGGTATCACAGTTCCCGCATTCTCAAGCGTAAAGATTAATCTCGTTAAAGGCGAAGCAAAGGCAGATAGCGAAATCGTTGTTTCGGATAATGCACTTTCAACTCCCTTTGCAGATATTAAGTTTAACGAAAAGGGCTATATTTCTTCATTTGTTGATAAGAGAAACGGCAGAGAGCTTTGCGGCGAAGGCTATCCTCTCAACACCTTCATTATTGCGGAAGACCTTCCTGATTCATGGGATAACTGGGATGTTGACGCAGACCTTGAATGCAAGTTTGAAGATAATTCCGCACTCATCAGCCGTGAGGTTGTTTCAAAGGGTGCCGCTGCGGTTATCATCAGAAGTAAATACAGCGTTTCAAAGAAATCATCAATCCTTCAGGATGTTATCTATTTTGCAGATACTGCTGAAATCAGATTTGATACCGTTATGGATTGGCAGGATAACCACCGTTTCCTCAAAACCGCATTTGATACCGATATTAACAGCGACTATGCACGCTTTGAAATTCAGTACGGTAACGTTATCAGACCTACAACACGCAACAATTCAATCGAAAAGGCAAAGTTTGAGGTTGTTAACCATAAATATACAGACCTTTCCGAAACCCGTTGCGGCGTTGCAATTCTTAACGACAGCAAGTATGCAATCAGCGTTGAAAACGGCAAAATGCGCCTTTCACTCCACAAGGGCGGCTTAAGACCCGACTTTGAGGGTGACAGAGGCATTCACAAGACCGTATATTCATTCCTTCCTCATGACGGTGGCTTCAGCGCAAATGCCGTTATCAAGCCTGCGTATGAGCTCAATATTCCCGTTATTGCTGCAAAGGGCGAATTTGAAGCAACAGCATTCATCGTTCCTGAAGCAGATAACGTTATCGTTGAGGTTATCAAGCCTTGTGAAGACGGCGAAAAGGCATTTATCGCAAGACTTTATGAGGCAGAAGGCACATACACAAGAACAGCCGTTAAGATTTTTGACGGAGCAAAGAAGGTTGAAATCACCAATATGCTCGAAGAAGTTCAGAGTGAACTTTGCGGCAACGAACTTGTGTTCAAGCCCTTCGAAATCAAAACTCTCAAAATTTCTTATTAAGAATTTCGGGCACACCTCGGTGTGCCCTTTTCTGAAGGTGATAATATGAAAATTTTTGAAATAAAGCTTACAAATGAACTTGCAAACCTTACCGTTTATCTGCCCGATAATTCAAGAGAAATGCCTCATCTTGATATAAGACCGGGTGTTCTCGTTATTCCCGGCGGCGGCTACGGTATGTGCTCGGACAGAGAGGCTGAACCCATTGCTTTTGCTTTTCTTTCAAAGGGCTATGCGGCATTTGTTCTGCGTTATACCGTAGGTGCCGATAAAGGATACGATTTTTCAATGCCTATGGCTGATGTTGATGAAGCAATGGGCATTATCTGCGAAAATGCTTCGGAGTGGGGAGTGGATAAAGAAAGAATTGCCGCTATCGGTTTTTCTGCGGGCGGTCATCTTTGTGCCGCACTTTCAACAATGGGCAAAATCCGCCCCGCGGCAAGCATTCTTGTTTATCCTTGTATTCTTGAATCGATCGGCAAGATTCTTGCGTTCCCCGTGCCTTCACTTGAAAAAGAGGTTGATGCAAAAACTCCGCCCGCATTCATCGTTTCGGCGGCAAGTGATAATGTTGTTCCTATCGAAAATTCTCTTGCTTATGCGGATGCACTCAACAAAGCGGGGATTTCATTTGAAATGCATATTTTTGCGCAGGGTTATCACGGATTCTCTCTTGCGGATAATGTTGTTTACAGCGAAAAAGAGCACGTAAACGCACTTGCACACCTCAAAGGCTGGTTTGAGATGTGCATAACCTGGCTTAATAAGCTTTTTGAGTTTTAATTTCTTGAATAGAGCTTTGAAAGATGCGCAAGCTCATCTGAAAGCTCACTTGAAAAATCGTTTTTCAACGCTCTCCATTGCCAATTGTTTTCGGCGGTGGAGGGCGTATTCATTTTTGCCTCGGAACCAAGTTCGAGCAAATCCTGCATAGTCAGAATAACCGTGTCGCCAACGCTTGCAAGTGCGGTTTTTATAACTGCTCTGCATCGGCTTTCATAGCTGTTTATTCTCATATATTCGCAGGCGAATTCAATATCTTTTTTGTCTGCATTTTCAAACCAACCCGCAAGAGTGTCGTTATCGTGAGTTCCTATATAAACAACGCAATTCTTCGGATAATTATGGGGCAGATAATCGCTGTTTTCACGGCTGTCAAAGGCAAATTGCAAAACTTTCATCCCGGGAAATCCCGTTTCCGAAAGAAGGTTCAGAACACCTTCGTCAATATAACCCAAATCCTCTGCAATGATTTCGGGTTTACCCAAAGAGGCTTCAATTGCTCTGAAAAGTTCTGTTCCCGGTCCGCTTCGCCATATGCCTTTAACTGCATTTTTCATTCCGTAAGGCACGGAATAATAGCCCGAAAAACCTCTGAAATGGTCAATTCTTATGCGGTTATATATTTTTAAGCAATGTTCTGTTCGCCGTATCCACCAACGGTATCCGTCATCACGCATATATTCCCAGTCAAAAACGGGGTTTCCCCAAAGCTGACCCTCGGCGCTGAAACCGTCGGGCGGCACTCCCGCAACAAAAACGGGATTGCATTCATCGTCAAGCTCGAATTGCTTCGGATTTCCCCAGACATCTGCGCTGTCGTGCGCAACATAAATCGGCAAATCTCCGATAATTTCTATTCCGTTTTCATTTGCATATTTTTTCAGCGAATTCCATTGGGTAAAGAAAAAATACTGAATTATTTTCTGTGTTTCAATTTCATTTTCAAGCAGCGAGCGGGCGCTTTCAACAGCCTGTTCGTTTTTTGTTTTCAGCGAATGAGGCCAGGTGTACCACGGCTTTTCGCCAAAAGAAGTTTTCAAAGCCGTGAATAATGCATAATCTTCAAGCCAGAAAGCATTTTTAACACAAAACTCTTCAAACTCAATTTTTTTCTCAAATTTTTCGCAGGCTTTATGAAGCACCTTGAAACGCTCGGAATATATTCTGCCGTAGTCAACCTTCCGCGGGTCAAATCCCCAATCGATATTCGCATAATCGCTTTTTTTTAACAGACCGTCTTTACATAGCAGGTCAAAATCAATAAAATAGGGGTTTCCCGCAAATGCGGAAAATGATTGATACGGTGAATTGCCGAAACCTGTGGGATTGAGCGGAAGAATCTGCCACAGCGATTGATTGCTTTTTTTGAGAAAATCAACAAAATCATATGCCTCCTTGCCCATAGTTCCTATTCCGTAGGGGGAGGGCAGGGAGGATATGTGCAAAAGTATTCCGCTTCTTCTCATATCAGGGTTTTTGAAGTTTCACGGTCAAAAAAGTGAAGCTTTTCGGCATCTGCCCCGAGAATTATTCTGTCACCATCTTTAACCGTTTCGGCAGATTTGATTTTTGCAATATGGCGGTTTTCTCCGAGTTTAAAATAAATGTTGATTTCTCCGCCCGTCATTTCTGCAAATTCAGATTCAATTTCAATCGTGTTTTTGCCCGCTGTCATACTTTTATAAAAATGCTCGGGTCTGATTCCCATAATAACATTTTTGCCGATATAATCGGAAAGAAGCTCTGCTTTTTTTTGCGGAATTTCAATTCTGAATCCGTTGAATTCCGAATACAGATTGTTCTTTTCTTTAATGATTTTTGCATCGATAAAATTCATCTGCGGCGAACCGATGAAACCTGCAACAAACATATTTGCAGGTTCATCATAAAGCTTTCTCGGAGTGTCAAATTGCTGAATAACACCCTTATCCATAACAACAATGCGGTCGGCCATTGTCATTGCTTCGGTCTGATCATGAGTAACATAGACAAATGTTGTTTTGAGCCTTTTGTGAAGCATTGTTATCTGGCTTCGCATTTCAGTTCGCAGTTTTGCGTCAAGATTGGAAAGCGGCTCGTCGAGCAAGAAAACCTTCGGATTTCTGACCATTGCTCTGCCCAGCGCAACTCTCTGGCGCTGACCGCCCGAAAGTGCACGGGGTTTTCTGTTAAGATAAGGCTCAAGGTCAAGAATTTTTGCTGCCCATTTAACCTTTTTGTCTATTTCTTCTTTCGGCATTTTTTTGAGTTTAAGGGCAAATGCCATATTTTTATAAACACTCATATGGGGATAAAGTGCGTAGCTTTGAAAAACCATTGCAATATCTCTGTCTTTCGGCGGAACCGAATTAACCTTTTGATTATCAATGTAAAGCGTGCCGTCGGAAATCTC
>JAZRTQ010000014.1:0-11453 GCA_045652165.1 Acutalibacteraceae bacterium | reverse complement strand
CCGCCGAAAATAATATGATTATCTTTAAAAATAGACCAGGAACAGCATTCGCTTGTGTCGGGGTCAAAAATGCAGGAATAAAACGGGTCGGGAGTATTTTCGTCAATATTGAACCATTGCTGAATTGCAACATAATGCCGTGTTTTAAGTTTTGGAAAGAAGGTGCGGCGAACAAGAGAATTTGCTCCGTCTGCACCGACTATATAGCGGCACCTTGCTTCAAACGGCGTTCCGTCGCTGCTTTTGCAAAGTATTTTGTAGCCCTCGGTTTCGGGCACGCAGGAAACAAGGCGGGCTTTTTTGATTTCGGTATTTCCGCCCGCTTGCGAAATCATCCATTTATCGAATTTATCTCTGTCAACATTTATATACATTCTTTGATAACGGCGGACATTTCCGCTTTTCATATCTATTGTGCGAACGGAAAAAATCTGCGGGTCAACAAGAATATCCTTGGGCAGAGTAAGCTCAAAGCTTGCAAGTGCTTTTTGCGCATCAGGGGCAAGCAGACCGCCGCAAGGCTTTGGTGCGTATGAGCCGTCAAGGAGCAGTATTTTCATATTTTTTGGAGCGGTCATTGCAAACGCCGCGCCCGCAGGGCCTGCACCGCAGACCGCAATATCATAAAAATCCATACTCTTTCCTCCGTTTTAATCTTGCATTTATAATACAAGTTATTAAGAATATTGTCAATAAAACGCATATTAAGGATAAAAAAGTACGGATATTGATTTTGAAGAAATTTTGGTGTAAAATAACTGTAACTATTATTCAGGAGGTACGGCTATGGATAACGCTGCTTTGAAAAGCGGTTCTCAGCGTACTCAAAAATGGGATATACTCAAATTTATAATGATATTTCTGGTTGTTCTCGGTCACGCCGCTGATTTTTACACTGCGTCAAACGAAAAAATGAGAGCACTTTTTCTGGTCATTTATGCCGTGCATATGCCCGTTTTTATTTTTGTTTCGGGTTTGTTTTCAAAGAAAACCGTCAGCGAAAAAAGAACGGATAAGCTTATCGGATATATCGTTTTATATCTTGTGCTCAAATTTATTCCGTTTATTTACAGATTTTCCGAAACGGATTTTCCCGGAGTAAATCTTTTCAAAGAGGGCAGTGCACCGTGGTTTATGCTTGCTCTTTTCGGGTTTAATATTATTACGATTCTGCTTAAAGACTGCTCGCCCAAATTTGTTCTGATTTTCAGCATTCTGCTTGCTTGCTTTGCGGGATATGACAGAAACATAGGCGATTTTCTTGCGCTTTCAAGAATAATTGTTTTTTATCCGTTTTTCTATATGGGCTATATTGCAGACAGAGAAAAACTTGAAAAGCTTTGCGAAAACAAAAAAATCAGGATTGCGGCAGCGGCAGTTATAATTGCTTTTGTTGCGATTGTTTTTATTTTCACAGATAAGCTTTATTGGATGCGTGCTTTGCTTACCGGAAGAAGTTCCTATGCGGCATTTGGCGATGCAGGCAGATTCGGAGGGCTTGTAAGGCTCGGATATTATGCCGTTACATTGTTACTCGGTTTTTCGGTTGTTGCCTTAACGCCGTCAAAAACGCCTTTCGGAATTGCGGCAAAGCTGGGCCAAAGAACGCTTGCGGTTTATGCATTCCACTTTGCGGCTCTCTATTTTATCTATGAAAAATTCAATTGCAAAGAGCTTATCTTTGAAGCACTCGGAAGAGGCGGAGATTGGCTCATAATTCCGATTTCGATAGCAATAACTCTGATTTTTTCAATAAATATTTTCAGCAGATTTCTTGCGTTTCTTATGAATTCTCCTGCCAAAAAGAAAAAGTGAAAAATGATTGCTATTGATTTTTTATTATTTATATTGTAATATGTGAATGTTGTAAAAAATAAGTAAAGGATTTGCTTAAATGTCGGATTTTAAATATAAAATATCGGTTGTGATTCCTGTTTATAACTGCGAAGAATATCTTGACAGCTGCATTGAAAGCCTTATGAAGCAAACAATGCCCTGCAGGGATTTTCAGGTTGTTTATGTGAACGACGGTTCTTCCGATAACGGCGGAGAAATTTGCCGATTGCATTCGGAAAAATATCCGAATGTTACATATTTTGAAAAAGAAAACGGCGGAGTTTCAAGCGCAAGAAACAAGGGTATGGAGCTTGCGGAAGGCAAGTATATCGTATTTCTTGATGCAGATGATACGCTTTCAAAAGAAACGCTTCAGACTCTTTATGCTTTCTTTGAAAAACATTATGATGAAACCGACCTTGTTACATATAAAATTATTCCTTATTGGGAAGATAAAAGATTTGCGCTTCATCCGAGATACAACATACTTAAAGAAACCGGCATATATGATTTAACCGACGAAACATATTGCTACATTGCCCAAACAACTATGAATATCTGCGTTAAAAATCGCAGAGAAAACAATATTTTATTTGATACGGCACTTAAATTTCACGAAGACCAGAAATTCTGCTATGATGTGCTGAAAGAAAAAATGACGCTCGGATATTGTGCCGAGCCCGAATATCTGTATCTGCGCAGGCCCGGCAGCGCAACAAGCTCACGAAGCTATGCGTATTATATTTTTGAAGATACAATGGCAATGTGGGAAGAGATGTTCGGCGAATATAAAGGCTTTGTTCCGCCGTATCTGCAGGCACTTTTTCTCAATGACATCAACTGGAAGAGTGTTCAGGATATACTTCTTCCGTATCACTATCCCGAAGCTGAATTCAACAAAGCGGTTGAACGCATAATTGCTCTTATCAAAAGAATTGACGACAGCGTTATAATCAACCGCCCGTCAATGGATTTGTATCACAAGCATTATCTTCTCAAACTTAAAGAGAGCAACAGCGTTGCTCTTGAATGCAGAGATAATGAGCTTGTTCTTATTCACAACGGCGAAGAGATTTATACATCCGAAAAGATAACTGCGGTTGTTAACCGTTTCAAGGTTACAAACGGTGTTTTAAAGGTTGATGCATTCCTGAAATCTCCCGTTTTCTCTTATTGTGATAAACCCGAGCTTTATATTGTTAAAGACGGAAAAAGAGAAAAGCTTGAGCTTACCCATTCTGAATGCGAAAAATATCACGCAAAAATTGAAACTGCAGTTTTCTGGCGTTTTCAGTTTGATGTTGATGTTGCAAAAACAGAAAAATTTGAGCTTGAAGCGCTGATAAACGGAAAAACATATAAGCTTTATTATTATTACAGCCCCTCTGTGTCACTTTCTCACGATAAGAGGATAAGAGCGGTGTTTACCGACGGAGTGTGTCTGCGGGAAAAACAGGGCATCTTTACTTGCAAATCCGTTCGCTCATTCAAAGGATTTGTGCTCGCATTGCGCTTGCTGATTTATCATTTCTTCTACTACGCAAAGGTTAACCCGAGAATTCTGATTAACCGATGGATTGGCTATTTTGCCAGAAAAAGCAATGAAAAAGAATGGATTTATCTTGACCGCTACGGTGTTTTTGATAATGCATATGACCAATTCAAGCACGATATAAAAATCAAAGACGGAACAAAGCGGTATTATATTCTCAACGAATGCGATTGGGATACGCTTGAAGAAAAGTTTACCCCCGAAGAGAGAGCATACGTTGTTAAATTCGGCTCGGTAAAACACAGAAAGCTTTATTTTTCAAGCGAAAAGCTGATAACATCATTCTCTAATCTTTCAAATATCTGCCCCTTTGGTGCGGCGGCTTTCAGATGGTATACCGACCTTACAAGACACGAAATAGTTTATCTTCAGCACGGAATTCTTCACGCAACATTAAAAAATATGTATGCAAAAGAACGCTGTATTGTTGATAAGGTTGTTGTTTCAAGCGGATTTGAAATTGAGAATTTTGCGGAAAATTACGGTTATGAAGAAAGCGACCTTATCAAAGCCTGTATGCCCCGCTATGATGCAATGCAGATAAGCGGCGAAAAGAAAAATCGAATTGTTTTTTCGCCCTCGTGGAGAAGCAATCTCATCGGTGCTCTTGTAAATAACGAAAGGGCGGAAATGCCCGAGGTGTTTCTTGCATCCGATTTCTGCAAGCAGGTGAGCGAATTCCTCAACTCCGAAAGGCTTGAAAAACTGCTTGAAGAAAATGACCTTTATCTTGATTTCAGAAATCATCCGATTTTCAAATGCTATAACGGCTTGCTCGATATAAAGAATCCCAGGGTGTGCGTTGAAAATTTTGAAACAAATATGGATGAATACCGTCTTATGATAACCGATTATTCATCAATCGTGTTTGATTCGGTCTATATGAATTGCCCCATAATTTATTTTGTTCCCGATTATGAGCAGTTCAGGGCGGGCGTTTCGCATAATTACAGAAAGCTTGATTTGCCGCTTGAAAACGGATTCGGGCCCTTTGCTCAGGATGCACAAAGTCTTCTTGATTATCTTGAAGAATATGTCAATAACGGTTTTGTTCCCAAGGAGCCCTATGCATCAAAAATGAAGGATTTCTTCCTTTACAGAGACAATAACTGTTGTGACAGAGTATACGAAGGAATTAAATAAAATCATCAATCCCCCTTTTCGGAATATAATAATACCGAGAAGGGGGATTGATTTATGAATTGTTGCATAACCGAGCTTCGGTGCAAGGAAGTTATTGATAAATCAAATGGCTGCAGGTTGGGGCTTGTGAGCGATATCGAGGTTGACCAATGCTGCGGCAGGGTGGTTGCGCTTATTGTTTACGGCAGACCGAAATATTTCGGTATCTGCGGCAGACGGGAAAGAATAAGAATCTGTTGGGAGGATATTGAGGTTATCGGAAACGATACAATCCTTGTTTGCCGATGCCAGCGTGACGATAATCCGAGAAGAAGAAACAGAACATAAAAAGGAAAAGGTCGGAATCATCTGATTCCGACCTTTGATTATGTTTGATTAATATTTGAAGTTCTTATAGAAAACGTGTGTGCTGCCTGTTGCGTTGCCGCCGCCTGCTGCATCGATAACAACATTGATATCGAATTCAACAGTAAGGCTTACAAGGTTACCTGTTGCAGAATCGATAACAGCAACAACCTTTGCATTTGAGTATTCTTCAGTAATAACTGCGCTGCTAAGAACTTCGCCGATTGCACTGTAGATAACGGGAGCGGTCTTGTGGTCAAAATAGCTCTTGTCTGCATCGCCAACGCAGATACCGCACTTGTCGATGGGAGCCTTGGTCCACTTCTCTGATTTTGAAGCCTTGCTGGTGCCGCCCTTAACGTTGAGAGTGATTGTGTACTGACCGTTGTTGTCTGTGCATGTTGCCTTTGTTACATCAGCTGCTGAAAGAGTGCTCTTGCGGAGATAATGATGGGGAACATCATCTGTCCAGTCGCCCTTAACAACATCCATGGTGTACTTGTTTTCAGCACCGATACCCATAAATGAATAAATAAGGTTGCCGAATGTTTTGAGAAGGAAGCCTGCGTTAAGAGTTTCGTTATCTGTGTAACGCTCTTTGTTGAAGCCTACTTTTGCAGCATATGCCTTGTTGATTGCATCGTTGTAATAAGCGATGATGTCTGCTGCTTCTGTGGGAGCAACTGCTGTTGTTGTTTCAGCGTCTGCTGCAGTTGTTGTTTCGCCTGCTGCATCTGTTGCATCTTCTGCGGGAGCAGTTGTTTCATCAGCTGCGGGTGCGGTTGTTTCGTCAGCTACGGGAGCCTCTGTTGTTGCTTCGGGAGCTGCTGTGGTTGTTGTTTCTTCATTGTTGCCGCCGCAAGCTGCAAATGCAAAGAGCATTGAGAGGGCAAGAAGAACTGCAAGAATCTTTTTCATTGGAATCGTCTCCTTTAATTATTTTAATACCCCTCGGGTATTGGTTACATATTAAACTGACTGAATGAAACGCATAAAGGCTGCATCGCCTTCGGCAGTCTTCTTATAGACGCCTGCGTGTTCAAGAACGGTTGAGAAAACTTTGCCCACCTCATCGTGAAGAATATCCGTGATATTTTCCGCATTTGCTTCGGGGTGCTCTGCAAGAATTTTCTCTGCCCATTCGGCGTGGATTGCGGTTGCTTCGTTCTCTTTGAGATTTTCGCCTTTGACCATTGCATCTGCAAGGATTTCAAGCTCTTTCTTGAGTCTTGCAGGAAGAACGGCAAGGCCCATAACCTCGATAAGTCCGATGTTTTCTTTCTTGATGTGATGAAGCTCTGCGTGGGGGTGATAAACTCCGAGCGGATGTTCATCGGTTGTTATGTTATTGCGGAGCACAAGGTCAAGCTCGTAATCGCTTCCTCTGCGTCTTGCAATGGGTGTTATTGTATTGTGAGGAGTGCCCTCTGTTTCGGCAAAAATGAAAGCATCTTCGTCGGTATAAGCTCTCCACTTTGAGAGAATCTTATCTGCAAGCTCAACAATGCTCTCTTTGTTTTCGCCTCTGAGTCTGATTGTTGACATAGGCCAATTCACAATGCCTGCTTTAATATCCTCAAAGCCTTCGAATGAAATTTCTTTTTCAATCGGAGCTCTTTCCATTGCAAATTCGTATCTTCCGCCCTGGAAATGCTCGTGGCTGAGAATTGAACCGCCAACTATCGGCAAATCTGCATTTGAACCAACGAAATAATGGGGGAATAATGTTACGAATTCAAGAAGCTTTGCGAATGCGGATTTATCAATTTTCATCGGAGTGTGGCAACCGTTGAAAACAATGCAGTGTTCATTATAATAAACATAGGGTGAATACTGCATAAACCAGCCAGAGTTATTGATTGTGATCGGAATGATTCTGTGGTTTTGTCTTGCGGGGAAATCAACTCTGCCTGCGTAGCCTTCGCATTCTCTGCAAAGCTGGCATTTGGGATAACCCGACTGCGGTGCATTCTTTGCTGCCGCAATAGCCTTGGGGTCTTTCTCGGGCTTTGAAAGGTTAACGGTAATGTCAATTGTTCCGTATTTGCCCGAATATTGCCACTTGAGGTCTTTTGCAATTCTGTCGCGGCGGATATAATTTGTATCACAACTGAAAGTGTAATAATAATCGGTTGCTTTTTCAGGTGATTCAACATAAAGAGAATTAAACTGCGAAATAACCTGCGACGGTCTGGGAGTGAGTGCACCCATAAGTGCGGTGTCAAAAAGGTCTCTGTATGTTATTGAATCTTCGATTATTCCTTTTTCTGCGGCATAATCACAAAGAGCATCAAGAATTTCATTTATTTTGCCTTCGGCTTTTTCGCACGAGCCGTCATATGCATCTTTTTTGAGAAGAGCAAGCACCGCGTTTGTGCAGTAAACCTTATCGCTTTCTTCTATAAGGTTATTTGCGGCGGCATATTCAATCAAAGCTTTGATATAAGAATCTGTCATAACAAACCTCTGCTTTCAACAAATATATGCCTATTATATACTCAAGTTCGAATATGTGCAATAGTTTGTTTGATAAATATTTTACATTTTATTATTTTTATGTTAATATCGAAAAAGGAGGGGAAATGATATGGATATTAAAACTTCAATTGTTTGCATTGCTTTCACAACTCTTGCAGTAAGCTACGGCTGGGGGATGAGAGGTTCTCTCATCGGTGGTGAAAAAGGTGCAATGCTTCCCGGTGCGTTTGCGGGACTTATATTGGGTTGGTTTTCGGGTCTTGGTGCGATAGGCACAGCTGCGGCGGGTCTTATGGGTATGACCTTCGGCGGTACGGAAACTTATGGTGAAACAATCGGATTTGTGCTCCACAAAGAAAATCCCCGTAAAGGATATACGGGTCTTGCGTTAAAGGGTGCGCTGTGGTTTGCAATATGCGGCGGATTCATAGGAATTGAGCTATCATACGGCGTATATTCACATTCGGATATTTATATTTTCTGCCTGCTTATTCCTCTGATGCAGATTATCGGAAGCCGTATTATCAACACACCGTATAACCCCGAAAAAGGGAAATATCCCAAGCTTTATTTCTCAAAAACCCGCCGCGAAGAATGGGGCGGCAATGTTTTTATGCTGTTGTCAATGATGATAATGGCAGGCTTAAGAGGCGATGTTTTAACCCTTATTTTAATTGCGGGCGGTCTTGTTTTCGGTGCAATAGGCTGGCTTGTTGCAATGCGTGCATATGTTGCGGCAGTAACTCCAATGAAAAACGGCAAATATCTTTTCGGCAAGCTTTATCATAAAGGCGTTATTGACGGCTGGAAACTTATGGAGTTTATACTCGGTGCATTCGGCGGCTTCGGTCTTTCGCTTGCCTTCTGCCTCGGTTACAGTTATGTTGAGATTTATAAGGAAAGAGCTTCTTACGGCGGTGTTGAATTTGCGAATGAATATGTTTCGGGTTGGTTACCCGTTTTCTGCTTTGTTTGTCTTGCGGGAATAATATCTGTTAACCTGATTTCATTTATATGCGATAAAAAAGGTAAAGAGGTCAATTCACTTTGGCTCGACCGTATAGAAAGGGTATATTATAATGTTATTCCTATGATGTTTGTTCTTGCAGGTGCAATTTCTCCGGCGAAGTTTATGACAGGTTTTATGCTCATATTTGTTATCGTAAACAAGCTTTTGTTTGACAGATTTAAAAATGTTAATTTTGTTACAGTTATTATATCTGTTGCAGTGTGCATTGTTTCATTTGTTCTGATGATGGGTAAAGGAAACAATGAATTCGAAGTTATGCTTGCGGGCACACTGCCTTATCTTGCGGCGGAAATTATTTGGATACTTTCAAAGAGCGGAAGAAAGGGCAGAAGCATAAAAGACGCATTCACAAAAACAGCTTTTGCAACGGTTTTTCCTGCGTTTGCGGTTATGAGTATAGCTTTAATTATTGTTTCATATAAAATTTTTGGCTTTTGATATTTACTTTTTGTTTGTCATGTGTTAAAATGTTAAAGCGTGAAAGCATAAAAGCATTTCTGCGAAAGGAAAGTTTGATATGAGCGATAAGATTAAAGATAAGAATGTTGACTTTATGTTTGAGGCAATTCTCAGCCTTCAGACAATGGAAGAGTGCTATGCGTTTTTTGAAGACCTTTGCACCGTTCCGGAAATCAAGGCAATGTCACAGAGAATTGTTGTTGCAAAGATGCTCAGAGATAAAAAGGTTTACAGTGATATTGTTGCACAGACAGGCGCAAGCACCGCAACAATAAGCCGTGTTAACCGTTCGCTCCAGTATGGCTGCAACGGTTACGAAGAGATTTTTAAGAGGATAGAAAAATAATGTCATACGATGATTTTTCAAGATTCTATGACCTTTTGACCGATAATGTTGAGTATGAGAAGCGTGCAGATTATTTTTGCAGGCTTCTTTCAATGTGCGGAATAAACGAAGGCATATTGCTTGACCTCGGATGCGGAACGGGCAGTATGTCGCTTGCCATGGCGGAAAGAGGTTTTGATGTTATCGGTGTTGACAGCAGCATAGGTATGCTCAATGCCGCACAGCAAAAAATGTTTGCAAGAGGAAAGCATATGCTTCTGCTGAACCAGAGTATGGAAGAAATTGACCTATACGGCACGGTTGACTGTGCAATCTGCGTGCTTGACGGAATAAACCATCTTAAAAATGAAAAAGCTGTTAAGGCAACATTTCAAAAGGTTTCTCTTTTTATGAACAAGGGCGGAGCTTTTGCTTTTGATATTAATACATTATATAAACACAAGTTTGTGCTTGCTGATAATGTTTTTGTTTATGAACCCGACGGGGTTTACTGCGTGTGGCAAAACAGCTTCAATGAGGCTGACGGCAGCGTTGATATAAGCCTTGATTTCTTTGAGGAAGAAGACGGCGCTTATTATCGCAGCGGCGAAAGCTTCACCGAAAGAGCATATGAATTGAACGATATAAAAGCCTGGCTTGAAGATGCGGGCTTTGAAGTTATAGGAATTTATGACGATTTAACCCTTGATGATGTTAAGCAAAACAGCGAGAGGGCAGTATTTTTAGCAAAGAAGAAGTGATAATATGAGTGAACTTGTAAGAATGATTTCCGTTGACGGTACGCTTACCGTTATAGCAATTGACTCAACGGATATGATTAACAGAATGGAGCAGATTCATAAAACATCTGCAGTAACCTCTGCCGCACTTGGCAGACTTATTACTGCGGCATCAATGATGGGTGCGGTTCTTAAAGGAAAAGATAACAGCATAACTCTCAGAATGAACGGCGGCGGCCCCGCAGGCTCGGTTATTGCGGTTGCAGACAGCGAAGGCAATGCAAGAGGATATGTTGCATGCCCTATTGTTGAAATCCCTCTTAACGATAAAGGCAAGCTTGATGTTGCGGGTGCAATAGGTAAGGAAGGTATGCTTACCGTTATGAAGGATCTGGGAATGAAAGAGCCTTATATAGGTCAGGTGCCTATTGTGTCGGGTGAAGTTGCAGAGGATATTACGAGCTATTTTGCAACCAGCGAGCAGACACCGAGCGTTTGCGCTCTCGGAGTGCTTGTTAATCCCGATTTATCAATTCAGGCGGCAGGCGGATTTATAATCCAGCTTTTGCCCACCGCACTTGATGACACTATTGACCTCGTTGAAGAATGTATAAAAGATATTGAGCCCGTAACGCAGATGCTCACCAAGGGAATGACACCCGAGGATATGTGCCGCCGTGTACTCAGCAAATTTGAACTTGATATTCTCGACACTTCAAGCCCCGAATATAAATGCTACTGTTCAAAAGACAGAGTTGCAAAAGCGCTTATCAGTCTGGGCAAGGATGAGCTTCTTGAAATGGCGGAAGAAGAGTCAACCGAAGTTTCGTGCCATTTCTGCGATAAAACCTATAAATTCTCCTCAAAAGAGATAAAAGAATTGGCTCAGAAATAAGCGAAAAAAACTTTTTTAAAAATTTTTTAAAAATTTTTGAAAAAGGGGTTGACATTTCCTGAAAAGTGGTGTATTATACAACACGTCGCTTGACGAGAGCGACGCCAACGTGGGAGCATAGCTCAGCTGGGAGAGCATCTGCCTTACAAGCAGAGGGTCACAGGTTCGAGCCCTGTTGTTCCCACCATTTGGCCCGGTAGTTCAGCTGGTTAGAACGCTAGCCTGTCACGCTAGAGGTCGACGGTTCGAGCCCGTTCCGGGTCGCCATTGAGTGACCTGTAATATTTCATTACAGGTCATTTTTATGCCTCTGTAGCTCAGTTGGTAGAGCAGTGGACTGAAAATCCACGTGTCGTTGGTTCGATTCCGACCGGAGGCACCAACAGGTGCGGATGTAGCTCATCTGGTAGAGCGCCACCTTGCCAAGGTGGAGGTAGCGAGTTCGAGCCTCGTCATCCGCTCCATTTTTTTAATCATTTTTTTAAAATGATTGCATACAATATAATAGATGGTGCCATGGCCAAGTGGTAAGGCATGAGTCTGCAAAACTCTGATTCCCCAGTTCAAATCTGGGTGGCACCTCCAGAAAAATAAAGCAAGTCTTTCGACTTGCTTTATTTTTTTTGCAGATAACTTCAGCTGAGCGTAGC
>JAZRTQ010000013.1:0-46160 GCA_045652165.1 Acutalibacteraceae bacterium | reverse complement strand
GACCGCTTGGCCTCCGACTTGAACTTCTTGCAGAGGGATTTGTTCCTCCTTGCGATGTTTATCTTGCAACATCTGTTGACGAAGAAATTTCAGGCGACGGTGCCCCCAAACTTGTTAACTATCTGAAATCGAAGGGCGTTCACCTTGATGTCGCAATGGATGAAGGCGGTGCAATTCTTAAAAATGCATTGCCAACAATGGCAGGCTGGTGTGCCGCTATCGGCATTCTTGAAAAAGGCTACATAGATGTTAAGATTATCGCCAAAGGTAAGGGCGGCCATTCATCAACACCCAAAACCAACACTCCTCTTGCAAGACTTTCAAAATTCGTTGCCGCTATTGAAAAAGATAAGCCTTTCAAATCCGAAATATCTGCACCTGTTTATGCGATGCTTGACCAGGCAGCTCCGCTTCTCGGTTTCCCCCTCAGAATGGTGCTCGGCAATATGTGGCTCTTCAAAGGCTTGCTTACAAAAGTTTTGCCTATGATTTCTCCGATGTGCAACGCCTTTACCAAAACAACTTTCTGCTGCACAATGGCTGAGGGTTCACAAACACCCAACGTTATTCCCACAGAAGCTTATGTTGTTTGCAATCTTCGTCCCTCACCGCATCAGAATGCGGAAGCATCACTTGCCGTTCTTAAAAAATATGCAGATAAATTTGACCTAGAACTTGAAGTTATTCATGCAAGAAGCGCATCAAACTGCGTTGATTTCAATGGCGAAGAGTTCAATTACTTAAAGAAGTGCCTTAATGAATGCTATCCTGAAGCAGGCGTTATTCCTTATCTTATGACAGGCGGAACAGATTGCCGTCATTATGAAGAAATTGCAGATAACTGCCTTCGCTTCTGTCCTATTAAGATGAGCAATGAACAGCTTGCCGCGATGCACGCTGCAAACGAAAGCATCGGTGTTACAGAAACTGCTTATTGTGTTAAATTCTATAAGCATTATATTAAAAACCATAAATAATTTTAAAGGACCGTTTCAATGAAACGGTCCTTATTTTTTTAGGGAAGTATATTTCCTGCCGCGCGGTATATCTCATACCATTCTTCGCGGGTGAGTGTTATTTCAGATGCCTTGAAACAGTCAACAAGTCTTTCAAGATTTGTTGTGCCTGTAACGGGCTGCATTTTTGAAGGGTGACGGAGTATCCACGCAAAAGCAACAGTTGTTTTTGAAACGCCGTAATTATTGCCGATTTTTTCAAGAACATTATTCAATTCGGGGAACTTATCGTTATCAATAAAACATCCTTCAAAGAAACCGTATTGCATAGGCGACCAGGGCTGAATGGTAATTTTATTGAGTCGGCAAAAATCAAGCACTCCTCCGTCGCGGTTAACGGCTGATTCGTTATACATATTAACGTTAATTCCCTGTTGAATCATGGGAGAATGCATAATTGAAAACTGAAGCTGATTTGTGCAAATCGGCATATCAAGACAAGACTGAAGAAGCTGTATCTGATATGGATTCTGATTTGAAACGCCGAAATGGCGGACTTTACCTGAACATTTAAGCTCGTCAAATGCTTTCGCAACCTCTTCGGGTTCCATTAATGCATCGGGTCTGTGAAGAAGTAAAACATCAATATATTCTGTGCCTAATCTTTTAAGACTTCCGTTAACCGATTCGGTAATATGTTCGTATGAAAAATCAAATCTTCCGCTTCGGATTCCGCATTTTGTCTGAATAATCAGATCATCACGGCTTATAGATTTAATTGCTTTTCCGAAAACTTCTTCGCTTTTTCCGCCGCCGTATATATCTGCGTGGTCAAAAAAATTAGCGTTGTTTTCAAGAGATGTGTTTATAAATGCGGAAACTTCTCTGTCACTCATATTGCTTATGCGCATACAGCCTACAGCAACAGTGGGTACAGATATTCCGCTTTTGCCAAATTCAATATTAAACATCATTTTCACCTTTATAAAAATTTATTTCAAAGCATCTCTGATTCTGTCAGGATAATCGGTCATAAGCAAATCTGCACCCGATTCCGAAAGCTGACGGGCATCTTCAGGCTTGTTTACTGTCCAATACTGAACTGATATTCCGTATTTATGAGCATAGTCAATAAATTCGGTTTTACCAAGATTTGCAACAAGCAATATACCGTTATCCCAATAATAAGGAAGCTGAAGAGCGGTAAATTTTATTTTTTCATTGCTTAAATCATCGTTTCTTGTGTAACATCCGTAGAAATCAACAATTTCAAACGGATTTGCAGATCTGTTTATTTTGCCGCTGTATTTACTGTCAATATATGTTGAAACATCAGGCCAGAAACTTGCAAGAATAACTCTGTCTGCAAGGTTGTATTTATTCATCATTTCATAAATTCCGTCAACGATTTTTCTTGCCCAATGAAGCGGATATTTTATTTCGATAATGTATCTGAATTTGCCCGGAGCCTCATTTTCGACACAAGCGAAAACATCTTCAAGAGCAGTTATTCTGATTTCATCGGGAATATCATCTCCGCGTAATCCGCGATAAGGATAAGAATCGCCAGACTTAAAGTTTTCTCCCATATTAAGGTTGCGAAGTTCTTCATATGTTTTCGAGAAAACCATTGTGTTTTTCTTGCCGAAATATTCGGCACTGTTGCTTAATTCATCAACAAAAAGATTATGATAAAGAACAATTTTATTATCTTTTGTCAATTGAACATCCATTTCAATTACTGCTGAATCGGTTGCAGAATACATAAGATTAGATTTTATTGCCATAAGTGTGTTTTCGGGTGCAGCGCCTTTACCGCTTCTGTGCGAAGAAATGAGAGTGTTACCGTAATCGGGCAAAAAATAATTACCCGTATCTTTATTTAATATCTGCGGTTCCTTAGGTGCGGGTGCTGAGAATGAGCTTAAACACATAACTCCGGCAATAAAGAAAAAAACAGTTTTTCTTAAAAACATATAAACCCCATTATAAATTAATTGCAACATAATTATTTCCTCATAAATTTATTTTTATATTCCAATGATATTTCTGATTTGCGAGGCATCAATATCATTTAAAGCGATGTTTTGCGATGAAGCAATGAATGCTGCCGCACCTGCGGCTTCACCTATACCAACACATATAGGCATAACTCTGAAATTGGAATGTGCCATATGAGTGCCTGAAATATTTCTTCCGCAAAGAAGAAGATTTTCTTTAATCTCGGGAATAAGGCAACGATAAGGTATGGTGTATCCTTTTTTCTGTTTGAAATGCTTTTGTACGCCTGTTTTGTCGAGTCCTGCTCCGCTGAGATTATGAACATCAAAATTAAAGCAAGCATCCTTAACAACATAATCATCAAAAACTTTTGCTTCGAGTATATCGTGTTCATTAAGAGTGTATTTTCCTTTGAAATGCCTTGTTTCGCGAACACCAATTAACGAAGCAGAACTGATAATGAAACAGTTTTCATATCCCGGAACAAATTCTCGGAGATATTTAACAATTGAATCTATCTGTCTGCGGCAGGTGAGAGTTGCTTTGGTGAGATCTTCAGCTTCTGTTCCGTCAATATCAATTGCATTGGTCATATTACAGGTAACAACGCCAGGCAAAGTTGTTTCATATGTCAGAATATGTCCGGCAGGGAAGGGGATATGTTCTTTTGCAAGGGCTTGAAGCTCTCCATTAGGAGTTTCAAAAGTTGATTCAAATGCTCCTAAAAACACAGCACGGTTATAATCAACTCCGCCAACTTTAAACATCAGAGTTGCAGGCTGCATTTTATTGTCGGATTCCCTTCCGAGAATAAATTCAGCACCCGCTCTTGCGGCGATATCACCGTCACCCGTTGCGTCAATTGTTATTTTGGCATAAATATCTGTTTTACCCGATTTGTTAATAACGGTTGCGCCGAGAATTTTATCACCGTCGCATATTGCATCTTCTGCAAACGTATAAAGCATCAGCTTGCATCCGATTTCATCAAGCATTTCAAGATAAAGAGTCTTCAGTTTTTCGGGGTCTATAAGATTAACAATTTTGTTTTTGAATTTACCTTCGTTACATTCGGATGTTCTTTTCAGAATTTCATAATATAACGGACTTCCACAACTGCCTGTCCAATGGCTCATAAGACCTGATGTTGAAATTCCGCCAACATCACCGTTTTGTTCAACAAGAATAACCTTTGCTCCGTTTTTTGCAGCTGTGTATGCTGCTGCAAATCCTGAAGGACCGCTTCCGAGAACAAGAACATCTGTATGAAGTTCGGATTTAATAATCATTTTAATGCTCCTGAATTTATTGCTGTATAAAATTAATCAAGTCTGAAAAGTCTTGTTTCGCCTTTTTGCATATCAAGAGATATGGTGCTTGTTTTGCCTTGATATGTTCCGTCAAGAAGTTCGTTTATATTTCTTTCTGTGCCAAGATTTATTGTTTTTTCTCCTGCGGTAACGGCATAAATGCAAATGTAATTTTCATTCACATAAATTATATCATTGGTTTCGCAGTAAATATGAACTCCGTTGGTTTTGCAGAAAGCTCTCAATTCATTTACCGTGAACTTTTCTTTAACGGTTGATGTCATGATATAGGGGATGTTGTTTGTGACACAAAGATTTCTGGCATTTAACATATATGTTGTTTTGGCATTTGATAATAATATGACTGCTTTGTAATTTTTATAAACACTTTCAAAATCATATACATCATATATATCATACGGGGTGCCCATATGACCGAGTTCTGCGCGCTGGCTGTGAAAAATATTGCGTAAAGAGCCGTTTGTGAGATATTTATATGCACATTCGTCAACGAAAACAGCAACTTCCGCTTTTGAGCTTCTGTCAGCATCAGTTATGCTTTGCTCGTAAATTGACTTATAAGTTGCCATTTCGCTCATAATGTCTTCATCGGCATACCAACCGCCCCACATATCAAACCACCAAAGTGCATTGCCTTTTATAAGCTGACGCGCAAAGGATTTTCGGATTTCATTCATAGCCTGATATTTTGATTCTCTGGGATGCCATACAGGTGCTTCGAGAAGTCCGTCAGGGTCTGTTGAAGGGTCTTTTTCTGAAAGCACTCGTGTCAGGTGTGTTCTTATATCGCATTCCTGGAAGCACATCTTTCCGTGAAGACGAACAGAATCTGCGGGATACATCTCTGTCCAGTCCAGGTCGGGAGAACGGGTGCCTATATATGAATTAGGGGAACAGATAAAATCGATGTTTTCGTCTTTTAAAATATAATTAAGGGCGTGATTTCCTTGTAACGAGTTGGTAACTTCAAGCGTGTAGCCGTAAAATGTTCCGACAACAACATTGTTGCCTGTTTCTTCTTTAACAACCTGAGCAAAATGACTTATAGCCTGTGCAATTTTAACATTTGCAAATTCTATATAACGGGAAAGATATTCATCGTTGAAATAATCCGTCTTTTTATCGAGCAATGTCAGATCGGGTAAGCCTTTATACTCAATATCGGGATAATATTCTTCAAGAAAAGCCTTGAAACCTGCTTTGGCACATTCGCCGTATCCGCCGTTCATATCAAAATGGAACCATTCTTCGGTATTACCGCCTGCAATCTGATAACCGACAATATGAGAAGCGTATTTGCAAGAATTGGTGTATTGAGTGAATTCCCGCAGAAATGCTGTTGCATCATTGAGCCATTTTTCGGAATAGAATGATTCTCTGCAAGTTTTACCGTCTTTTATGTTCAATTCATCGGGATTTTCTTCTTCCCACCATACAGGCATACTGATATTTACTCGGGGAATTATGTAAGCATCGGGGCAGGCTTCAAGAATTTTCTCAACTGCTTCATCAAACAAAGAAAAATCAGGATTACCTTTTACGTCAAAAATACCTTTTTTGAACGGGGTAAGTCCGTCGGTTATGCTTATCCATCTGCCTGAAAAAAGTACGGGAACAGAAAAGAATTTATATCCCGCCTCCGCAAAGTCATCATATTCATTGAATTTTTCCAGATATGTCATATAAGCTACGGCAGCGTGCGGTTCTCCGTTGATATACAAAGTGGGAACACCGCCTCTGTCTTTGATTTCGGAATGAATACCTGCATATTTATCCATATTTCGCATAACCTCTTGTGTTGAAATTTCATAGTCAGTTTCTGCCAAAGGTTTCTGAAATGTAAAAATATAGCCGAAAAAAGTTGTTACAGCTAAAAATAAACTGATAATTCTTTGAATAATCATATATCTCGCACCTCAAATAATAAGTATATCAAAATTATGTCAAATTTCAATATCGTAATTATAATTTTATATTTCTTAATATTTATTTAGTTAATATTATCCCTAAAAAACAAACCACTTCATACAATACTTTTTAGTAAGAGTATGAAGTGGTTTTTGATTTTTAATTGAATTTTTTAATGAAATCTTTGTAGAAACAAACGCATTCGCCTATATTTTTAATTTTGATATGCTCGTTTGCACTGTGAATTGATGCATACTGTTTTTTATCAAGGTCTATAGGAGCAAATCGCAGGATGCAGTCGGCAACATCGCTGAACCGTCTTGCATCTGTGCCTGCTGTAAGCAGGAAGGGGGCAACGATAACATCGGGGAAGTTTTCGTTCATAACCTCCTCAAGTAATTTATAGGGCTTGCTTTCAAATGAAGAAGGCTTGCAATAATCTCTTTCGGTTTCTTCAATTTCAATGCCGTATTTTTTGTCGATTTCTTTGATTTTTTCAAGACCGTTTAGCAAATCATCCTCGCGGATACAACGCAAAAACATAGTTGCTTCAGCTTCTTTAGCTCTCATCTGGGGATCATCTTTTGAACCTGCAAAAACAGTTGTGAATGCAATGCTTGTTGAAAGCATCGCTTTAGTTTGCGGGATTTTAAGCATAATTTTTTTGATAAGCGGTGAAAATAAAGTCAGATTTCCAAAAAGCAAATTAAGCGGGAACGACATATAAGGTGCGTGTATTTCAAAGGTAGCTCTGACTTCGGGATGGAAAAAACCTTTGTGAATTTTCTTTTCAGATACCTCTGAAATGAATTTTGAAAGCCTTAAAACAGCGTCCACTGCAAGTGTGCTTGAAACACCCATCATTGCAATAGCTGATGCGATTTTTTCAATAAATGTTTTAACGGCAGAGAATATGCCTTCACGCTTAACTCCGCTTACAAGGCAGTCGCATTGGATAATATCCGAGATAACGGACTGCGGAAGAATATTTATTGCGGCAAAGGGGAATGAAACAATAACTCCTATGCCGAGTCCGACTAAAAGCTCGTGTCCTGGTGCAAGTGCAGCGATTTTGTCGCCGAAATAGATTAAACCGAAAACAACCGTAAAGACAATGCTTGCAATAATAAGCGGTAATTTTTTGTTATATTTACGGCTGATTTTTATAATAAGCGGGAACAGACAAATTGCGACTGCGATTGCCGCAAGCATAACAAGGAACGACTGCGATTCGGGCTCGTTGAGAAGCATTGTTATGTAATAAAGCATTGCTGTCTGGAAAAATGCCATAGAAACACCGCTGAATAAATCGCCAAGGCTGAAAATAACAAAGTTTTTATTTTTAAAAACAAGCGCAAAAGATTTTATCATTGATTCTTCAGGCTTTGTGTTTGCACTTATCAGAAAGTGAAGCAACAACAGGGTCAGTGACATCATCAACAATTTTACCGAGAGCCGTAACAAGAGCCATAATTGCTATAAAGCCGAGAAGTTTGTTTTGCGGAAGAAGAAGCGGTAATCCGTTTTTGGCTGTTGGCTGAAAAAATAGAGAAGATAGTTGCTTATCATACCTGTAAACAAACCTTTTGCTATATCTGCAAGTCAGTAACGGTACATTTTTCTTTTTGGTAAAGCTGCTGACATATGATTCAACCTTTCGTTTTTATATTTTTATGAATTAATTCAGTTATCCTTATTCTTTTTCCATCTGCCTGAAAAATAGAATATAAGTCCGATAACCATTGGCATAAAGCCCGCAAGAGCATCGCCGTACCAGAATCCCTGGCAACCCATTCCCACCGCAAAACCGAGCAATGCAGAAATACCGATTCGGCTTATCATTCCGTCAATAACAGCTACGGCAAAATTCAGTTTGGCATTGCCTGAGCCATTCATAAGTGAGAAACTCATAGAACGGGTAGCGGAACCGTAAAGATTCAGAATTGCAGGGAGAACAACTATGGATGCTATGGCAAGTACTTCTTCATCGCCTGTGAACATTCTGAAAATAGGTTCGGAGAAGAAAAACAATGCAATTGCAAGTAATGTAGAAATAATGATACTGCTGTATAAAACAACTTTCATAATTTTTGGAACTCGCTCATATTTCTTGGCTCCCAGACTTTGTCCGACCATTGTACTGCCGGCGGTTGTGAATGACTGAGAAACGATTCCGATCATCATATTAATTTTATTATAGAGTCCCGAAAGTGCGGAAAAGACAACTCCGTAAAGATTAATCCATGATGTGAGAACGATTTTTGACAAATTGATAGCCGCTGACTGTATTGCCATAGGCACACCAAGCGCCACAAGCTTTTTAAATGCCTGACGGTCAATTTTAAAAGAGGAGGGCTTGAAGTCAAATTCAAAGCTTTCTTTGTTAATGTATAAATATATAAAAGCAATAATAAAACTTAATCCTTGTGATATAACTGTTGCCAATGCCGCACCGAAAACCTCCATTTTCAGACCTGCAACGAAAACAAGGTCGAGCACAATATTAACAACTGCTGCAATGGCAATGAACATAAAAGGACGACGGCTGTCACCCATTCCGCGAAGAATTGCACTTATGATATTATAGCCGTAAATGAAAAACAACCCGACAATGCAGGTAACCGTATAGTCCATTGTGAATGCATAAGATTCTGCGGGGGTGTTAAGTAAATCAAGCATTAAGTCACGGATAAAATAGCAGACAACGGAAATTACAAGCGAAATACCGAGAAGGAATGTGAACATAGTTCCGATAGTTTTTTTGACGGCATCCATACGCTTTGCACCGACATCCTGCGAAATAATCACTTGTCCTGCGGATGAGAAACCCATAGCAACAAATGTCAGAAGATGAAGTACATCACCGCCTATGGAAACTGCAGACATACCTTCTCCGCCGATATACTGTCCAACGACAATCATATCAACGATATTATATATAGCCTGAAGTGCATTTGAGACGAAAAGAGGGAATGCAAATTTGAGCAGCAGTTTTGTTACACTGCCGCTTGTAAGGTTGGTTACCATAGTTGTGTTTCGGACAGACATAAAATTTCCTCGATTTTTTAATTTAACAGTTTTTTTGTGAGATTTGCCCATCAAAATAAATCAAGCGTTAATCTGTATAAATTGCAACGGGGCCGTATAATCCGCCCGATACAAAGTCTTTTGCATATTCTGTCTCTGTTCTAAAATACGGAGATAACTCTTCGATTTTCCACTTGTCAAAATAATCTGTATGAAGATATTGGTTTGCCGATGTGTTTGTCACAATAACTTTCAAGGTGTTGTTTTTATCAAGCACACCGCAAGGGATTTTCAGTTTGTACGGAGATGTCAACGCTGTTCCGAGAAATCGGTTGTTCAGATAAACACTTGCGGAAAAATGCACCTCACCAAGGTCTATTTCGCCCTCTTTGGCCATTTTGCTGTCAGGAAGCTCAAATGTTGTTTCATAAACGCAACTTCCCGAATAATGACTTCCGATTATATCGCTCCATTCTCCAAGAATGACGGGGCTTGCTTTTTTTGTATGGTTTATGTTATCAAATCCGTTTTCATTGAAGATAAGTTCAACATTTTCAGCGAACATAAACTGATTTGAAATTTCGGTTTTTTCTTTGAATTCTTTTTTATCTTCTGCATCAATAATTTCTTCGGTCAGCAGAATTACTGCGGTTTCGCCAACAGCAAGAGAAAGATTAAAATTGCCGTTTTCGGCTTTAAAACGCTGTAATTTTCCGTTTTCCAAATCAAGCAGATATCCGTTATCTGCCGGCAAAGAAATATGATATTCAGAAGTGTTTCCTGACTCACGGAACAGACAGAATATTTCTGCATTATCTGTTTTTCTGCGCATTGCACGCAGGGCTGAATTATTGACCTGAATCACGGGATTTGTGTTTTCAATATCATAGGAAACCATACCGCCGTTTCGGACAAATTCATCTAAAATATTCTGAATTTTTTCAGGAATAAATGTACCGTCAGGAATAATTATTTGTTGATATTTTGCATTTCCGATACCGATACAGCCATTTTTGATTTCGGCTGACCGAATAACATCATCGTCAATTATATCAAAATCAACAGCCTTATTTTCAAGCGCTCTGCCAAGTTCATCAAAGGTCTTTGCAACGCTTTCTGCATTAAGTCTGCCCTGAATATCGCAGACAGGATAATAAAGCGCCGTTTCGCAGACTCTTTTTCCGAGCGAGGAGATATATGAAAGTCTTTCCATATAACTGTTAAAAAAATTAAGGTATTTATAATAAGGCTGATTTTTGGTGAAAATCGGCAGTTCCTGCGCAAGAAGAGCATCTTTTCGCCCGAGAGGGAAGTTGAAAAGATTAAAAATATTTATTCCTCTGACTGCAAGGTATCCGACGGTAAATCGCATTATGTCATAGCTTACTGCGGCGCCGGCAACGCCTAAAATTTCAGCCATTGCAAGTTTTGTGCCGTTATGTGCGGCGGCAGAGGAAGCATATCTCGGAAAGAATCCGTTGTAGCCGTTCATATCATCTTTTTTGCTGGTTTGATTATCAGGATAAATCTGACGCCATATAACGTCAATTCCGGGTATATCAAGGCAACGAAGCGCACGCATCAGATTAAAGTTGTTACCGCCGTTGATACAGCCGAGAGGGTCGTGGTCTTTATCAAGATGACCCGTAAATGCAAGACCGTTATCGTTTGACCATTTTTTGCAAGGGAGAAGAAAATTTTCGCAGAACATCTGACTGCACAGGTCATACCAACGTTGAAGAATATGAACATTTTCTTCAGTTACATTTGCTCTTTTCATAATCAGCGGTAAATGCGGTAATATTGATTCGCCGTACATAGCTTCATATTTTTGAACCAGTTCATCATTGAAAGCGTCAGCAGGTGCTTTCGGCTCATCGGTAAAAACTGCCGTAACATTGTTTTTAAGCAAATATTTTTTGTGTGTGATTTCTATGAAATAATCAGTTGCATTTTTATTGAGTAAATCAGGATATGAGCCGTTATATTTTTCTGCAACATATTCGGTGACAACAGTATCTTTGTCGAAAAAATGACCTTCAGATATCATATCGGAGTCGTTAATGAATGCGGCAACGGAATCAGATTCGGATTTTTTATATATCGCTCCTGCAGAAAATTTATTTTCATAAATTCTGAGTGTTTGTTTTGCAAATTCGGGTCGGTCTTTTATAACTTTTCCGCAAGCACTGCCCGAGGGCCAGCCGCCTTCGTCATAAATCCAGCAGTTCATTCCGATTTTTTTACCCTGTTCAAAAGCATATGCACAGAGCTCAAAATATTCATCTGAAAGATATTCGGGCTTGAGGTTTGTGGGCATACTGTTCGGCCTGAATTCTTTCGGCTCGGGAAGAATATAAAAGGCTCTTATGCCGAGATTCTGCATTTCAGCAAGTTGAGTGTCTATAATTTCACGTGTGCAGACATCATTCCACACCCAGATATAAACCGGTGCAAAAGAAACATCGGGAGAGATAAATTTATTTATATCGAATTCATTGTTGTTATTCATTATTCAGTCACACATTTCTGTCATATCTGTTCTTCTTTTTGAGCTTGTTTATAAATAACTTAATGAAAATAATCATTATCGCATATAAAACTGCAAGAAGAACAGGATATATTTTTATTCCGAAAATCCCGCTTATAAGACTTACGGCAGGAGGTGCAAGCATAACGCCAATATATGCAAATGCTATCTGCGACCCCATAACGGACTGCGAAACATCTTTGCCGAAGTTATGCGGTGTAAGATGAATCATATTAGGATAGATCGAACCGTTGCCGAGACCGACAAGGAACAAACCTGCAACTGTAACTGCACCGTGAAGCGGAAGAAGCATAACTGCAATTGCAGGTGCAAGAATTGCACAGCCAATGCCAATTCGTTTCCAAGTTTTGATTTTATCCGCAAGCAAACCCGAAGCAAACCGTCCGACAGACATTCCGATGTAATATACTGTCAGACCAAGCGCGCCGTATTCGGGTGAAAATCCTTTTTCTTCAACAAGATATGTACTGCCCCAAACTCCGCAGGCATATTCAATTGCATTTGTTGCAAGCATTATAATCCACACCTGACGGACTTCAGGCATCTTTGCCATCTGTAAAAGAGAAAGAGTGGTGCTGTTTTCATCTTCCGCTTGTCCGTCAGATGATGATTTTTTCCATAACGGAATTGAGATAATCAACAATATTGTGATAACCGCCTGAACATAAAATGCATAACGGTATCCGCTGCGCCAACCTGTATTGCTTAAAGCAACAGACATAAGATAAGGACTGAGAGATACTCCGACACCGTAAAAGCAATGAAGAAAATTCATATGACTTGCTTTAAAATGAAGTGCAACATAATTGTTGAGTCCCGAATCAATTGCACCTGCACCGAGTCCGAGAATAATTGCAAGGGGAATCATAATCCAGAATGATTTTGTAAAAGAAAATCCGAACAGAGCAGCCGCAGTCATAGCAGTGCTGAAAGCCGTAACTTTTGAGGTGCCGATTTTATTTAAGATTTTTGCGCTGAACATACTTGAAAGCACGGTGCAGCCCGAAATGATGAATGTAATCAGACTTACTGCTTCAACGGGAATGTCAAGTTCGGTATGAACAGCGGGCCAGGCAGAGCCGATGAGTGAATCGGGTATGCCGAGTCCTATAAATGCAATGTATATAACAACTAATAAGAAAGCCATAAAACCTCACGATAAATTAGATTTTATTTATTTCCGCTTATCACCTTTAAACTAATTCTTTTATTAATTCGGGAATATTGCGGAGATCTGACAGAATCATTATCAATGCTTTGAAAATCCATTTGAGTTTATTTGAAAAGTTATTTCCAGTGGCTTTTTTTGCTTGAAGTTCCTGAGTGTTTTCAATAAAATCTGCTGTTTTTATAAATGTAAAATCGCATTCCGCAGAGGAATGATCGGATATTACTTTTCCGTTGTCATCACAAACTTCAACATATCTGAAATCACTTACAACAACATCAACACCGCCGCCCGATTTATACATAAATCTTTCAACAGAGTCCCAGTTGCCCCAGGCAGGAAGACCTGATATATGCCAATTATAAAGATTAAAATAGTCGCCGTTGTTGTGATATTCTATCCACGCATCCTTTAATCCGCACTGAAGATAAAGCGTTTTGTAAAGTGCACCGTCATCTTCGTGAGTATGCATATAATTGTTGAAATCACCCGTTACTATTATGGGTCTGTCATTTTCAGCAGAGCGTGCCTGAATGAATTCGGCAAGCTGTTTAAATTGGCTTGTTCTTGCGGCGATTGAGCCCTTTCCGCCATAGGCATCGGCGTGCAAATTATAGAAATCAACATATATTCCGTTGCCGACGTCAATAACTGAATACACAAAACCTTTAGGGGTAAGTTCATCGGAACCGTCTGAAAGAATTCCGCTGGCTTCGTTCCAGCTGACTCTGGTTTCATTATATACAGGCATATTTTTTGTGAAGATATTAAGTCCGTCACCGCCGGGAATACCACCCGTGTGGTTGGTTATATAATCAAAACCGCTTAAATTATTGATAAGATGCTTGTGATAGCCGAAATCCTCCTGAACAGCAACAATATCAAAATTATTATTTGAAAGATATTGCCCTGCAAACTTTTGATTTGCGATAACATTTTCACCGCTTAATGCTGAAAAGGGTAAACCCGCAACGTTGAAATTAACCGTTCTGACAGTATGCTTTTCAGATTTATCATAATCATAAAGTTTTATATCAAAGTATTCATTATATTCTTTTCCGTTGCAAATATAGGTGAGCCTCCAATGGATTTTGTCATAATCTCTGAAACCCTCAACATCTTTGTCTTTTAAGTAATCTCTGTATAATACACCGTATTCATCTTGTTCTGCATCTTTTTCAATACGGTTAAATGTCAAGGGTTGGCTATAGTCAATATTGCCATTTTCGTCCTTTGGCCAATATGAAGGGCTTTCTGTATCATTAAGAGTAACTCCGCACCAATCGGTTTCTCCGTTAAGAGAAAGCTTGCATTCAAATTTTGTTGTTCCCGCAGGAAACACAAAGGTGTATGAAAGGTCATTGAGTTCACGGGATATAGCATAATCGCCCTGAAAACTTTTTTCTTTGATGTTATATGATAAACGGCTCGGGAACTCCATCTGATAAAGGGTTGATTTATAAAGAAACGGCGCAATTTCAACCTGAACGCCGTTTTTAGTTTCAAAGCTATCGGCGTATGCAACAATACTATTTGCAAAGCAACCCAGAGTAATTACAACCATTAAAATAAAACATAATATTTTTTTCACGATACTTCCCCCAAATATTCAAACTTTATCTTTAAATTGCCGGAAAATAATAAACAATATTCGTGATTATTGCGTTGCAAATCGTCATCTGTATAACAGTCAAATAATTCACATATACTTCAGATCTCTTTTGAATTTGGCAATATACATTATTTATATCATAAAATGCGGCAAAAAACAACTTAAATCTTTGCGTGGCAGATGCTTATTAAAAGCTGAAATGTTAATTTAAAAAAATCTGCCGCAGAAGATACTGTCAGCATCGACTGCGGCTCTGTTTATCTTATGCAGTTTTTATCAAACGAAGTGTTAAAGGCATAGAAGTTCTTTTCATTGAGTTTATCTGTTGCAAGCCGTAAGCCTTCACCGAATCGCTGAAAATGAACAATTTCTCTGGCACGGAGAAATTTGATGGGTTCTCTGATATCGGGGTCATCAACAAGACGGAGAATGTTGTCGTAGGTAGTTCTTGCTTTTTGCTCTGCAGCAAGGTTTTCGGTCATATCGGTGACAATATCGCCTTTGCTCTGAATATATGCCGCTGTGAAAGGTACACCTGCCGCCGAAGCGGGATAAACAGCAGTTGTGTGGTCAACGAAATATGCATCAAATCCGCCTTTTTTTATCTCTTCTTCAGAAAGATTTCTTGTTAACTGGTGTACTATTGCATCAACCATTTCAAGATGAGCAAGTTCTTCTGTTCCTACAACGGAAACAGAATGGTCCCTTTTGCAGTTCAGATTCCACTCAATCGGCAGAGGAAAGAGCCGAACCTATCAAACCACCTCAAACGATGCAGAAAGCACCGATAAGAGGTGGTTTGATGTTTTCGTGAGAATGCTTTAAAATAATAATCCGTTTGCTTTCTAAATATGTTCAATATCGTTCATAAATGTATAAATGTGTTGTCTGATATTGTAATACAACGGTTCATATGATACAATTTCCTTGGAAGAATATCGCTCGGAGGTTTTAATATGAACGCAAAATATCCGAATCTTTTATCTCCCGGATACATCGGAAAGGTTAAGCTCCGCAACAAAACCGTTATGGCTGCAATGGGAATGAGTCAGGCAGAAAACGGCTTTGTCAATAAAGCCGTGCTTAACCATTATGCCGAAAGAGCAAAAGGCGGAGTCGGTGCAATAATCGTAGAAGTTACCTGTGTTGATTCACCGCTCGGGCTTAACACAAACGGTATGCTTGTAATTGATGATGATAAATATATCCCCGGAATGACACAGCTTGCCGATGTTATCCACGAAGGCGGCTCAAAGGCATTCTTGCAGATTTCCCATACAGGCAGAGGTGCAAGGCGAAAGATAATCGGCGATCAGCCAGTCGGCCCCAGTGCAGTGGCAATGCCTTATTCGTATATGATGGGTCTTGCAAACGAAACGCCCCGTGCACTGACGATTGAAGAAATCAAAGCCATTGAAGAAAAATATGCACAGGCGGCTTTAAGATCTAAAAAAGCAGGTTTTGACGGCGTTGAAATTCACGCTGTCGGCTATTATCTCGGTCAGCAGTTTCTTTCAAAAACTGCTAATATCCGAACCGATGAATACGGCGGAAGCAGAGAAAACAGAATCCGTTTTCATCTTAACATTATCAGAAGAATCCGTGAACTCTGTGGTGAGGATTTTGCCGTTATCGTAAAACTTTCCGTTATTGAAATGGGCAAAGACGGCGGAATTTCGATGCTTGACGGTCTTTACTACTGCAAAGAATTGCAGAAAGCGGGCGTTGATGCCATTGAAGTGCTTGCGGGTATATGGTCGGGTGAAGCAGGCAAAAATCAAAAACCCGAATCAGCATATGCTGACTGTATGGCTGTTGCTCTTTGTCTTGTTATGAAAATAGGTCTCGCAATTACTGCGGGCGGAAAGAAAATAACTCTTATCGGCGGCGGTCGTGCACAGAATCCCGTTGCATCTGAAAAGGCTCTCAAATCGGGTCAGTGTGATTTGATTTTTATCGGTCACGGTCTGCTTGCGCAGCCAGATCTTGTCAATTTGATTGATGAGGACAGAGAGGACGAAATCAGACCTTGCATCGGATGCGGTCACTGCATTGACCATCAGCTTCAGCACGGTGCAAGGGCTGTTTGCTCGGGCAATGCCGTGCTTGCAAGAGGGGATAATGATCATACAATCACTCCTGCCGAAACAAAAAAGAAGGTTGTTGTTATCGGCGCAGGTGTTGCAGGCGTTGAAGCGGCAAGAATTGCGGCGATGAGAGGTCACACCGTTGATATTTACGATGCCGCAAACGAGGTCGGCGGTCAGATGAATTTAGCGTGCAAGCCTCCTTTTAAACAGCATCTCGGTCTGATGAAACCCTATCTCGAAAGACAGCTTGAGCTTCACGGCGTGAATGTTCATCTCGGCAAAAAACTTACAAAAGAAGATGTTCTTGCTATGAATCCCGATGCTGTTGTATGTGCAACGGGAGTTGTGAATAACAAACTCCCTGTTGATGGTGCTGAAAGAGCAATCAATGCTGTTGATATTCTTGACGGTGCATCAAGCGGAAAGAATGTTGTTGTTATCGGCGGCGGTTCAATCGGTTGCGAAACCGCTGAATTCCTTGCAAAGCAAGGCAATAAAGTCAGTATAATCGAAATGACAGATACCCTTGCAGGCAATACAGGAAAAACAGCACAGACAATTCTTCTCGGACATCTTAAAGGCAACGGCGTAAAACTCCTTACAGAATCAAGGGTTGAAAAAATCACCGCAACGGATGTTGTTTATAAGTCTAAAGACGGCAAAACAAATTCAGTAAAAGCAGATACCGTTGTACTCGCAATCGGTAACAGACCTGATACAAGTCTTTATGATTCACTCAAAGATGAAGTCAATGAAATCTATAACATCGGTGATTCAAACGGCGGCGGAATAATCCCAAATGCCGTTTATGACGGATACACCGTAGGCAATATGATATAAAATTAACCCGTGCAGTTCAATCAGCTGCACGGGTCTGTTAATTTGTGTTATGCAAATATTCCTGTAAATAAATTATATACTACCGAGATTGCGTTGAAAACCGTTCCGATAATTCTCAATGATGATGTGAAGATTGAGGGGATTTCAATATCCTTGCCTTTTGCGTTGATAATGGGGGTTACGGTGTCACCGAGGTTGAGTTCATAAAGCTTTGCAAGAACCTCTTGGGCGATTATTTCGTTACCCTTTGTGCTGGGATGAATTTCATCATCGGCATAGTTTGCCATATCATCACCAAGAGCCTTGCCTACATCAACGATAACGATTTCACCCGGGTTTTCGGTATTGTAGCGTTCAATTTCGGCATTTATTCTGTCTGCGCCCTCCTGATATGGGGCTCTCAGATAGCCTGACTGGGGATTATAAAGTGTTTGCATAAGAATAACAGCATCTGCGTTATGGGAATTGATGATATCTATTATCTCGCATAAATTTGTGTAGAAGCCTTCTGAAATTTTATTGTATTCGCTGTGGTCACCCAAAACAATTGAGTCAAACATAAGACCGATAAGGTTGCTCATAAGGAAGTCGTTGCCGCCGATAGAAATGCTGATGATGTCCGCTTTTTTCAGGTCGGAAATTACTGTTTCATCTTTAAGACGGTTTATAAGGTTTGCTGTTGTGTGACCGGGAACTGAGTGGTTGGCATAATCATAACCGTTGGTGTCGGCAACAATTTTTCCGTAGCAAGCTTCACGGGAGTTTGTAAGACCCGAGCCGAAAGCTATCGAGTCACCAAGCACAAGATAAAATGGCTTTTCGGTTTCTGCATATCCACAGATGCTGAATACAGCGAAAATCATCACAAGGCTTAATAAAATTGCAGTCAGTTTTTTCATTTTTTTGCTCCTTTTCCTTTTTATTCCAATATATCACTAACAGCAATTTTGTCAAGATTCATTTTTTGCTTATACAATATAAGCAAAAAATAAATATTATTAAACATACAGTTGATGTTTTTTTTGTTGAAATAAGTAAAAAAAATATGTATAATTATAACAGAAATATAAAAAGAGGTGCCACAATGAAAAATAGAATACAGAAAATCATTTCACTTGTTCTTGTTTTTTTGCTTCTGTTCGGTAATGTTGCTTTTGCAACAAGCGGTGATATTGACCCTGCAATAATTGCCGAAACAAAAGAAATTGCCGTTCAAATTGAAAGTGAAGGCATCGTTCTTCTCAAAAATGAAGATAACTTTTTGCCTCTTGAAAACAAGAAAGTAAACATTTTCGGCGCAGGCTCGGTTTGTCCGTTTTTCGGCGGTGCGGGTTCAGGTGCAATAACAACCGATGACCCCGTAACTCTCTATGAAGCTTTTGAAGAAGAGGGCATTGAATATAATGCAGAACTCCGTGCGCTCTATGAAAAGCACTGCCTTTCAAATGAACTCCCCAAAACAGATAATACTGTTATAAATAATCTTCTTCAGGTGCTTCTTGCAAAGAATACTCTTGAAGAAATGGATCCGAAACATCTCACAAACGAACTTTTTGAAAATGCCGTGAATTTTTCGGATACTGCTATAATCGTTATCAGCAGAACAAGTGCAGAAGGTACTGACCATACAGTTGAAACGCTCAGCCTTTCCGATGATGAAAAGGCAATGGTTGAAAAGGTAACAGATGCATTTGAAAATGTTGTTGTGCTTTTCAATATCGGAAATGTTATGGAAATGGGCTGGATCGACGATTATGAAAGCATCAAAGCAGCTGCTATTATCTGGATTCCCGGTGAATTCGGTATGACCGCAGTTCCGCAGATGCTAGACGGTAAAGTCAACCCCTCGGGCAGACTCACCGATACGATTTCATACAAAATCGAAGACCATCCTTCAAGCGAATGCTTCGGCAGTTATGAATATGACGGCGGCGGAAAATATGTTGAATATTATGAAGGTATTTACGTTGGCTACCGTTATTTTGAAACCTTTGCAAAGGATAAAGTTCAGTATCCTTTCGGCTACGGTCTTTCATACACAAGCTTTGAAAAGGAAGTTGTTTCAACCGATTTCAATGAGGAAAACATAACCGTAAAAGTCAAGGTAATAAACACAGGCGATATGGCGGGCAAAGAGGTTGTTCAGCTTTATTACAGCGCACCTTATACCGAAGGCGGTATCGAAAAGAGTGCAATATGTCTTGGCGGTTTTGCAAAAACAGATATGCTTGAACCCGATGAAAGCGAAACTCTCACCGTCACATTCAGAACTGATGATATGGCATCCTATGACTACAAAACAAATGAATCCTGGGTGCTTGAAAAAGGCACATATAAAATCATCGTTGCCAATGATGTCAGAAATCATATTGCATCATACGATTATGAAATTGCAGAAACAAAGATAATAAAGAATGATTCAGTAACAGGTACTGAAATCGAAAATCTTTTTGATGATGTTTACAGCGGATATGATATTATGTCAAGAGCCGATGTTGAAGGCACATATCCCGAGCTTCGTGAGCTTGATGCAGACGATTATCTTGTTGATGTTGATAAAGTGCCCGAACCCGCAACAGAGGGGGAAGCACCCAAAATGGGCGTTAAATATGACGAAACAATAACTCTTCAGGATGTTGCGGAAGACGAAAGTCTTTGGGATGCTTTCCTTGATCAGCTTACACTTGACGAAATGACAATGCTCGTTATCAACGGCGGTTATGAAACTCACGGCGTTGAGCGTCTCGGTATTCCTCACACAATGGATAATGACGGTCCTTCAAGTGTTAAGGGCAGAAACGGTCTTGTTTATACTGCAAGCGGCACAGCTTATCCTTGCGCAACTGCAATAGGCTGCGCCTGGAACGTTGACCTTGCTTATGAAATGGGCAAGGGCGCAGGTAAGGAAGCCAAGGATATGGGTACGGACACCTGGTATGCACCCGGTGCAAATATCCACCGCAACCCCAGAGGTGGCAGAAACTTTGAATATTTCTCGGAAGATCCGATTATCTCGGGTATTATGGCGGCAGAAATCATTAAAGGCGCAAATTCGGAAAGCCTTGTAACAACAATCAAGCACTATGCTCTCAACGACCAGGAATCCCACAGAAACGGAATCTATACCTGGTGCGATGAGCAGGCAATGAGAGAAATTTATCTCAAAGCATTTGAAATCCCCGTCAAAGAAGCACAGCCCAAGGGCATTATGTCAGCATATAACAGAATCGGCACAAAATGGTGCGGTTCATCATCAGCGCTTCTCAAAGATCTTCTTCGTGAGGAATGGGGCTTCAAAGGGTTCGTTGTTTCGGACTATTCTTCAAACTTCACAGGCAGCGGATATATGAGTCCCGTTCTTGCGGTTTATAACGGCAACGATACAATTCTTACAGGTATGTGGGCACTCCAGGTTGTTCAGCATAAAGCGGCGGTTAAGCTTGCCTATGCAAAAGACCCCGTTGGTTTCGGCAATGCTCTCCGTGAAGCCTGCAAGAACCTTTGCATAATGAAAATGGAAACAAAGGCATTCAAAAATCCCGAAGTAACCTATGACTCATCGCTTATCGGTACTCTTGATACTTTTGATGATTGGACTTTTGAATTCCCGTATGTATTCACATTCATCAGATTTGTTCTCAACAATATAGCAAACGTTGTTATTTATGCTTTCAGATTTATTCTGTAATTATGTAAAAGGAGAATATAAAATGGCAAAAATAATTTCGGTACCTTTGGCAATAATAATGACTATCGTTTCTTTGTTTTTTCCGGGTAAAACAGAAAAACCCGACCAAGAACAGTGGAACACAAATTACCCTTACGTATTCGTTCACGGACTTATGGGATGGGGAGAATACGACTTCTATTATGATTTATTCCCTTATTGGGGAATGTTCGGCGGCGAGCTTCTCAGCAAAATTGAAAAGAACGGTTATGAATGTTACGGTGCATCGGTTTCGGGCACTGCAAGTGCATGGGACAGAGCGTGTGAGCTTTATGCACAGCTGACGGGCACTGTTGTTGACTACGGAAAAGCTCACAGTGAATTTTGCGGTCACGAGAGATTCGGCAAGGATTACACAGGTAAAGCACTTATTGATAAATGGGATTCCGAAAACAAAATAAATCTTCTCGGTCATTCTTTCGGCGGAGCAACAATGCGTGTTTTTGCAACTCTTATGGCAAAGGGTAACGAAGCTGAAATTGATGCAACATCCTCCGATGATATTTCGCCGCTTTTCACAGGCGGCAAAGCAGAGTGGATTTATTCTCTCACAAGCCTCGCCGCACCTCATAACGGCACAACGGCTTACGGACTTGAAAATTCAATGCCCGAAAACACAGATTCAGCCGCTTACGATATGTTTATCGACCACGCACTTGAGCTCAACAGCAAGATGGTGACCGAAGAAAACACATATTATTTTTCAATTCCTTGTTCTGCAACAATAAAAAATGCTGACGGCACATACAGCGCAGACAAGAGTTTAATGGAGAATATGTTCCAAGGCGATGCAAATGAACTCGGTCGTCTTACGGGCACAACAGACGGCGGATACGTTGTTGATGAAAGATGGCTTGAAAACGACGGACTTGTAAATACTTATTCCGCTATGGCGCCCTCAAGCGCACCTTCAACACCGTTTGATGAAAACAATATAAATAAAGGTGTATGGAACATAATGCCTGTTTACCAAGGCGATCATATGTCGCTTCAGGGTGGATTCTTCAAAGTAAACACCGATGTTTTGCGACTTTATACTGAGCATTTTGATATGATTAATAAATTATAATAACAAAACCGCTTCATTGATGCAATGCACCGTGAAGCGGTTCTTTCTTTTATTGAAGCATATCGACAAATTGGAATTTGACGAGCTGATTTTGTAGGGGCTTGCGATCTCGACAGCCCGCAAAACATATCAAAAATTGAAACGGGACGCCGAATCGTCGTCCCTACACTTTTGGCACAACAAAACTACAAGTTCTTATTTATAAACAACATAAAAAATTAAAGCAAGTATTTTCTTTGGTTTCATATTTAACTTTGTTTCAATTTCATATATACATCCGCATTATATCACAAACAGAAAAATTTCCACAAAAAAGATGCCGCCGCAGCGACATCTTCCTAAATATTATTTATTGCAATGTTTGTCAAAAGACGGGTTGAATGCATAGAAGTTCTTTTCGTTGAGTTTATCGGTTGCAAGACGCAGACCTTCGCCGAATCGCTGGAAGTGGACGATTTCTCTGGCACGGAGAAATTTGATGGGTTCTCTCACATCGGGATCGTCAACAAGACGAAGGATGTTATCGTATGTGGTTCGTGCCTTCTGTTCGGCGGCAAGGTTTTCGGTCATGTCGGTTATAATGTCGCCCTTGCTCTGGATATATGCCGCTGTAAAGGGTACACCGGCCGCCGATGAAGGATATACGCCTGCGGTGTGGTCAACGAAATATGCATCGAAGCCGTGCTTCTTTATGTCTTCCTCGGAAAGATTTCTTGTAAGCTGATGAACTATTGCACCAACCATTTCAAGGTGAGCAAGCTCCTCTGTACCTACGTCGGTCAGCAAACCTTTAAGTTCGTTGTAGGGCATTGCGAATCTTTGGCTTAAATATCTGAGTGAAGCGCCAAGCTCGCCGTCCGGACCGCCATACTGTGATATAATTATTTGAGCATATTTTGGATTTGGGTTTTTGATTTTTACGGGAAACTGTAATCTTTTTTCATAATTAAACATCAGCAGCCACACTCCTCATACTCCCAGGGCCACGGACCCTGAAGCCAATCGTATCCCTGTGCGTTTTTAGCAGTAAGTGGATAAAAGTTATCTTCAAATTCTTTTCTCAGAAGCTTATATTTCATCTCGCACTTTTTATAATTTTCACACATCTGTGTATCCCAGGGATGAGTATCAAGATAAAGATGCATTTCCCAGAGAGTGAAATGAGCGGTGCTGAGTTTTTTTAATGCGATTTCTCTGTTACTCATTTGCAACACTTCCCTGCGAAAGGTTTACTGAGAACAGGGAAAAGTGTTCCGCACTCAAAAGCTTTCATTTCATCAAACATCGATGTGTCAATTTGCATGGGAACATACAGCATTGCTACTGTAAAATTGGACGGCAGGGGAGTTAAAGAGCCCGGGCAGGGTTCAGCTCGGTTAATCTGCCGCTGTTGAACGCGGTAGCCGTAATGGTCGGCCATAACGAATCATTCCTTTCTGTTTTGAGGACAGTCCTCTGTTTTCAGTATATGAAAATGTTTATTATGTGTGCCGAATGTGATTATATAGTTTCTTGACATATATAAATATGTAATGATATACTTTAATATATTATCGAGTTTAAGGAGAGTTTTAATGTCCGTTAAAATAATTGCAACAGATCTCGACGGAACTTTGATGGCACCGAATCATCTTACAGTTACCGAAAGAACAAAGAAGGCACTTTATGATGCACATAAAAAGGGAGTAAAAATTGCTATTGCAACAGGAAGAACTCTTGCATTTATTGATTATGTTGTTAATCAGATTCCTTTTGTTGATTATATCATTCATTCAAACGGTGCGGCGGTTTATGACAGAGCAAACAATGAATATATTTATACTAATCTTGTTTCTTCCGAAATAACGGCAGATGCAATTAAGCTTTTGAATTCAATGCCGTTATACTATAACATTTATGTTAACGGTAATACATATGTTCAGAACGGAACTGAAAAATTCTATGAAAACGACGGATTACCCGAGGCGTTTATTGCAGAATTTTCCGCCAAAAGTATTTGGTGTGATGATCTTGCAAATGAAATAAACGGCAAGGGTGCAGAGCTTATTGATGTTTTTTATAATAACGAGGAACAAAAAAACACTGTTTTTTCATTTTTTGAAAAAAATAATATTTTTATGACATCAGCTTTGCGCGGCGTTGTTTCGGGAACGGCTATAGGTGCAGATAAAGGCACAGCACTTGGCGGATTATGCGAAAAGCTTGGCATACTTCCCGAAGAGGCGATGACTTTTGGTGATGCATCAAATGATGCAACGATGCTTGAATTTGCAAAATATTCTTTTGCTATGGAGAATGGCGATGAAATATGCAAAAAAGCCGCTAAGTTTTCTGCACCGTCTAATGCTGATGACGGTGTTGCCGTTACTGTTGAAAAATATGTTTTAAATGAGGAATAATATTATGGAAATTTCAAAAATTCTTTCGCATTGCGACCATACACTTCTTGCGGTTGATGCAACGTGGGAGCAGATAAAGCAGATTTGTGATGACGGTATTGAATATTCAACCGCATCGGTTTGCATCCCCGCATCATATGTTAAACAGGCAAAGGAATTTGTCGGTGATAAGTTAGCAATTTGCACTGTTATCGGTTTCCCCAACGGTTATTCAACAACAAAAAGCAAAGTTTTTGAGGCGGCGGATGCCGTTGAAAACGGTGCTGATGAGGTTGATATGGTAATTAACGTCGGCTGGGCTAAAGATGGAAAATATAATGAAATTCTTGATGAGATAAAGCAAGTAAAAGAAGCCTGCAAGGATAAAATACTTAAGGTTATTATTGAAACCTGCCTTCTGACAGACGATGAAAAGAAAGCGCTTTGCAGGGTTGTTACTGAATCGGGAGCTGACTTCATTAAAACATCAACAGGTTTTTCAAAGGGCGGTGCAACAAGAGAAGATATCGCACTTTTTGCTTCAAATATCGGTGAAAATGTTAAAATGAAAGCAGCGGGCGGAATCCGTTCTTTTGAAGATGCTGAAGATTATATTAATCTCGGTTGCGAAAGGCTCGGAACAAGCGCAATAGTCAAGCTTGTAAAAAATCAGGAAATAATCGGATATTGATTTATCGGAGGATTTATAATGAGTAAATTACCCACACCGCATATAGCGGCTGATAAGAAAGATGCATTCGCAAAAACCGTTCTTATGCCCGGAGATCCTCTCCGTGCAAAATATATTGCACAGAATTTTCTTGAAAATTCTGTGCTTGTCAACAACACCAGAGGTGTACAGGGTTATACGGGATTCTATAAAGGAAAAAGAATATCTGTTATGGCATCGGGTATGGGTATGCCTTCAATAGGTATTTATTCTTATGAGCTTTTTAATTTTTATGATGTTGAAACAATAATAAGGGTTGGTTCTGCGGGAGCTATCAGCCCGAAGCTTCATCTTCGTGATGTTGTGATCGGTCTTGGTGCCTGTACTAATTCAAATTATGCATTGCAATATAATCTGCCGGGCACATTTGCTCCAACAGCAGATTATGAAACTCTTACAAAGGCGGTTAATGCAGCGGAAAAGCTTGGCGTAAATGCATATGTGGGCAATATTTTTTCGTCAGATACATTTTATGATGATGCACAGAGTCTTGCAGTATGGCAGAAAATGGGCGTTCTTGCCGTTGAAATGGAAGCTGCGGCTCTTTATATGAATGCGGCAAGGAGCGGAAAGAAAGCTCTCTGCATCTGCACGATTTCCGACTGTCCTCTTTCGGGCGGCGAAGAATGCTCTGCATTGGAAAGAGAGCAGACATTTAATAAAATGATTGAAATAGCTCTGGAGGCGGCTGATGAATAATAACGAACTGATTCGCCTGGCATTTAAAGCAAGAGAGAAATCATATTCGCCGTATTCGGGATTTTCTGTCGGTGCGGCTTTGCTTTGCGAAAACGGAAGTGTATATACGGGTTGCAATATTGAAAATTCTGCTTTTTCTCCTACGGTTTGCGCTGAAAGAACGGCTTTTTTTAAAGCTGTTTCCGATGGAGTGAATAGTTTTGTTAAAATTGCAGTTGTCGGCGGCAATTCCCAAAATGAAATCCCTGATAATTATTGTTCTCCCTGCGGTGTTTGCAGACAGGTTATGAAAGAATTCTGCAAAGATGAATTTGAAATAATTATGGCAAAATCCGATGAGGATTATATTGTTATGAATTTAATTGATATTTTGCCCGCGGGCTTTGATAAGCGTGAGGTATAAATGAATATTATTGATTTAATCAAAAAGAAAAGAGACGGTATTTCACTTTCAAAAGAAGAAATTGAATATTTTGCATTTGCTTCAGGAAAAGAAGAGATACCTGATTATCAGATTTCAGCTATGTTAATGGCAATGTATTTGAACGGGCTGAATGAGCAGGAAACGCTTGATCTGACGCTTTCTATGGCAGCATCGGGCGACGTTGCTGATTTGTCAGATATTAACGGAGTCAAAGCAGACAAGCATTCTACGGGTGGTGTTGGTGATAAAACAACTCTTATTGTTGCACCTATTGTTGCTTCGTGCGGAATAAAAATCGCTAAAATGAGTGGCAGAGGACTCGGACACACGGGCGGAACGGTTGATAAGCTTGAATCTATACCCGGATTCAGAACTTCACTTGCTTCGGATGAATTTATTGATATCGTTAATAATTGCGGAATATGTGTTGCCGGTCAGTCGGGTAAGCTTTGTCCTGCAGATAAGAAGCTTTATGCACTTCGTGACACAACAGCAACCGTTGATAATATTCCTCTCATTGCTTCAAGTATAATGAGCAAAAAGCTTGCAGGCGGAGCCGATTGCATAGTTCTGGACGTTAAATGCGGAAGCGGAGCGTTTATGAAAGATGAAACTTCCGCTATTCTTCTTGCAGAAAAAATGGTTGAAATCGGCAGGGGAGCAGGTAAAAAAATTGCCGCACTAATAACCGATATGGATAAGCCTCTCGGTAATTATATAGGCAATTCTCTTGAAATTATTGAGGCCGTTGAAACTTTAAAAGGAAACGGTCCTGAAGATTTAACGGAAATTTCTGTTTTGCTTTCTGCAAAGCTTCTTGAACTTGCAGGATTAGGCAATTTCGATGATTGCAAATCACTTGCTCGCTCAAAGATAAATGATGGCTCAGCGCTTGATAAACTCGCTGAAATGGTTGGCGCACAGGGCGGAGATAAAATGTATATATATAATACAGATTTATTTCCCCGAACAGAGTTTATGTTTGAGATAAAATCAGAAGATGAAGGCTATATTGTTTCGATGAATACCGAGGAAATCGGTTCATCCTGTGCTTTGCTCGGCGCAGGAAGGATGAAGAAAGAAGATTTGATAGATTATTCTGCAGGTATTGTTCTCAAGAAAAAAACGGGTGATTATGTTAAAAAAGGTGATGTTCTTGCAACTCTCTATTCGTCTGATTCTTCTTTGTTTACAAAAGCAAGCGAAAAATTTGTTTCATCAATTAAGCTTTTAAATGAAAAGCCTGAAATGAAAAAAATAATCATAAAAACCGTTGAGTAATTATGCACAATTTTTTTTGTGTTTTTTTGACTTGCCAATATTTTGAATGTGTGTTATAATTTTTAAGAAAAAATAAAGATTGGAGAAATTTTTATGTCAAAGTTAAATCAGATCGATAAGGCTGCTGAAAGCAAGGGTTCACTTCTTGTAACTATCTGGCAGTTTGTTAAGTTCATCGTTGTAAGCCTTCTTGCAATGATTGTTCAGTTTGTTCTTCTCAACACACTCAACCTCATTCCTCCCATTGCAGAGCTTTATAATCAGGACTTTTCCTGGTGGGTATTCATTTATCCCGTTGCAGTCGGCGGTCTCGGTTATTTCATCGTAAGCAATGTTGCAAACATCATCGCTCAGATTGTTGCTTTCTTTGTTAATAAAGAAAAGACATTCAATTCAGGTGCAAATGTTGCAGTTGCTCTTCCTATTTACATAGTTTTCACTATCGCTCTTATTTTCTTTTCAGCATGGCTTAACCCCACTCTTAAAGAAGTTTTCATCGGCTGGAATCTTGAAGAAGCTGCCGCAAAGAACATTGCAACAATGATTTGCTCTGCAGTTCAGTTCTTCCTCTATTTCCCCGTTGATAAAATTCTTTTCCATAAGAAAAAGGAAGAAAAGGCAGAATAATTAAGTTTATTCATCAGTCGTCCGAAAGGGCGGCTGTTTTTTTGCCGTTTTATATATTTTGTGGTTTTTGACACAGACTATCCACAATATCTTGTGTTAACATAACCAATGTAATCGCTTATGTTGTATCTTTTTGCAGAGGAGGTCGTAAAATGAATATTCAGGGTCTTCAAAAGCTGACTCTTCTGGATTTTCCGGAAAAAATCGCCTGTACCGTTTTTACGGGCGGATGTAATCTCAGGTGTCCGTTTTGTCATAATGCAAGCATTGTTGTTAAGCCGTCAAAAGACGGGGAATATTCAGTTGAGGAAATTTTTGATTTTCTGAAGAAAAGGCAAGGCGTACTTGACGGTGTTGCAATTACAGGCGGCGAGCCGTTGATGCAAAGAGATATTGAGGATTTTATCCGAAAAATCAGAGAGCTCGGATATGCTGTCAAGCTTGATACTAACGGCACATATCCCGAAAAATTAAAGTCACTTGTTAATCAGGGCTTGATAGATTATGTTGCAATGGACGTCAAAGCTTCACCTGAAGGTTATCCTCCGGCTGTTGGAATAGGCGGATATGATGTTTCAAAAATAAAAGAAAGTATAGATTTTCTGATTAACGGAAACATAGATTATGAATTCAGAACAACAGTTGTTCGTGAGTTCCACAGTCTTTTTAATATGGATTCGCTTGGTGATTTTATTAAAGGCGCAAAACGCCATTATCTTCAGATGTTCAAAGATTCAGGTGATTTAATAGGTTTCGGACTCTCTTCAGTTCCCAAAAACGAAATGGAAGATATGAAAAAAATCTTGTTGAATTATGTTGAATTATGTGAAATAAGAGGAGATTGATATATATATTGTAAAAACATCCAAAAAATACAATATATATAGTGCAGTTTCAACAAACTTCATTTTGATGACACAATATATTGTGAAATCCATTGACATAACCACAATAATTTGTTACTATCTATAAGCTGTCACAATAATGCTTATTAATTTGGTTTTTAAAATTATTCATATATTAATCAAGAAGAAAGGTAAGGATTGTTATGTATCAGGTAATCAAAAGAGACGGAAGCATTGCTGATTTTAATATTTCCAAAATCAGCGAAGCGATCAAATTGGCATTCGAATCAAAAGAAAAGCAGTATCATCCCTCAACCATCGATTTTCTCGCACTTAAAGTAACAGCGGATTTTGAACCCAAAATAAACAACGAGCTTGTTGCTGTTGAAGATATTCAGGACAGCGTTGAGCAGGTGCTTATTCAGGCAGGCTATGCCGATGTTGCAAAGGCATACATTCTCTACCGCAGACAGCGTGAGAAACTCCGTAATCTCAAGTCAACAATTCTTGACTACAAAGAGCTTGTTAACAGCTATGTTAATGTTACCGACTGGCGTGTTAAGGAAAATTCAACTGTTACCTATTCGGTAGGCGGTCTTATTCTCAGCAATTCAGGTGCAATAACAGCTAACTACTGGCTTTCAGAAATCTATGATGATGAAATCGCAAATGCACACAGAAATGCTGATATTCACATCCATGACCTTTCAATGCTCACAGGTTACTGTGCTGGTTGGTCTCTCAGACAGCTTATCAAAGAAGGTCTTGGCGGCGTAACAGGTAAAATCACTTCTGCACCCGCAAGCCATCTTGCAACTCTCTGCAACCAGATGGTTAACTTCCTCGGCATTATGCAGAATGAATGGGCAGGTGCTCAGGCTTTCTCATCATTTGACACCTATCTTGCACCTTTTGTTAAGGTTGATAACCTCAGCTATGACCAGGTTAAGAAGTGCATTGAATCTTTTATTTACGGTGTAAATACTCCCAGCCGTTGGGGTACTCAGGCTCCTTTCTCGAACATTACTCTTGACTGGACCGTTCCCGCTGACCTTGCTGAGCAGAACGCTATTGTTGGCGGCAAGGAAATGGATTTCAAATATAAAGATTGTAAAGCTGAAATGGATATGATCAATAAAGCTTTCATCGAAATTATGATCGAAGGCGATGCAAACGGCAGAGGCTTCCAGTATCCCATTCCCACTTATTCAATCACAAGAGATTTTGACTGGTCAGAAACAGAGAACAATAAGCTTCTCTTTGAAATGACTTCAAAATACGGCACACCTTATTTCTCAAACTATGTTAACAGCGATATGGAGCCCAGCGATGTTCGTTCAATGTGCTGCCGTCTTCGTCTTGACCTTCGTGAGCTTCGCAAGAAGAGCGGCGGTTTCTTCGGAAGCGGTGAAAGCACAGGTTCTGTTGGCGTTGTAACAATCAACCTCCCCAGAATTGCATATCTTGCAGAAAACGAAGCAGACTTCTACAGAAGACTTGATAAGATGATGGATATTTCCGCCCGTTCACTTAAAATTAAGAGAACTATCATCACAAAGCTTCTTAATGAAGGACTTTATCCCTACACCAAGAGATACCTCGGAACATTTGAAAATCACTTCTCAACCATCGGTCTTGTTGGTATGAACGAAGTTGGTCTTAACGCAAACTGGCTCAAAGCAAATATGATCAATGAAAAGACCCGCCAGTTTGCAAAGGATGTTCTTAACCATATGAGTGAGCGCCTTTCAGACTACCAGGAAGAATACGGCGATCTTTATAACCTTGAAGCAACTCCCGCAGAGTCAACATCATACCGTCTTGCAAAGCATGATGTTAAGCGTTATCCCGGCATCATCACTGCATCAGACGGCACACCTTACTACACCAACAGCTCACATCTTCCCGTTGGTTACACAGAAGATGTTTTTGAAGCTCTTGATATGCAGGACGAACTTCATACACTTTACACTTCAGGTACTGTTTTCCATGCATTCCTCGGCGAAAAGCTTCCCGACTGGAAGGCAGCTGCAAATCTTGTAAGAAAGATTTCAGAGAATTACAGATTACCCTATTATTCAATTTCCCCCACATACTCAGTATGTAAGAGCCACGGCTATATCGCAGGCGAACATTTCACTTGCCCCGAATGCGGTGAAAGTGCTGAAGTTTACAGCCGTATCACAGGCTACTACAGACCCGTTCAGAACTGGAACGACGGTAAAACTCAGGAATATAAAGAACGCAAAGTTTACAGCATTGCAGCATCAGACATTTCAAAGCACGGCACAGTAGGCGGTAACGCTGCAAGTGTTGAAGAAGAAGTAAGCTGCGCTCTTGCAGACGGTCTTTATCTCTTCAAAACAGCAACCTGCCCCAATTGCAAGATAGCTCTTGCTCAGCTTGCAAAAGCAGGAATTGCAGTTAATGAAGTTATGGCATATGAAAATCAGGAGCTCGCTCTTGAACTCGGAGTTAAGCAGGCTCCCACACTTGTTGTTGTTAAAAACGGCGAAATCGTAAAATTTGCAGGCGTTGCAGAAATAAAGAAATTTATTGACAGCGCAAATACTGCAGCAGTTTAAGGTGAATCTTAATGCATGATATAATCATTATCGGTGCCGGGCCCGCAGGCTTGACTGCGGCGCTCTATGCACTGAGAGCAGATAAATCGGTTATGGTGCTTGAAAAAGGAACTTTCGGCGGTCAGATAACTTATTCTCCGCAGATTGAGAATTATCCCGGATTTGAGCGAATGAGCGGCAATGAATTTGCCGAAAAGCTCATTGACCAGGTTCTGGGTCAGGGTGCTGAAATCGAAATGGAAACCGTTACAGGCATTATTGATAACGGAAACACAAAAACAGTTGTTACAGAAGAAGGCGAGCACGAAGCAAAAGCCGTTATTATTGCAACAGGTGTTAAACACAGACAAATCGGTTTGCCCAATGAAAATGAGCTTGTAGGAAGCGGAATTTCTTACTGTGCGGTTTGTGACGGCGCTTTCTTCAAGAATCAGACAGTTGCGGTTCTCGGCGGCGGAAACTCTGCTTTGCAGGAAGCTGTTCTTCTTTCCGAGGGTTGCAGCAAGGTTTATGTTATTCAGAACCTTAATTATTTCACGGGCGAAGCAAGACTTGTTGAAAAGCTTAAAGCAAAAGATAATGTTGAGCTCATTACAGGAACTGTTATTTCAGCTCTTCACGGTGAAACAGAGCTTGAAAGCTTAACTCTCAAAAAAGAAGCAGACGGCAGTGAAACAGAACTTAAGGTTAACGGACTTTTCGTTGCAATCGGTCTTATTCCCAATAACGGAAACTTTGCAGATATTGCAGGACTTGACGAATGGGGATATATTGACTCCGATGAAGCTTGTCTTACCAAAACTGCGGGTGTATTTACCGCAGGTGACTGCCGTAAAAAACAGATAAGACAAATCACAACCGCAGCAGCAGACGGTTCTGTTGCCGCTCTTGCTGCTTGCAGATATATTGATAATCTTTAAAAGTTTGACCGAAGCAGAAAATTTACTGCTTCGGTCAATTTTTGTAATTGATTTTTAATAAAATCCATATATAATTATGGTGGTGATAAAAAATGAAAAAGAAGATAATCATATCTGTTTGCTTGCTTATTTCAATTATTGCAGTTTGTGCAGGAGTTTATTTCGGTGATTCGTGTGATGTTGTTATCGACCCCGGTCACGGCGGAAGCGATTACGGCGCAATATACGGCAACAGAAATGAAAAAGACGACAATTTGAATCTTGCTTTGCTTGTATTTGAAAATCTTGAAGAAATGGGCATAGATGCGGAATTAACAAGAGACAGCGATAAAAAAATCAGCCTTGAAAAAAGATGTGCTTTTGCAAACAGAAAACGTGCCGACCTTTTTGTTTCGCTTCACAGAAACAGTGCTGACGGAGCGAACGGTGTTGAAATATGGATTGAAAATAACGAAAATAAAATTGACACAGCGAAGGACAAAATACTTGCCGATGATATTATTAAAAATCTTGAAAATGTCGGTATAACATATAACAGAGGTGTTAAAGAGGGTTATGCACAAGGTGACGGGAATTATTATGTTAATTCTCACACTTTAATGCCGAGCTGTTTGGTTGAACTCGGATTCATAAACAGCAAAGCAGATAATAACCTTTATGATGAAAATCTTGAAGAATATGCCGAGGCTATAGCAGACGCAATAGCAAATAATTTAATAACCGCCGAAGCTCAATGAGCATCGGCGGTTAATTTTATGTCTCTGAGAAAGGCGTGCTGATATTAACAAGTCGGAAATTAATCGGCTCTCTGTTTGCGTTAAAGCGATAAACGCTCATTACAATTCCTATTGCAAAATATATGCAAAGATTTGATGAACCGCCTGCGCTGATAAACGGGAGAGTAATACCAACACAAGGTAAAAGCATAAGGCACATTCCGATGTTGATAATTACCTGTGCGCCTATCATAAATGCAGTTCCGTAGCATAGCAGACTGCCTATGAGATTTCTTGACTGTTTACCTACAGAAATAATTTTTATTATAATAAATGCAAGAACAGCGAGAAGGCCGATACAACCGATAAATCCAAGTTCTTCGCCGACAACAGAGAAGACCATATCGCTTTCGTTAACGGGCACACTTCCGCTTTGAGTATAAGTTCCTTTGAAAAGTCCGTCACCGAAGAACTGACCTGAACCGATAGCGTTAATTGCGCGTTGTTGCTGATAAACAATTGTTTTATACGCCTGTTCGCTCAAAGCATCGGGGTAATAAATTGCAAGTATTCGCTGACGGTGGAAATTTGAAAGGAATTTTACCCATAGAAGCGGTAAAACAGCAATTACAGCGCCTATTGCTACTGCAAAATAACGCAGTTTAACGCCTGAAACAAACATCATTCCAACAAACATAAAAGCAAAAACAATAGCAGAGCCAAGGTCACCTGTGATTATAATTAATCCGATAGGAACAAGTGCGTGAAGTGTAAGCAGAATGATGTTTTTTATGCTGTTGATGTTGTTTTTAACTGCATCTATATGTGCGGTGAAGGTTATAATGAAACCGATTTTAGCAAGCTCCGATGGCTGAAAATTAACGGAAAATCCGTCTGTTTTGATAATCGGAAGCCAACATTTTGCGTCGGGTCTGTCTGAAGGTGCATCTCCGAAGGGGAAAAGGAGCAAGACAAGTATCAGACAAATTCCGCCGAGAAACGGCCATAATCGGACTAAAGCAGTATAATCAAGATATGAAATAAAGAAACAGGCAAGAATACCGACACCTGACGCAACAATCATAAGCAGACATTCTCTGGTTATTGCATCACCGTCTCTTACAGCATCGTGCAATGTTGCACTGTATACCATCAGTGCACCGAATGCCGAAGTGAGAATGCAGGTGATATAAAGTAACAAGTCAGTTTCTTTAATATGATATTTAATTGAACTGTTTTTGGCCATAATTTCACCGCCGTTCAATTTTTAATTCAGGCTCTGCAGTTGCAGAGCCTGTTTTTTTATTTTACTTCGTTAAAAATTTTATAGTATGCATCTGCAACTGCGGGAGCTGCGTTGATACCGCAAGAAACAATTTCTTCATTTTCTGTGAAGTAAGAATGCCATTCGGGATAGGGGAGAAGATAGCCGATCTGGTCGTTTGTGATGCCAAAAACAAGCATTTTCTTTCCTGATGCTTCTTCAAAAGGCTCATATGTCCATTCTTTACCGTTCCAGCTTTCTTCAACGGGTGTTACTCCGCCGTATACGATTTCGGGAGCAATTTCGCCGGGAATAATTGCAATTGCAAGGTCTGTGCCGAATTCAGCATAACCTATTTCTGTTACAACTTCTTTTCCGAGACCGTTCTTAACTATCTGATTGCTGAGAAGTCCGCCTTTTGCAGCAAGCTTAAGAATGCTGTTTTCAACAGGAATAAATGCTTCTGTATATCTGATGTTAAGGATGGGAGCAACGGGAGTTTCGTTTGTTATTGAGCAAGCAAACTGACCCATTTTTTCACCGAATGCGCCGTAGTCATACTCATATTTTTCAAGAAGTTCTGTGTCTTCATATATAAGTTCATACTGTGATGAAACAGCAAGCTCAGCACCGAGAACATAGTAAACATTTGCTTTGGCGGTTTCGTTGATATACTGTTCCATAAAGTAGGGATAGTCACCTGTAACAACTGTTCCGCCGGCACCGTTACCAACGCAATGAATGGGGGAATTGAGAATCCATGTTTCATTGCTGCTTTCGTTATCGGGATCAAAACGAAGTCTGTTGAGGTTAGGATCAAAAACCTGAGGATCACGCTTATCTCTGATATAATCGGTTATATCAACGTTACCGTAATAAAGTGAGCCTGTTTCCATATTTTCAACAGCTTCGATCATTGTTTTAACAGTAACCTGATAAAGGTTTTCCATATAATCATCGTTCTGTCCGCCGGGAAGTTCAAGACCTAAAATGTTTCTTATTGAAGAAAGGAAAAGAGCTTCAACAAGGTTGCCGTTAAGACCGAATGTGTCGATGCAGCTGTGCTGATGAAGTGCGGAAACATTAATGCTTGTAATGTTAAGATTTTTTTCTTCCGCATATGCTGCAAAACGTGCTCTGATTTCACGAACTGCAGTAAGTGCCATACCGTATGAGTCAACACAAACAAAAAGGCTGATACCTCTTCCGTCAGAAACAGCGATTGTTCTTACTTTCTGATCGTCTCTGATTTCAGTGGGGTTTTTAGCGGTGATAGAAAGGCTGCCTCCAACGAAATGTTTGCCGTCAAGTTCATTGCCTGTCTGGATGGATGCATTTGAATATCCGAGTGACCATTTTGCGTCTGCAGCAGGTTCATCAAGAAATTCGTCAGCAGAAAGACCTTCATAGAAGTTTTCTGTAACATATTGATTTCTTGTCACCCATTCGCGGGGCTCAACAATAAGAGATGAAATGCATGATACCAAAGCGTCAACAACTCTGTCAAGGAAGATGTTGAGCTTGTTTTCAAAATCTTCCGATGCTGCTGAAGCGGGAAGTGCAAATGCCGAAAAGATAACGGTAATTGCAAGAATAATGGATACGATTTTCTTTGCCATAATAAACCTCCGTGTTTTAATTCATATCTTTAAGCTCCATATCACCGAAGCTTATAAGTCTTTTTTTGCGCATAAATTCAGAAACTGCAAAAGAAATAACTGCAGGTGCAATGAAATGCATAATCAGAATTTCTATCATAATAATTTTGGGGTCTGTGCCTGCATCGGTCATTGATGTAAATGTCATTATCTGACCAACAAGTCCCGAAGTGCCCATTCCTGCACCTGAAGCGTAACATGTCATTTTGAGAACTGCCGTTGAAATGGGGCCGAGAATTGCGCTTGCAATAATCGGCGGTATCCAGATTTGCGGATGTTTAACAATATTCGGCATCTGAAGCATTGAAGTGCCGACTCCCTGTGCAAGAAGTCCTCCGATTTTGTTTTCTCTGTAGCTTGCAACAGCAAAACCGATCATTTGAGCACTGCAACCTACAACTGCCGCTCCGCCTGCAATGCCTGAAAGCCCAAGGATAATTCCCAGTGCGGCTGAACTGATGGGAAGAGTAAGACAAATTCCCATTACAACAGAAACAACAATACCCATAAGTATCGGCTGACGTTCGGTTCCCCAGTTGATTATTTCTCCCATCCAGGTTGAAAAATTGGTGATAGGAGGTCCCAAAAGTAAGCCTGCGGCGCTTCCGACAATAATTGAAGCGGCGGGTGTGATTATTATATCAAGTTTTGTTTTGCCTGCAACAAGTTTGCCAACCTGAATTGCGAAGAAGGCACCGATAAATGCGCCCATAGGGTCACCCGGTCCAGAATAAAGCATACCGGCTTCTGTTATAACTGCTCCTGCAATTATTTTAGAAGAAAATCCGCCGACCATACCTGCAACAGCGGCAGAAACACCTGTAAGAGGGGATGTTTTGTATTTGAATGCCATACCCGCACCGATACCTGCGCCTGTCAGCGATTTTGCTATTGCGGCAATTGCAACAAGATATGTTCCGAATTCGTGGTTTATAAGATTTCCGATCTGTTCAAGAATTGTTCCGATTATAAGTGTTGCAAATAAGCCCAGAGCCATTCCTGAAAGACCGTCAATAAAAATGTAGTTTAAAACTTTTTTTATCGCTTTCATCATTATATCCTCCGAAATATACTTATTTCAACATCTCGTTAATTGCATCAGCATAAAGTCTGCCGATAAATTCAGAACCGTTTTCATTGGGATGAACGCCATCGTCTGACCAATGATACATATCTTTATCAACGCAGGCTTTAGCCATAATTCCGTCAAGAGGAATATAATAATCAGCAAATTCTCTTGCAAGAGTACGTGTGATATCTATCTTTCCGTTTAAGTCGTCGCGGAAATAGAGCTTATCGGCAACGGGAAGAAGAAACTGCTCGATAATTAAAATTTTTGCATTGGTTTTTTCTTTGATTTCAGAAAGAACCTTGCGGTATTGAGTTTCAAAAACGCTGTTGTCAAGCCAATCTCTGTTTTCTGCATGGTGCCAGGTGTCATTAACACCGATATGTATGGAAACTATATCAGGATTAATATCAATAAAATCATTCTGAAGTCTCGCAACAAGGTCTTTGGTTTGATTACCGCTGATTCCCAGATCAATGAACTCAAACTCGGTATCAGGGTTTTCTTCTTTAATAAACTTTGCGGCATAGAGAGGGTATCCGTGACCTAAATCATGAGGATTACTGCGATCTCTGCCAGCATCGGTTATTGAGTCGCCTTGAAAAAGAATTTTCATTTTATAACCTTCTTTAAAATTTATTTCTTACCTGTCGAAGCATTTCTGCAATCAGAATATGCTGGGGGCAGGCTTTTTCGCATTTACCGCATTTTTTGCAAAGAAGAGTGTTTTCTTCAATATCAGGGAATATTTCTTTAACATATCTTCTGCTTGCGGAAACAATGGAATTATATGCAGAAAAAACTTTGGGAATAAGAACACCTTCGGGGCAGGGCATACAGTATTCACAGCCTGTGCAAGGGATAAGAGTTAATTCGTCAAATGCTTTCTTTGCTTTTTTGAGCATTTCCTTTTCGCTTTCGGACAACATTCCGATATCGGCTTTTTCTGCATATCCGATGTTATCTTCAACCATTTGCATTGAGCCCATTCCGCTTAAAAGCATTGCAACTTCTTCTTTATCCCAAAGATAATCAAATGCCCATTCAACAGGCGATTTTGATTTGTCAAGGGTGTTGTTGACGCTTTCGGCAGGAGAGGCAAGCTTTCCTCCGAGAAGCGGTTCCATAATAATTACTCCGAGTCCTTTTGATGCGGCGTATTCAAGCCCTTCAATTCCTGCCTGGTAGTCTGTATCAACATAATTAAGCTGAATCTGGCAGAATTCAAAGCCGTCATATGAATCTATAATTTTCTTGAATACCCAAAGATCATCGTGGAACGAAAATCCGAAATGTCTGATTTTACCCTGTGCTTTAAGCTTTTCAATCTTCGGAATAATATCAAATTTTAAAACACGGTTTTCCCAGCTGTCATTGTTAACAGCGTGAAGCAGATAAAAGTCAACATAATCGGTTTCAAGTTTTTCGAGTTGTTCGTTAAAAAGTTTTTCAACATCTTCTTCACAGTTTACATTTCCCAGTGGGAGTTTGGTTGCAACAAATGCCTTCTCTCGATAGCCGTCTTTAATTACCTTTGCAACAAATTTTTCGCTGTTACCGCTGTGGTAAAAAAATGCAGTGTCCAGATAGTTAACTCCGTTGTCAATTGCATATCTGACCATTTCTACCGACTTTTCAATATCAATGTTTCCGTCTTCGCCGTTTAAGGTCGGAAGACGCATACATCCGAAACCGAGAACAGACACAAGTTCTTCTGTTTTTCCCAATTTTCTGTATTTCATTTTTATTTCCCCTAGAATCAAAGTTTTAAAATTATATCATAAAACCAAAATTATAACAAGTTATTCAACTATATCTTTGAGCGTATAATTTTTGGAAAGAATTGCATCGGCAACCTGACGCGAGGTAAGAAGTCTTTCTTCAAAATATATTCCTCCGTGTTCCTTTTCGGAAGCATAATGGAAGTCAGAACCCGATGTCATCAATTTTGAGAATCTTTCCGCCCAGGCGCGTGCAATGGGATTTCTTGAATCGTGACCGCCGTGTCCGTTATAAATTTCAAAACCATCAACAAGTTCAGGGTTTTTAACTGTCATTCCTTCTCTGAAAGGATGGGCTTGAATAACAACAAGATTATTTTCTTTTGCAATCGGCGCAAAGTCTTCAAGTGTGGGTATGTTTGAAAGGTCCATACTATGAAGGAAATTTTCATCAAATCCGAAAACAAGATAATCGTTTTCGTTTTCCAGAAATCTGAGTTCCATACCAAGAATAACAGTAAAGTTTTCGTCTTCAAAATCTTTTGCAGCCTTATAGCCTTTCAGCCAGTTTTCAACAGTTTCGTCATATGTGTTTCCGTCTATCCAATCAAAACCGCTTTTATGAACATGATCGGTTATACATATGCCGTCATAGCCGAGACTTTTATATCGTGCAACAATATCTGCTGCGGATGTTTCGCCGCATCTGCTCGATTCTTTTGTGTGAACATGAGTGTCATAAAGATATTTCATATATATAAACCTCCTAAATATTTATTATATACCTTGATAGTTAGATATTCAATAGAAACTTTTATTTTTATGAGGATAAACGACAAAATAACATAGCATTTAAATGTATAATTAACTTTATGAGGTGATCGATTAAATGAAAACTGTTATTTATGCCGATGTCTTGATTACAGTTAACTTTATTATTAACTATCTGCTTCTCAGGGCAGTTTCGGTTTTCTTTTCCGTTAAACACAGCACGATCAGGTTTTTGATATCATCTTTTACAGGTGGTTTGTTTTCTTTGATTATTTTTATTGAAAATATTCCGGGTGTTTTGAGTACTTTAATTAATTTTTTGTTTCTGTTATTTATGGTTTTTCTGGCTTTTAACATAAAAAGTTTCAAAGACTTTTTCAGATATTTTTTTGCCTTTCTTCTTTCAAATATCTCCTTTGCGGGGATTATGCTTGCAATTGAACTTTTAAGTTCAACAAACAGAATAATTTATAAAAACGGTGTGGTTTATTTCGATATTAATTTTGTGACTTTAATTATTGCATCTGTTTTTTGTTATTTTGTTGTTTTGCTTATTTCACGCTTTATTTCAAGCCGTGCTGTTAACAAATTGATTTATGACATTGAGCTTTTTTACGGCGATAAATCAGTCTGTGCAAAGGCCTTGCTTGATACGGGAAACAATTTGAAAGAAATCTTTTCCGGCAAGCCTGTTATTGTTGCTGAAAAAAGCACTGCTGTCAAGATTTTTCCTGAGAAATCCGATATAAGCGAGCTTAAAAACTTCAGGCTTATTCCATTTTCAACAATAAGCTCGGGCGGAGCTCTTCCGGCGTTTTTGCTTAATAAAGTTAAAGTGAAAAATGGAGGAAATTTTGTTGAAGTCAATGAAGTTTATCTTGCTGTTTCGGATAAAAAAATTGTTTCATCCGATTATTCCGTATTGCTTGGAAATGCTTTTATTGATACTGTCAGATAACATCTTGAAAGGAGAAATAACAATGGCTAAATTTTGGGAAAGATTAAGTGATTTGATTTTCAGGATTAAATCAAGTATTTTCGAAATTCAGATAGATTACATAAATGGACCTGATACTTTGCCCCCTCCGTTATCAAAAGAAAAAGAACTTTATTACCTTGAAAAACATGAAGAGGGAGATAAGGATGCAAGAGAGGAACTGATTGTTCATAATTTACGTCTTGTTGTTTATATCGCAAAAAAATTTGAAAACACAGGAATACCGATCGAAGATTTGATTTCAATCGGAACCCTTGGTCTTATCAAAGCAGTCAATACTTTCAGAACTTCAAAAAATATAAAGCTTGCAACATATGCATCAAGGTGCATCGAAAATGAAATTCTGATGTATCTCAGAAAATGTAATCCCGCAAAAGCTGAGGTCTCTTATTATGAACCGCTTAATGTTGACTGGGATGGAAATGAACTTTTGCTTTCTGATGTTCTCGGAAGTGAAGCGGATGAAATATACAGGGATTTGGAAAATGATGACGAAAGATTACGGCTTTACAAAGCGGTCAATTCTCTGAATAAACGAGAAAAAATGATTATGACCATGAGATTCGGAATCGGTGGTGGAAGAGAATTTACCCAGAAAGAAGTTGCGGATATTCTCGGAATATCACAAAGTTACATTTCAAGACTTGAAAAAAGAATTATCGAGAAAATTAAAAAAGAGATATAAATAAATCACACTATCTCTTTCGCTTTCGATTGTTATTCTATTGACATTCCAATAAATATGGTATATTATTATTTAGAATGTAACATATAGTCAAAGTTTGGCTTGTTACAGAAAAATGATTGGAGTGGAATATAAGTGAGTGAGAATATAATTCAATATGTTAACGCTGCTGCTGCGGGCGATACCGATGCAATGGCTAAACTCTACTCAAAAACCCTTAAAGGTTCATATTTTCTCGCAACAAAGCTTTGCACCGTTGAAGAACAGGCAATTAACATAACAAAAGCCGCCTATGCCAGAGCATTCAGCAATATAGATAAGCTTAAAAAGCCGGAAGCTTTTGAAATCTGGATGAAACAGAATGTTGCGGCAATTTATAAAGAAGGCGTTAAGTTCGTTTACGGTGATGCTGATGCAGGCGCCAAAGAAATGTCTTCAGAGTTTCTTACCGAAGATATTCTTGAAAGTGAAGAAAAAATCGAAATTATTGATAAAGCTGTTTCTTCACTCAAAGCTGAACTTAAGACAGCAATAATTCTTCATTATAATAACGGTATGCCTGTTCCTGCCCTCGCAAAGTTTCTTGGTGTTTCCGAGAGCACCGCAAATGCACTCCTCGGAAAAGCCAGAGCTGAAATTCTTTCTCTTTCAGGTATGGATTCTGCACCTTCTGATTTGTCGGGAACATTACCTGTTCTCACAAGAATTTTCCAGAAACTTGCAGTTGAAACAAAAATTGAAAATTCGGCAGTCAGAGATATTTTTATTTATGCAATTGATGCATATGAGAATTCAAGACCTGTTGCGGCAACTCCCGTAACTTTTGAAGAAAAAGAAGAAGTTCCTGCTGAAACCGTTGAAGTAATTGAGCAGGCGGAAGCAACAGAGGAGAAGCCTGAGGCAGATAATGTTGTTGATTTTAAGCAGAAGATTAATGAAATATTAAACTCTTCCGCACCCGTTGAAGTTGCAGAAGAGTCAGCTGATGAGGAAAATGAAGCAGTTGTTCCCGAGCTTAAAGCTCCTGCCGCATTTATTCCCTCAAATGAACCTTTTATGGCAAGAAGTCACGAAAGTGTTTCAACCCAGAGCAAAAAGAAGATTCAGTTAAACAAAAAATCTATAATAATTATCGCTGCGGCTGTTCTGGCACTTATTATTTTGTGTGTAGCAATAGGTAAGGGCAGCTCAGATAAAAATGAAGATCCTACCAATGTTTCAGGAAATAATATCACAACAGAAAATAAAGAGGATTCAGCTGCATCCAAGTGGGTTGCAGGCGGCTTTGAAGAATGCAGCGAAATCGAATATCTTGATGAAAACTGTGCAGTATTCAAATCTGTAACAACAGGTAAATACGGTCTTATCGATTATGAAGGCAATGTTATTCTTCAGCCGAACTATGACGGCTTCGTCCGTTGCGGCAACGGTAAAGATTATACAGCCAGAAACAGTTATCACAGCCTTGTAGTAATCGGAAATCAGAATTATGAATTCAGCGTTAATAACGGTGTTGTAACAATTTCTGATACTCCTCACGGTTCACACGGTGTTGAGGCTGACCCTCTCGGCAACACATCTTATGATGAGCGTGACCGCTATTTTAACGGATATGCTGCCGCAAGAAAAGACGGACTTTGGGGTTATGTTAGCCAGGATAAAGATAAGAGAGTAATTAAATATCAGTATGAGGCAGTTAATGACCTTGAAAGCTATGAGGCTTCCTCAAGCGATTATTGCCGTCCTGTTTCCGATAACGGATTAATTCCCGTTAAAAAAGACGGTATGATGGGTATAATAAATCTTGATAACGATGTTATTGCAGAATTTGAGTATACCAATATTCTTCCCGGTAAGAACGGTGTATTTGTTGCTTGCAAGGCAGGCACATGGGGTGTTATTCTTACAGGAAATGCAATTAATTCATTTGCAGGAGTTAATCTTTCTGTTCAGAACACACCTTCCGATGTTCCCAATGCAGATGAGCCTGCTGAAGGCAGATTTGTTGTTATCAGCGAAGACGGTGCAAATGTAAGAAGCGATGCAGGCTCTGATTTCGAGCTTCTCGGCGAACTTTCCGAAGGCGATATTGTTGACGGTTATGCAATTAAATCAGCTGAAAACGGCAAAAAATGGCTTTGCATCAAATACAACGGCGAATACGGCTGGGTTTCAATGAATATGCTTGAGCCCGACGGTATATAATTTAATCAAATAATATTGAAGCAATGATGAGGAAGAATCTTCCGTATACCTTCAGAGAGATGTTCTGTATGCTGTGATGAACATCAGGTATCAGAGCGGAAGAAGGCCGCCTCGTAGCTCTGCCGTGATGAACGGCGGCGTTTCCCGCGTTAAAGGAATTGAGTGGTGCAGTTTTGCGCAATTTGGGTGGTACCGCGGCTTATGCCGTCCCATTTAAATTGGCATACTGCACCTTTTTTTAGTTAAATAAATAATATTTTAGGATTTTTTATTCCGAAACAGGAGGATTTTTAATTATGAAATGGATGGGACTTAACGAAATCAGAGAGAAATATCTCTCATTTTTTGAGTCAAAAGACCACTTGAGAATGCCCAGCTTCTCGCTTGTGCCCCAGGGTGATAAGAGCTTGCTTCTTATCAATGCAGGTATGGCTCCCCTTAAAAAGTATTTTACCGGTGAGCTTACTCCGCCCAGAAAAAGAGTAACAACCTGCCAGAAGTGTATCCGTACACCTGATATTGAAAGTGTTGGCATTACTGCCCGTCACGGCACTTATTTTGAAATGCTTGGCAATTTCTCGTTCGGTGATTATTTCAAGCACGAAGCAACCCGTTGGGCTTGGGAATTCTGCACCCAGGTTATGGAAATGCCTGCAGATAAAATCTATATCAGTGTTTATGAAGAAGACGATGAAGCTTTTGATATCTGGACAAAGGAAATCGGTATCCCCGAAGACCATATGGTAAGATTCGGCAAAAAGGATAACTTCTGGGAGCACGGTGCTGGTCCTTGCGGTCCCTGCTCTGAACTTTACTTTGACAGAGGTGAAAAATACGGTTGCGGTTCGCCCGACTGTAAAGTAGGCTGTGAATGTGACAGATATATTGAATTCTGGAACAATGTTTTTACCCAGTTTGAAAATGACGGTAACGGTAATTACACAAAGCTTAAGAGCTGCAATATCGATACAGGTATGGGTCTTGAGCGTCTTGCTTGCATTATGCAGGATGTTGATAATATTTTTGAGGTTGATACCGTTCAGAATATTATGAAGCACGTTATGGAAATTTCAGGTATCAAGTATCACGAAAATGAGAAAAACGATATTTCTCTTCGTGTAATTACCGATCATATCAGAAGCACAACATTTATGATCGGCGACGGTGTTATGCCTTCAAATGAAGGCAGGGGATATGTTCTTCGCCGTCTTCTCAGAAGAGCTGCCCGTCACGGCAGACTTCTCGGAATTCAGGGAACATTCCTTTCCGATGTTTGCGAAACCGTTATTAAGGAAAATGCAAATGCATATCCTAATCTTGTTGAAAAACACGACCTTATTGTAAAGGTTATCAAAGCAGAGGAAGAAAGCTTTAATAAAACAATTGATACAGGTCTTAATCTTCTTGAAAATATTATTGCAAATACCGATTCAAAAATCCTCAGCGGTGCTGATGCTTTTAAACTTCAGGATACTTTCGGTTTCCCCATCGACCTGACCAAAGAGCTTCTTGAAGAAAAGGGGATGAGCGTTGATATCGATGAATATAAGCGTCTTTATGCTGAAAGCAGAGCTGCTGCAAGAGCTGCAAGAAAAGATGCCGGTGCTGAAGCGTGGAAGGGCGGACAAGCATCCCTCAAAGACATTGACGCAACTGAATTCCTTGGTTATACCGATTATTCCTGCAATTGCACAGTAAAAGCAATTATTGTTGACGGTGGACGCGTTGAATTTGCTTCAGCTGATTCAAAAGCTGCAGTTGTTCTTGACAGAACCGTATTCTACGGCGAAAGCGGCGGTCAGATTGGTGATTGCGGTGTAATTAAAGCAAACGGTGTAACATTTGAAGTTGAAACAACAACAAAGACAGCTGACGGTAACTTCCTTCATATCGGTAAGATTATTGAAGGTGAAAGCATTTCTGTCGGTGATAGTGTGGTTGCCGAAATCTGCGTTAAAACAAGAGAAGCAACAATGAGAAACCATACTGCTGCACATCTTCTTCAGGCGGCGCTCCGTGAAACTCTCGGTTCACATGTTGAACAGGCTGGTCAGCTTGTTAATGCTGATGCAATGAGATTTGACTTCACTCATTTTTCTGCTCTTACAGCTGAAGAAATTGCCGCAGTTGAAAAGAAAGTAAATGATATTATTCTTTCTGCTGTTGCTGTTTCAAGCACAGAAATGCCCATTGAAGAAGCAAAGAAACTTGGTGCTATGGCACTCTTCGGCGAAAAATACGGCGATATTGTACGCGTTGTTAAGGCGGGCGAATTCTCAACAGAGCTTTGCGGCGGTACACACGC
>JAZRTQ010000012.1:0-3030 GCA_045652165.1 Acutalibacteraceae bacterium | reverse complement strand
AAAACACAGTGATGTGTGTAAGATAATCCTCTATAATGTGCCGATGTTCACTCTTATAAAAGCAAAAAAAGTTTTTTCAAAGAGAAACATTGAAGTTTGCTACGACTGCACCGAATGGACAAAAGATACCGACGGTTCTCTTCCCAAGAAACTTTTCAAAGCGTTTGATGAAATACTAATCAGTAATTTTGCTCATAAGGTTGCCGACGGAATGATTGCCATCAGCAGAATGATGGAGAAGAAATATAAAAAGAGTAAAAATCTACTCATTCTCCCCCCACTCGTGGATATCAATGATAAAATCTGGCATCAGACTCCCGAATTGCACGAAGGCATTTTTGAATTCTGCTTTGCAGGCATCCCCGACGGCAAAAAAGAAAGCCTGGATAAAGTTGTTGAGGCATTCTGTAAAATCAACAAAAAATATACTCATCTGCGTATAATCGGAATAACAGAAAATGACTTCAATAATATTTATCCCGATTGCATCATTCCGAAAAATGTACGCAATAAAATAACATTCATGGGAAAGCTTTCCCACTCCGAAACAATAAAATATGTTCTCGGATGCGACTGCTATATATTCATCCGTCGCTCCGATAAGCGTAACAACGCAGGATTCCCGACCAAGTTTGCGGAAAGCTTCACCTGCGGTGTGCCGATTATAACAACCGATGTCAGCGATGTCGGTGAATATATAAAAAAAAGCGGCAAAGGCAGTCTTTTAAAGGATATGACAACCGAAAGCATATCCGAAGCTATGCTTTATCAGATTAAAAATACGCTTCAGTCAAAATCACTTGACAATACTTTTCACTATAAATCATTCATTCAGCAGACAGAAAACTGGATGAAATAAAACGAAAGGAGGAAAAATATGTTCAAAAACGGATTTTCGTACGGTTTTATTCAGAAGATTGCCATACTGTATCTGATTGTTTGGACAATTTCTCCTCCGCTTCAGGTTGATACAATATACCGTATTATTGCACTTGGCTGTGCAGTGGTGTGGGCAGTAATATGGTTTATAAGAGAAACACCACTAACGCTGGGCAAGGAACAAGTCGGCGCAATTATTTTCCTGATAGCAGTTATGGTTGTCGTTTTTTTTGAAAAATACGATTTTTCCGCACTTTTAAAACAAATCTCCCTTATTATGCTTGTTATCTGCTTTATGATGACATATTTTTATGATGACAAGTGGGATGAACTTGCAGGGATTGTTCCTATTGTTCTCATTCTGCTGACAATATGGAATTACAAGACTTTTAATATTCTTATTGAAGACCACACAATTGCAAGACTTCTCGTTCGCGACGACGAAACTACTTATCAATATCTCAAGCAAGGTATCGGCGGATACAGTCTTATCTATCCTCAGGTATGCATTTCTTCTCTTATTATTGCTTGGACATTTAAAGCATTCAAAAATAATAAAATATTCTTTGCTATAGGCGTCGTATGGGCATTTACCTTTGTAAGATTCCTGGAATTAGCAGGATACTCGATAGCACTTTTCACAAGCGCTGTAGGTTTAATAATTCTGTTGTTTTATAAAGGCAAGAATGTGGTACCCGCATTTATCGTCACAATCATATTATTCATCAGTATTATGGCGGCAATTTTATATATTGCACCTTTCAGAGAATGGATACTCACCACCTTCGACGGTACAGCTGTTGCAAACAAAGTCAACGACCTTGTTTCTACATCTGACACCGGTGTAACCGGGGATTCTATTCAGATTAGAATCGATGCCTATTCAAATAGTCTTATTGATATGCTCAAATATCCGATTATCGGCTCGCTTTGGAGAGAAAACGGCGGCGGACATTCCGCTCTTCTGGATATTACATCAAAATACGGCTGGCTCGGCGGATATGCATTCTCGATGATGTTTTATCATGTACCCTTCCATTATAAACACCACTATAATGATAAATTCATTATTTCAACCGCAAACACCACTCTTGTAACGCTGATGTTTGTTTCCTTACTTGACTCTTTTACCTATTCATTTACCTGTATGATTATGATCGTTTCCTCACTACTGTTTGAAGATATTATAAAATGGAGCGGAGCAGAAAGAATATGAAAGTATTATGGACCGCAAATTTAATCCCCGCTAATGTATCCGCAAAGTTAGCACTTCCGTCTGAAGTGCTCGGCGGATGGGTAGAATCTATGGCTAAACAGTTAAACAATGTTGATAATTTTGAACTTGCCATAGCTTGCAAATGCGAAGAAAACCAATCTTTTTTTGAAGAAATTGACGGTATTAAATATTACAGCTTGAATTATTCTTCCTCAACAGATTTCGATTCGTTGGTTTCACGCTGCGCAAAGATAATTTCCGAATTTTCTCCTCAAATCGTTCACATTGAAGGAACAGAGTTTCTTCATTCTAAAGCTATGCTTTGTGCCGCTAAAGCACAAAATATTCCTGCTGTTGTTTCTATGCAGGGCATTTTAAACGGCTACTATAATTATCAATGCGGAAATCTGCAAATTGATGATATGATGTTTTCCAAGTCTGTAACCGATATCTTTTCGGCCTGGATACTTCACTTGAGAAAAACCAAATGGTTCAAACCCCGCATGAAATCCGAAAAGCAAATAATAGAAAATGCCGACTATATTCTCGGCAGAACAACCTGGGACAGGGCACATTCCTATGCGATAAATCCCAAAGCTAAATACTATCCCTGCAGCCGTATTCTCCGTGCTCCTTTCTATGAAGAAAAATGGAGCCTTGAAAAAGCTGAGCGCCATTCGATTTATGTTGGCAACGGATACAGCGCACTCAAAGGTGTTCACTTCGTTGTTATGTCTCTCCCCTATCTCATAAGAGAATATCCCGATGTCAAGGTTTATGTTGCAGGATATAAGCCCTATCAGGAAAATGACAAGCGTTCATTCCTCAAAAAAGGCTATGCCTCATATCTCAAAAAGCTTATCTTTGACCTTGGTGTGCAGGACCATATTGAATTCACCGGACCCCTTAAAGCCCCTCAGGTTGCGGAAAAGCTT
>JAZRTQ010000011.1:0-10371 GCA_045652165.1 Acutalibacteraceae bacterium | reverse complement strand
GCCTTAATCCAGTAACGGTCAATTTCAAATTCAACCGCTGCTTTTTCGCCTGCTTCAAGCTCAACAGATTTGATGCCGCAAAGCTGGAAATGAGGAGTTACGGTGCGGCTGTCGGTAAATGAAGCATAAACCTGAGCCTTTTCAACGCCCTTCATAGCGCCTGTGTTCTTGATTTCAACGCTGACTTTAAGTGTGTCGCCGTTATCGGTTACATTTGCGTTTTCATAAGCAAAGCTTGTGAATGAAAGACCGTAGCCGAAGGGGAAGAGAGGCTCACCCTTGATGTATCTGTAGGTTTTGCCTTCCATGTTGTAATCTGTGAAATCGGGAAGATCGTGATCGCCTCTGTAAATTGTTACGGGAAGCTTACCGCAGGGTGAAACCTCACCGGTAAGAACATTTGCAACCGCAAGACCGCCGAGTGCGCCGGGATACCAGGCATGAATAATTGCCTTTGCGTGGTTTGTTACCTTATCGCCAAGGTCAATTGAGCTGCCGCACATAAGAACAACGATAACGTTATCGCAAACATCGCAAACAGCTTCTGCAAGCTTCTGCTGGGTTGCGGGCAGATAAAGTGATTTCTTATCGCCGCAAGCGGTGTAGTCATTATCATAGCCTGTGTCTTCACCCTCGATTGAACAGTCAAGACCGAGTGCAAGAACGGTGATTTCAGCTTCGGATGCAGCAGCAACACCGTCACTTATCATATTCTGGAAGCCGCTCCAATGGTTCATATATTCATCGCAGTAGTTTGAACCTCTTTCAACGCTCACATATGAATCTGTGAACACACGGCGGATACCGTCTGCAACAGTTACATATTCTGATGCATAGCCGTTATAGTTACCTTCAAGAGCTGTAACGGACATTGCGTTGGGGCCTACAACTGCAATTCTGCCAACCTTTTCTTTGTTAAGAGGAAGGTATGAATTTTCGTTCTTAAGAAGAACAAGACACTGCTCTGCAGCCTTTTTGTTAAGCTCCTTGTGCTCCTTGCAGTCAAGCTTATCAAAGCCTATATCCGAATAAGGTCTGTTCTCTTCAAATTCGCCAAGAAGGAAACGGATTGTGTAAATTCTTTCTGCAGCTGCTGTGATTTCTTCATCTGTTATCATATCCTGCTCATATGCATCGATAAGAGCTTCGTATGTTTCGCCACAGTTGAGGTCGCAGGTGTTCTTGAGAGCAAGAGCAGCAGCCTCTGTTTTTGTTTCTGCACACTTATGGAATTTATAGATATCGCCGAGAGCGCCGCAGTCGGAAACAACATAACCGTCAAACTCCCACTGCTTGCGGAGAATTTCGCCGAGAAGATATGTATGAGCGCAGCAAGCTTCGCCGTTTGTGCGGTTATATGCACCCATAACGCCCGTTACACCTGATTTAACGGTCTTTTCAAATGCGGGAAGATAGGTTTCAAAAAGGTCGTGGGGATTTGCGATTGCGTCAAAGCCGTGGCGGTCTGCCTCGGGGCCTGAATGAACGGCAAAATGCTTTGAGCAGGCGGAAGCCTTAAGGAATTCTCCGTCACCCTGAATACCCTTTATGAAATGAGTGCCGAGAGTTGCTGTGAGATAAGGGTCTTCACCAAAAGTTTCCTGACCTCTGCCCCAGCGGGGGTCACGGAAAATATTGATGTTGGGTGCCCAGAAAGTGAGGCCCTTGAAAATATCAAAGTCACCGTATTTAACGTGCTTATTGTATTTTGCTCTGCCCTCGGTTGAAATTACATCTGCAATGGTTTCAACAAGTTCGGGGTCGAAGGTTGCCGCCATAGCGATTGTGTGGGGGAAAACGGTTGCAGTACCTGCACGTGCAACGCCGTGTGCGCCCTCGTTCCACCAGTTATATTCTTTAATTCCCAATCTCTCGATAGCGGGTGAGTTATAGAGAAGCTGGGACATTTTTTCTTCTGCAGTCATCTGTGCAACAAGCTTTTTTGCGTTTTCTCTTGCCTGTGATTTAGTCATTATTTTGCCTCCTTATTAAGGTAAAATCAGTTATTACTAATATAAACCAAAAACAGATAACCGTCAAGGCGGTAAACGAATAAAAAAATCAAGAAAAATAAATAAAACAGATGAAATATTTTTTTCTATATGTTATAATGTTTTATTATTACAAATTCTTTTCCGAAAGGATGATTATATATGAAATATGCAGTAGTGCTTTATGACGGAATGGCGGACTATGCCGTTCCCGCACTCGGCGGTAAAACTCCTATGGAGCTTGCAAAAAAACCGCTTTTCGATTCACTTGCAAAGAAAGGCAGAGTTGGTCTTGTTAAAACCGTTGCAGACGGACTTAAGCCCGGCAGCGACGTTGCAAACTTAAGCGTTCTCGGTTATGACCCTAAGGTTTGCTACACAGGCCGTTCACCTCTTGAGGCTGTGAGCATCGGCGTTAAAATGGCTGATGATGATGTTGCTCTTCGTTGCAATATCGTTACATTAAGCGATGAAGAAAACTATGAAGATAAAACAATGGTGGATTATTCCGCTGGCGATATTTCTTCTGCAGAAGCTGCTGAAATCATAAAAACTGTTCAGGAACATTTCGGCAACGATGAGTTCACCTTCTATAACGGCGTAAGCTACCGTCATTGCCTTATCTGCAAACACGGCACAACAGATTTAGGTAAAATGACTCCTCCCCACGATATTTCGGGCAGAGTTGTCGGCGAATATCTTTCAACCTCACCCAATGCAGAAAAACTCATTGCAATGATGAAAGAAAGCTATGCTCTTCTCAAAGACCATCCTGTTAACCAAAAGAGAATTGCTGAGGGCAAAGCTCCCGCAAACTCAATATGGCTCTGGGGTGAAGGAAGCAAACCCGCACTCGCAAACTTTGAAGAAACCTACGGAGTTAAAGGAAGCATCGTTTCAGCGGTTGACCTTCTTAAAGGCATTGCAATCTGCGCAGGTATGGGTGTTCCCGAGGTTGAGGGCGCAACCGGATATATCGACACAAACTTTGAGGGCAAGGCAAATGCCGCTGTTGACGAATGGAAAAACGGCAAAGACCTTGTTTATATTCACATCGAAGCTCCCGACGAGTGCGGCCACAGAAACGAGCCTGAAAACAAGATAAGAGCTATTGAACTCATTGACGAAAGAGTTCTGCCTATAATCCTTGATTATCTTAACGGCTGCGGCGAAGATTATAAGGTTATGATTCTTCCCGACCACCCCACACCCATTGTTACACAGACCCATGCAAGCGACCCCGTTCCCTTTATGATTTACCATAAGAACGGCGAAATTGAGGGCGTTGAAACAATAAACGAAAAAACTGCCGAGGCAACGGGCGATTTTGTTGCCGTAGGCTGCGAACTTATGAAAGAATTTTTGGAGGCGTAAAAAATGGCATACCGTATAAATACAAAATGTATCCTCAGCGGATATTCACCCAAAAACGGCGAGCCCCGTCAGGTTCCCATCTCGCAGAGCACAACATTCAAATATGATTCAAGTGTTGAAATGGGCAAGCTTTTTGACCTTGAGGCTTCGGGTTATTTCTATACCCGCCTTGCAAACCCCACAAATGATGCCGTTGCCGCAAAAATTGCAGACCTTGAAGGCGGCGTTGGCGCAATGCTCACATCATCGGGTCAGGCTGCTTCATTCTATTCAATTTTCAATATCGCAGGCGCAGGCGACCATGTTGTCAGCGCATCAACAATCTACGGCGGCACTTTCAATCTTTTCAATGTTACAATGAGAAAGCTCGGCATTGATTTCACATTCGTAAGCCCCCAGGCAACCGAAGAAGAGCTTAATGCCGCTTTCAGACCCAATACAAAGGCCGTTTTTGCAGAGTCACTTTCAAACCCCGCACTCGAAGTGCTTGATTTTGATAAGTTTGCAAATGCCGCTCATTCACACGGTGTTCCCCTTATCATTGACAACACCTTCCCAACCCCTGTTAACTGCCGTCCCTTTGAGCTTGGTGCAGATATTGTTATCCATTCCACAACAAAATATATGGACGGTCACGCAACAAGCGTTGGCGGTGTTGTTATTGACGGCGGCAAGTTTGACTGGACACAGAATGATAAATTCCCCGGACTCACAACCCCCGATGATTCATATCACGGCATAACCTATACCGAGCGTTTCGGCAATGCGGCATATATAACAAAATGCCTTTCACAGCTTATGCGTGACCTCGGTTCAATCCCCTCACCCTTCAACGCATTTCTTCTCAACCTCGGTCTTGAAACTCTGCCCCTTCGAGTTGAGCGCCATTGCTCAAACGCACTCAAGGTTGCGGAATACATCCGTGACAGCGGCTGTGCACTTGAGGTTACCTATCCCGGTATGGAGGGTAGCAAGGGCTACGAGCTTGCACAGAAATATATGCCTAACGGCACAAGCGGCGTTATCTCATTCCGCATAAAGGGCGGCAGAGATGCTGCAACAAAATTCATGGACAGCCTCAAGGTTGCCGAAATCGCAACTCACGTTGCCGATGCACGCACCTGCTGCCTCCATCCCGCAAGCACAACTCACCGCCAGCTTACCGCTCAGGAACTTATCAACTGCGGTATTTCAGAAGACCTTATCCGTCTTTCTGTTGGTATTGAACACGTTGACGATATTATCGAAGATGTTGCTCAGGCTCTTGAAGCTTCACAGAAATAAAAAATACCATATTATGCCTTTATTTTCCAATTTTCGGCAATTTTATATTGACAAAGCGTTGAAACTGTGATATAAAATAATTATAGTTTCAACAAGGAGGTATAGGTATGTTTTCAGGATTCGTTCGTGAAATAGACGGTGTAGGAAGAGTTGTTATTCCAATGCAGCTTCGCAAGGAGTTAGGTCTTCTTGAACCCGGCAGCAAAATTGAAATGTTTTCAGACGGCAAGCAAATCATATGTAAAAAAGCAATTTCAGATTGTATATTCTGCAAATCTGAAAGCGAGCTTGTTGAATTTGAGGGCAAATATATTTGCAAAGCCTGCCTTGAAAAAATCAAAGCAGAATAATTAAAATTTCAAATCCCACGGTAACTTTTGTTGCCGTGGGATTTTTTTGTTTAATGTTGAATATATTTTATAAAAAACACCAAACGGAGGAAAAAGATGGATTGGCATTCCCGCACCGCTGAAGAAACCGCATCGCTCCTTAACAGCGATATAAAAAAGGGGTTATCAGAACAAAAAGCAAAAAAACTCCTTATTGAACACGGAGAAAATATCCTTAAAGGAAAGAAAAAGGATTCTGTTATAAAACAGTTCCTTATGCAGTTCAAAGATTTTTGCGTTATTATTCTTTTTATTTCCTGCATAATTTCTTTTGCAACAAGTCTTATTGAAGGTAACAAAAATTTTGTTGAACCTGTTGTTATTCTTCTCATAGTTGTTTTGAATGCTGCAATAGGAGTGATTCAGGAACGGAAAGCAGAGAAATCCCTTGAAGCTCTGAAAAAAATGTCCGCGCCCGAAGCTAACGTTATCCGTTCAGGTAAACTGCGGCGAATTGATGCATCTCTTATTGTGCCCGGTGATATTATAAAGCTTAAAAGCGGTGACCTTATTCCTGCTGATGCAAGACTTATAGAGTCCAATTCTCTTAAAGTGCAGGAAAGCTCACTCACGGGAGAATCTGTTCCAAGTGAAAAAGATGCAAATATATTATGCGATAAAAACTGTTCTCCCGCAGACCGAAAAAACACAGTTTTCTCTTCAACAACCGTTACGGCAGGTAATTGCACCGCCATCATAACTGAAACAGGAATGAATACTCAAATCGGCAAAATCGCCCATCTTCTTGCAAACGAAGAATCTCCTCAAACTCCGCTTCAACTCAGGCTCGCAAAAGTCGGAAAGGCTTTGGCCATTGCCTCTCTGGGAATCTGCGGAATTGTTTTCATTATGGGAATAATCAGACAAAGCGGTATTCTCTCTTCGTTTATGCTTTCTGTCAGTCTTGCCGTTGCAGCAATTCCCGAAGGACTGCCTGCAACCGTTACCGTCATTCTTTCTCTCGGCGTTCAGCTTATGTCCAGAAACAAAGCTATCATCCGTCACCTCCCTGCCGTTGAAACACTTGGCGCCGCAACTGTTATCTGTTCGGACAAAACAGGAACTCTGACCCAGAACAAAATGACAGTCACTTGCCTTAAGAATGCGCTTGGTGAAGTTTCATTCGAAAGCGAAGAAGGAAAAAAGATTCTTATATATGCAAGCATATGCAACAACACGCTCGTTAACGAAAACGGCAGAAAATCAACCTTTTTGGGTGACCCCACAGAAACCGCTATAGTTTCTGCTGCCCACTCCTGCGGAGAAAAAAAGAGCAAAATTGATGAAACCTATCCCAGAATTCACGAAACTCCCTTCAGCGGCGAAAGAAAGCTGATGTCAACATTAAATATACACAATAATAAACACATTCTTTTTATCAAAGGTGCGCCTGATGCTTTAATGCCGAAATGCACTCATTACTCCGTTTCCGGCAAAACATTTATCATCACCGACAAAATCCGTTCCTCCGTTTTAAATTTCAACGAAGCCATGGCACGCGATGCTTTGCGGGTTATAGCAGTTGCTTACCGCGATGCTGCGAACGCCACAGATACAGGCGAAGAAAACCTTGTTTTTCTCGGTCTTATCGGTATGACAGATCCGCCCAGACCGGAAGCGGCAAAAGCTGTTGCAATATGCAAAAAAGCAGGCATAACTCCTGTTATGATTACAGGCGATCATATAGTCACCGCTTGTGCAGTTGCAGAAAAGCTCGGAATAATTGAAAAAGGTTGCAAAGCAATGAGCGGCAAAGAACTTGATTCACTTGACGATGCCTCTCTGCAAGCCGCAGTTAAAGAATGCAGGGTTTTTGCAAGAGTTACCCCTGAACATAAAGTCCGAATTGTGAAAGCATTCCGTGCCCGAGGCGAAATTGTTGCAATGACAGGCGATGGAGTTAACGATGCTCCCGCCCTTAAAGCGGCTGATATCGGATGTGCAATGGGCAAAAGCGGCACTGATGTTGCCAAGAACGCCGCTGATATGATTCTTGTTGATGATAACTTTGCAACCATAGTCAAGGCAGTTGAACAAGGAAGAGGAATATTTGATAACATAAAAAAAGCTGTTCATTTTTTGCTCAGCACCAATATCGGAGAAATTCTCTCTGTTTTTGCCTCTTCGCTTCTCGGATTTTCCGCACCTCTTGTTCCCATTCAGCTTTTATGGGTAAATCTTGTTACCGATTCCCTGCCTGCAATGGCTTTAGGAACAGAAAAAACCGAAAAAAATATTATGCAAAGAAAACCTGTTTCCCCCTCCAAAGGATTCTTTTCAGACGGATTATGGCTGGATATAACACTTGAAGGTTTGCTCATAGGTACTCTGACAATTCTTGCTTTTTCTTTAGGTTCGCTGGTTTTTCCTTCCGGAAACAGTATTGCAACAGGCAGAACAATGGCATTCTGCACCCTGAGCTTTTGCGAGATCTCCCAGGCGATAAATATGCGTTCTTCCTTTTCTTTATATAAAACAGGTTTTTTTACAAATAAAGTAATGAACATAGCTGTTGTTGTTTGCTCTGCAATGCAATGTGCTGTTGTTTTGATTCCGTGGCTTGCTTCATTGTTCGGCGTTGTTGCTCTCTCAGGTATACAGTGGCTTACTGTTATCGGGTTATCCGTTGTGCCTCTGCTTACGGGCGAAGTTGGAAAAATGATTTTCAGCAAGAAAAAAGCATAAAAAATCCCCCTTGCGTTTTCACGCAAGGGGGAAAATTGTTTTAGCCGTGTTATTTTAATTATGCACCTTTGATAAGGTTTCCGATTGCATCGATAGCTGCTCTGAAGAGACCTGTCATACCTGCAATGGTAAACATGCTCTTGGGAAGTGCAACGGGATCGAGCTTGAGGCAAACCATATCCCACATTTCCTTCTTGAAGAAGCCGTCCCATGAGAAGTTCTCAAGTGTGGGCTTGAAGAAGATGATGATTGTGCTGTCTGTCTTGTTAAGAACTGCATCTTCCTTATCAGCTGATCTGCCGTTGTTGAAGTAATACATCTTGAAGTTCTTGCCAAGTGCACAATATGTGTTACCTGAAGTGTCATTTACTCTGAAGAAGAATTCACCGTATGCCTTCCAGTTTGCCTGGAATACAAGGTCATATTTAGCATAGTTTGTTCCTTCTTCATTAATTCCTGACTTCCATGTTGACTTATCATAAGGATCAGCATTTTCATCAAGATAGTAAATATCCCAACCGGTGGGAAGATAGTTTGCTCCGGGCATATTTGCTTCGCCCCACATTGTTACTTTAACAACTGTATGAGCAATACCGGGCTTATTATCTTCAGCGCCATCCTTCCAGATATCATCGCCGTATGCTGCGCATGCCTTTTCAATCTTTTCGAATGTAACTTCACCGCTGTTATCAGCTGTGCCGTAGTCGATATATGCATTGAAGAATACTGATGTGTAAACAGCTGTAAATGTTCTGCCGCCAGCTGTCATCTTACCGTTGTTTTCCCAATAATCGAACAACTTGCCTTCGGGAGCACATGCGTTAATTTCAGCAATGAGTTCTTCACCGGGAGCAAACTCTTCGAAGAGTGTATCAAGAACAACATTGGGAACAACATATGTTGCTTCAGTTCCGTCTTCCTTCAGATACTTGAAGGTTGCATCGAATGCCTGTGCTTCCCAAACTGAAACGAACTCAAATCCACCGTTCTTAAGATTATTCTTAACGAAATCCATTGTTATTTCGATGGGGAATTCAGCATTAACTGAACCGATCTTCCAGCCTGTAAGCTTATAGCCTTCTCTGCCTGAAACCTCATTTACAACTACTGTGCCAACTTTGATAAGTTCTTTTTCATTGCCTGATGCGTCAATTATTTTTGCATCATTAATATTAAGAGTATCACCGATGGAAACGGTTGTTGTAAGTGTGTAGATGCTGTTGGTAGTATCCTGAATCTTGAATGTTACCTTGTATTCAGCTGCACCGTATACTGCTGTATATGACTGTGCTGCGCCGTCTTTTGCATTGAGTGTAAATACTGTGTTCTTGCCTGATTCTGCATAGTTTGTTGCTGCTGCACCGTCTGCAGTGTTCCATGCCTTGAGAGCAAAGCCTTCAACGGGAGTGTAATTATCTGATGAAACGGTAGCTGAAACAGTAGCAGTATTGAAGTTGCTTCTTACTGTTGTTTCTACCTTTTCAAATTCTGTACCGTAAGCGTTAGCGTCCTCATCAAACTTGGGAATATTCCATTCAACTGCAAATTCAATCTTTGTGTTGATGTAATATGTTGAGTTGCCATCAAATGTAAGATCGCTTACTCTGTCCTTTGAAGTGCTGCCTTCAGCAGTAATTGCAAAACCTGCTTCAACAATAATTGTGCCGTCCCAACCAAGATTTTCGGGGTTAGTCTTTACAGAATCAACAATTGCCTGAACCTTTGACTTTGCATATGTTTCGCCTTTGTTTCCGAAAACAGTAGCAACTTCTTTCCATTCGCCTGTTGCATAATCCATAGCCATAAACTTAATTGATGAATCGCATTCTGACCATGTTGCATAGTATGCTGAATCGCCGTCAACAGTGTAGGGTTCGTCGAAGTTTGCTGCACTGTCGTCTTCTACTGACTTCCATTCAACAAAATTGAAGCCTTCTTTTTCAACTGGGGGAACATCAACATATTCATCATATGTTGCTTCAACAGTTTCAGTGGGATTTTCGTCAGCTTTATCTTTATAGAAGCTGAGAGTGTATGTCTTTGCTGTCCATTCAATGGTTGCCTTTGCGCCCTTGATGTTATCAAGAGTAATTTCAGCGGGATTCCAAGTGCCTGTGTAACCGGTCTTTTCAGCTACGATATTATTAAGGCTTATTGTTTCGCCGATTCCTGCTTTAACGGTAAGTGTGCCGTCGCCGTTATCTGTAACACCTTCGGGAAGAGCAGCAAATTCTGCATCTTCTGCTTCAAGAGTAATATCAAACTTATCTGTTGAAAGAACTCTCTTGAATGTTACTGTTCTTGCAGGCATTGTATAGCCTTCAAGGCTTTCAACAACAGCACCTGTTGCAACGTTTGCCCAACCGATCTGGTTTGCTGCGTCTTCAGGAATTACAACTGCTGCGCCTTCTTCATATTCAGTGCTTGAAATCTCTGTTCCATCATTTTCAAGGAAGATTGCCTTGGGAAGAATTACATCTCCGCCGCCTGAGGGAGGATTACCGATAGTGAATGTGCGGTCAACATCGAAGATGAACTTATCTTCCTGGATTGCATCTTCGAAAAGGTTGTAGGTGTATGTTGCATCGTCGAACATTGTATCTTCAACTGCAACTTCATCTACTGTATAGTCTGTCTGATAAACGTCA
>JAZRTQ010000010.1:0-3242 GCA_045652165.1 Acutalibacteraceae bacterium | reverse complement strand
TCAGACTCGTACCACTTACCTGCGCCTGCCTGTACATCGAAGAAGTCTGAATCAAGTTCAATACCGATTTCAAAACCGGTTGAATATCTTGTTGACTTGATGTAATGTAAAATCTTAAGAGTATCGCCTGCATTTACATAGTAGTCTGTGTAAACTTCATTGCTGTTTACATCATACTCCATTACGTCGATACCGTAATACATGAAATCGCCGTATTCTGCTTTAAGGTCGGCATAAGATTTTACTGCCGATTCTGCATCTGCTGCAGCTGCCTTGGGGGTAAAGAGATCACCTGCTATGGCAACTGTGCCGAGAAGCATTGTGAAGCACAAAACCAAGCTTATGACCTTTTTGAGTGTGGACATAATATTTCCTCCTTTGTTTTTTTGATATTCCTTTCGGGAACATCGGGTTAAGATTGATTGGAACGATTCCAATCCATTATACTCAGTCATTATGACACATTATTTTCTATAAAGCAATACTTTATTTAAAAATAATATATATATAAATAACAAGTTTGTATGGTTTCAACAATAAACCTATGTCAGATTCGTGCAATTCCACAACGGCGCGCCGCTTCGGCAACAGCCGCCGCAACTGCGGGTCCGACACGCTCATCAAAAGCCTCGGGAATTATGTATTCGGAGCAAAGTTTTTCTTCTGAAACAAGCCCTGCAATGGCATATGCCGCAGCGAGCTTCATTTCTTCATTGATATCAGATGCTCTGACATCAAGAGCTCCTCTGAAAATTCCGGGAAAAGCAAGAACATTGTTTATCTGGTTTGGGAAATCACTTCTGCCTGTGCCCACAACTGCCGCACCCGCTTTAAGAGCCAGGTCGGGCATAATTTCGGGAGTCGGATTTGCCATTGCCATAACCACGGCACCGGGTGCCATTGACGCTACCATTTCTTCGCTCACAATTCCTGCCGCAGAAACACCTACAAACACATCGGCACCCTTCATTGCATCGGCAAGGGTTCCCTTTATGTGGTTTTTGTTTGTAAATTCGGCAAGTTCTTCAAACGCCGGCGAAAGATCATCGCCTTTGCAGATAATTCCTTGCTTATCGCTCATTATTATATTGCCCGCACCGCTTGCGTTGAGCAGTCTTGCTATAGCTGAACCTGCAGAACCCGCACCGCTCATTGCAATCGTGCAATCCTCTATTTTTTTGCCCACACATCTTAGGGCATTGAGCACCGCCGCAAGAACAACAACCGCCGTGCCGTGCTGGTCATCGTGAAAAACGGGAATATCGCATTTTTCTTTGAGTCTTCTCTCAATTTCAAAACATCTCGGAGCGGCAATATCCTCAAGATTTATACCGCCGAAGGAACCCGCTATAAGCGAAATCGTGTTCACTATTTCTTCTGTATCCTTTGAACGGATGCAAAGAGGAATTGCATCTATATCGGCAAACTCCTTGAAAAGCAGACATTTTCCCTCCATAACGGGCATACCTGCTTCGGGGCCTATATCACCGAGGCCGAGAACAGCTGTACCGTCGGTTATAACAGCAACGGTATTCCATCTTCTTGTCAGCTCAAAACTTTTATTTATATCTTTCTGAATTTCCAGACAAGGTGCAGCAACACCGGGCGTATAAGCAAGTGAAAGCTCCTGCTTATTTGATGCCTTGGTTCTTGATTTTGTTTCAAGCTTGCCTTTCCATTCGTAATGAAGTCTTAAAGACTCCTTCAAATAGTCCATTTCATTTATCTCCAAATTTTATTTTGCCCAACCTTTTGAGCACTCAACAGCTTTTTTCCAGCCGTTATAAAGTTCATTTCTTCGGTTCTCATCCATAATGGGATTAAAGGTTTTTTCAACCTTGCGGTTTTTCTGAATTTCTTCTTTACTTTCCCACATTCCCACAGCAAGACCCGCAAGATATGCGGCACCGAGAGCTGTTGTTTCGACATTTGCGGGACGGTTTACTTCGCAGCGTATCATATCAGCCTGAATCTGAAGCATGATATCGCTGACACTTGCACCACCGTCAACACGAAGCTCCGTAAACTCGATTCCCGAATCGGATTTCATAGCTTCAAGAAGGTCGGTCATCTGATATGTTATCGCTTCAAGCACACTTCTTGCGATATGCGCTCTGTTAACTCCTCTTGTAAGACCCACAAGACAGCCTCTTGCATACATATCCCAATAGGGTGCACCGAGTCCCGTGAATGCGGGAACAAAATAAATTCCGTTTGCATCGGGAACGCTTTCCGCAAGCTCATCGCAGCGTTTTGCGGTGTCAATCATATGAAGCTCATCACGGAGCCATTTTATAACCGAGCCCGCATTGAAAGCCGAACCCTCGATAGCATATTCAACCTTATCACCTATGCCCCAGGCTACACCCGTGAGCAGATTATTCTCTGATTTAACGCGCTTTTCGCCCGTATTCATAAGAAGGAAACAACCTGTGCCATAGGTGTTTTTTGCCTGACCCGGCTCAAAGCAAGCCTGACCGAAAAGGGCGGCGGGCTGGTCGCCTATAGCGCCGCAGATGGGCACACCTTCAAGCGCCTCAAGTCCGAGAATGCCCTTTGCCACTCTGCCGTAAACCTTGCTTGAGGGCACGGGCTCGGGAAGAATTGACATAGGAATATCAAGCTTTTCGCAAAGATATTTATCCCAGCAAAGCTTATCAACATCAAACAGCATTGTTCTTGATGCGTTTGAATAATCGGTAACGTGAACACTGCCGCCTGTAAGATTCCAGATAAGCCAGGTTTCAACCGTTCCGAAAAGAAGTCTGCCTTCGTCTGCAAGTCTTCTTGCATCGGGAACATTATCAAGAATCCATTTAATTTTTGTCGCCGAGAAATATGCATCTATAAGAAGACCTGTTTTATCTTTTATGTAATCTTCAAGACCCGTTGCCTTGATTTCTTCGCAAAGCTCCGCAGTTCTTCTGCACTGCCAGACAATGGCATTATAGACGGGTTTGCCCGTTTTTCTGTCCCAGAGAATTGTTGTTTCTCTCTGATTTGTGATGCCGATACCTGCAATTTCAGATGCCTTTATTCCGCCGCTTATAAGGCAGGATGAAACAGCCTGAAACTGGCTGTAAAGAATAGCAAGAGGGTCATGCTCAACCCAACCTGCACGGGGATAAATCTGCTCAAACTCGTTCTGTGCTTTGCTGATTATATTGCCTTTTTTATCGAATACTATTGCACGGGAGCTGGTTGTACCCTGATCAAGGGCGAGAACATATTTTGACATATTA
>JAZRTQ010000009.1:0-1688 GCA_045652165.1 Acutalibacteraceae bacterium | reverse complement strand
GAGATATTCGGAAATGGCGGCGGTGATACGCTCGCTGCCGTTAACGTGGCAAGCGGTACCCTGGCAAGCCATAATAAGATATTTGCCTATGGGGGTTAAACGGAACTGCGAATAAAAAGTTGCAACGCCCATAACATCGGCAGGGGTAAGTCCTACCTTTTCAGCAATGCAATACATAACATCTTTGGGAAGATAGCCGTAAATGTTCTGTGCTTTCTGAAGAATGGTAATAAGGTTGCTTGAAGAGCCGCCGTACTCGTTGAGCACTTCGGTCAGTAATGAAAGGTCACTTTTCGGACCGTTGCAGTTGCACTGACACATAAAAACCTCCTGATAATATAAAAAATTGCACATTTTTATCAAGTATAATATATCATAAAAAATATTGATATGCAATAAAAAATAAAAGGAAGAACCCTTTACGGATTCTTCCTTTCTATACTATTTGCTTGTGTTCATTGAGTTTCTGTAAACCACGAAGCGGCAATAAAGATATTCGGTAACAAGATTTATTGCCATTGTTCCGATTTCAATAACATAATCGTTTATGCCGAGTTCTGCAAGCTCGTGACCCCACCAGGTTGAGAGGGGAGTGAAAACGCAATAAAATAGTGCAACCTTGAGCATTGCAACGGGAACATTTGCGGCTGATTTGAAGGTGAATTTGCGGTTGAAAGTAAAATTCCACAAAACTGAAAGCACAAGTGAGGGCAGGTAGCACCACATATATTCAAGCGCTGTGAGTTCGGTGAGCAATGTGAAAGAGATAATCTGAATAAGACCCGCAGATGCGGAGAAAAGAGCAAATTTAACAACCTGAATAATGTTTTGTTTTTTGGTAAGCTTTGTTTCGTTTGACATAATATTACTTCCTTTCAGACAGAACAAGAGATGCAACGCGGCACGCTCTTACATATGTTTCGGTAAAATAGTGTTCGGCGCTCATTTCGGAATAAACATCGTTTTCATGCCTGTTTGGTTTGCTTATTCTTGAAAGTTCAAAATTCAGTTCGCCCTCGAAGCCGTGTTTTACAAGCCTTTTTGCAACCCCGTTCCAATCGGTTATTCCGTCAAACGGAAGCAGATGCAGGTCATCGTGCCAGGTGATTTTGCCTTCAAAATCTCTTATGCCGAGGTTATCGTTGAGGTGAGTGCAAAGCAATCTGTCGCCGTAGAGAGCCATCATATCTTCGCCGTGGTTATAGCAAAGCTCATGCCCCGTATCCCAGCAGAAGCCAACATTTTTAAATTCTTTAAGATTATCCATAAGAACGGCGAGATACTGTTCGCCTTCAGTATTTTCAAGAGCAAAATTAATTCCGAGTTCACTTGCTCTGACTGCAACCGCGCCGAATCTTTCAATTCCTGTCTGAATATCAATCAAATCTTCTTCGGGCTCCATCCCGATGAATGCGTGAGTTACCATTGTCGGGATTTCATAACGCGCGCATATTTCAAGCATATCAAGCATTTCGCATAACGCAATATCGCCGATTTCGGCAGGATTCCACATATCGTCGCTCTTGTTGAACGGTGCGTGGAACGAAGGTATAATCATATTTTCATTTCTGCCGATTTTAACGAGTTCGTCGATGGGCGAATTTCTTGATGAATTATCAAGGGAAAATCCGTCAAATCCGATTTTCTTTAACAGCAGAATCTGCTCTTGCTCAGGTATTCCGTGCCCC
>JAZRTQ010000008.1:0-17547 GCA_045652165.1 Acutalibacteraceae bacterium | reverse complement strand
CTCCTTTGCACATTTATTATAGAATAAAACCTGAAAACTTACAATCTACGCTTCGTTGAACTATTGAAATTTGCAACTTTTGTGTATATAATGTTTTTATTAAAAAAGGAGGCGAGCAACTTGCCCGAAGCAAAGAAAAATCAACTCTCCAAAAAAGACATTTTTATGTTCAGCCTTATGGGTTTAACCGCGGTGCTCATTACGGCGGCAGGCATATATTTTAACCAGAGCTTTCTGCGCATTCTTCCGCTTTATATTTCACTCACGGTTGGTTTGCTTCAATCCCGCGTCAACCGCTATGCAAACCTTGTGGGCAGCATCAATTCTTTGCTTTACGGCGTTGTTTACTTTTATTACGGACTTTACGGCTCGATGTTTTCGGCTGTTCTTTTTTCTTTTCCCATTCAGCTTATTACATTCCTCAGATGGAACAAAAACAAATGGGAGCATTCAACCGTTCTTCGAAAGCTGACCGCAAAACAGAGAATTTTGCTTGGCGTCGGTTTCATTGTTGCGCTGATTGCAGCGTGGATTATTCTTCCGCTTATAGGCTCTCAATATGTTTTCCTTGACAGCATAACGAATATGATAGGCATAATTATTTATTTCCTGACCATGTTCGCTTTTGTTGAATACACATTTCTTATGATTATCAACGGCGTTATCGGCATTGCTCTCTATGTTCAGATGCTTGGTGAATCGCCCGAAATGACAACATATCTTATTTTTTCGGTATATTCTTTCATCTGCATAACCATTGCTTTCTTTCAGGCAAAAAAGATTTATAAAAACCAGCAGACGGAGGTGCACAATGAAAATTGAACTTATCGGTAAACCGAAAATTATAATGTCAAATCCCCACAGCCGTCACGGATATTTTGCCTGGCCCACCGCCAAGCTTTTGCAAAACGGTAAAATTGCGGTTGGCGCTTCGGGCTTCAGATTTGAACACATCTGCCCGTTCGGAAAATCCGTTATATCCTACAGCTCTGACGGCGGCGAAACTTATACTATGCCCGCACCCGTAATCGACACTCCGCTTGATGACAGAGATGCGGGAATATGCACTTTCGGCGAAAGCGGTGTTATTTTTACCACCTTCAACAATTCCGCCGATATGCAGAGAGAGCATAATAAAGATAACGCTTATATCCAAAGCTATATTGACACTATAACCAAAGAAGACGAAGAAAAATATCTCGGTGCGCTTTTCCGCATAAGCAACGATTGCGGAATAACCTTCGGTAAGATTTTTCATTCACCGATAACCTGCCCCCACGGGCCCACCGAGCTTCGCGACGGCACGGTTTTATGGGCGGGAACAAGATTTGACGATATTTTTGCCGGCATTGAAGTGCGCCGTCTTGATACTGAAAGCGGCGAAACAGAGCTTATCGGCAAAATAACAGCATCGGATAAAAATGTTGTTCTTAATGAGCCTCATTTTATTGAATTGCCGAGCGGCAGATTAATATGCCATATCCGAGGCGAAAATTCAGAGCTTTTCAGCGGCGGCGAAGAAACCTTATTCACCGTTTATCAGAGTATTTCCGATGACGGGGGCAAAACCTGGTCTGAACCCGAAATGCTTCTTGATGAAACAGGCGGCGCTCCGCCTCATCTTATTCTGCTCAGCTCGGGAGTTCTTCTTTCAACCTACGGAAGAAGAAAACAGCCCTACGGAATTATGGCAATGATAAGCCTTGACGGCGGGGAAAGCTGGGAAAAAGATATTCGCATTTATGAAAACACCGCAAGCGACGACATCGGCTATCCCTCAACCGTTGAATTGCCAGACGGCACCCTGCTCACGGTTTTCTATGCCAAAGAAGAAAACGACGAAAACCCCTGCGTTATTATGCAGCAAAAATGGAAATTGATATAGGTGATTATCATGAAAATGACAAATAAGCTTTTAGCTTTTTTAATTGCAGTTTCGCTTATTTTCGGCACAGTCTGCTTTTTTGCCTTTGCCGAAGAGGGCGATAAAAACTATTATTACATTGACTCAATCAACGGTGACGATTCCAACAGCGGCACCGAAATCGACAGCCCCGTTAAAACAATTGCAGGTTTAAAAGACCTTGTTGTTAAACCCGGCACACATTTTCTTTTCAAAAGAGGCGGCGAATATGAATGCACCGCAACTCTGACCTGCAACGGCACAAAAGAAAATCCCGTTGTTATTTCATCTTACGGTGATGGCGAAGATGCAATTCTCAAAACCGACGAAAACACCGATGTTCTCCGCCTTTTTGACTGCTCATATGTTACCGTTTCTGACCTTCAGATAACAGCCCCCAACGGCGGCGGCATATGGATTGACACTTATAATCAGACATCGGAAGGTATAATCATTGAAAACATTTATTTCTATGATATGCAGAATTATCAGGTTCACAGCCGTGATGATTTTTCAAACGGCGCGGCGGTTGCAAGAGCTGCTGTTATGGTCAAAGGTCTGCCCGCAAAATCAAGATATGCGGTTAACAACCTCACCATAAGAAACTGCGAGGTTTTTGAATGTGCAAACGGTTTTATGCTCTGGGGTTCATGGAATGACCAGCAGGCACCGTGGTGCGAAGAGGATGAAATCGACCCCGTTTATAACGAAGGGGTGCTCGTTGAAAACTGCTATTTTCACGAAATGGATGCCGAGGCGGTTGTTGTTGGCATCTGCAAAGGCGCATTGGTAACAAACTGCCGTGCAATCAACTGCTGTCAGGGCGGTGCGGAGCTTTTGCCAAACGGCGATGTTGAATATTTCACCGCGGCAATGTGGTTCTGGGGCAGCGAAAGCAGCACCATTCAGTATTGCGAAATCGCGGGTCAGAAAAACATCGGCGACGGTATGGCGGTTGACTTTGATTCCTACAGCCACAACTGCACCTATCAGTATATCTATTCCCACGATAATGTCCGCTTTATGTGTAACTGTCCCAACCACAGCGGTCACCACAACAACACCGTTCGCTACTGCCTCTCTGTTAACGATAACAAGGCCCGCTCAACAACCGCTGTCGGCGCTTGCGGCGAACACAATTTCAGCTTCTATAACAACACAATAGTTAACTGCGGCGAGTTCCAGTTCAAGAATCTTTATAACTCATATATTGCAAACAACATCATTGTTCCTATGGACGGCGCAACCTTTGCCTATGACCCCGACCCGTCAAGAAAAAATGTGTTTGAAAACAACTGCTACTATAATGTTATGTCACCGCTTGTTGATTTGGGCGCAATGAACACCCCTCCCGGATTCTCGGGCACAGATTATTCCGATGTTAACAGCTTTAAGCTTTCGGAAGATTCTCCCCTCATCGGTGCAGGCTCCGCAGTCGGCGTTGAAAAGGATTTTTACGGCAACCCCGTTCAGAGCAACAACATCGGTTGCTACGGCGGCACGGGCACGGATGCAGAATACAAAGGCGAAAACATAATCGAAAAACTTATTCGAATGATTGTTAATATTTTCTGGACTATTAAACACGAAATATATGTTATTTTTGATTAAATGTCAAAATGACGGGAGGTATATATGAAAACCGCCGAAAAAATTCAGCAAAACGAAAAGCGTGAGCTTGAAAAATTCAAAAAAATGCAAAACCGCAATTCGGGGAGTAAATATTTCTTTATTTTGCTTCTGCTTATTGCCATTGTAAATATTCTTGACGAAGTAACAAGCAACCTGACCGTTACGGTTCAATCATCATTTGTAACCGAATTTTTTGTTAACAACCCGTTTATGGGCAAATACTACAGTTATGAAGACGGTCTTGCATTCCATTCGGGCATCGGTGTTTTCACCTATGTTCTGGGATTATTCACCCCGTTCTATAAAGCACTTGCGGATAAATGGGGCAGAAAGCCGCTTTTTGCCATTTCAACTCTCGGTATGGCAACGGGTCTTCTGACAATTCATCTTTCATCAAGCTACATAATGTTCCTTATAGGCTTTGCGATAATCAGCTTCTTTATGGGGCACGATATTCAGATTATTTATATTCTTGAAGAAGCGCCCGATAAGCACCGCGCAAAGATTTACAGTTTCCTTAAAAGCTTCGGTATTTTAGGCGTTATTCTTATCCCCACTCTGCGTGATATTTTAATGGGCAACGACGCAACAAAATGGCGTGAAATCTTTCTTGTTCCCGCCCTTATCGGCTTTGCCGCAGTTGTGCTTGTTATTCTTTTTGCCAAAGACACAAAGGTTTTCATCAGCGAAAGAATTGAATATCTTTCACGCCCTTATGAAGAAAGGCAAAAAGAAAAAGCCCTTAAAAAACAACAAAAAGAAGCCCAGCGAAATCAATCGGGCGTTTTCAACGGCGTAAAATATATTTTCGCAAACAAAGACACAAAAATGCTCATTATTGCCCACATCATTTTTGATGCCGCAATGCCCGCAATCGCTCTTTATTTTGAATCATCCATGCACCGTGCGGGAATGAGCACAAGCGATATAACAAAAGCTCTGTTTATGGTGCCCGTAATCTATGCCTCAATAACCTTCCTTTCAGGCTTTATCGCTGATAAGGCGGGCAGAAAAGCAACGGTTAATCTCTTTTCTGCAACCTGCGTTGCGGGATATGTTCTTTTTGTAATCGGAATTCTCAACGGCTGGAATCCTTATCTTATCGGCTCATTTGCAGGTCTTTACCAAGGCTCTTACTGGATTGGCAGAGATTATATGAATGTTATGATGACCGAAAAAGTGCCCACCGACATCCGTGCATCTGTTGTTGGTGCAGAAGGACTTCTGGTTATTATAGGTCTTGTTGTTGGCTACGCAAGCATAATAATCGGTATGATGATTATGCCTATATGGTGGGCTTGCCTTGCAATTTCAATTCCCACTGTCAGCGTTGCCGCAATCCTTTTCGCTCTTAAGGTTAAAGAAACCAAGGGCGCAAATCTTGATGAAATTTCGTAAGGTGAAGAAAAATGAAAGTAATAGTTATTTTACCTGACGGTATGAGACCCGATTCGCTCACAGATATTGAGAACGCTCAAAGAATAATAAAAAATTCAGCCTGCACAATGAATGCCGAAACAGTTTCGCCCTCGGTTACTCTGCCCTGCCATCTTTCGCTTTTTCACAGCGTTACTCCGCAAAGGCACGGCACAACAACCAACACCTATATGCCACAGGTAAGACCTGTTCGCGGTCTTTGCGAAGTTCTGAAACAAGCGGGCAAAAAATGCGCAATATTCTATAACTGGGAAGAAATCCGCGATGTTTCCCGCCCCGATTCGCTTCATCACGCCTGCTTCTATGCGGGCAGAAGACTCGGCTATAAGGAAGCTGGCGAAATTCTTACCGATTCCGCCATTGAATATCTGAAAAAATTTGATAACGATTTCACTTTTATTTATTTCGGCTATCCCGATATGCAGGGTCATAACTACGGCTGGATGACCGATGAATACCTTGAAGCAATTCAGAGCAGTTGGAACAATATCGAAAAGCTTATGAACGAGCTTGGCGATGAATACACATATATCATCACCGCAGACCACGGCGGACACGACAGAACTCACGGCACCGAAATGCCCGAAGATATGATAATTCCCATTATCATAAACGGCAAAGATTTTGAAGCGGGCAAACAGCTTGAAAATGCAAATATTATTGATATTGCCCCCACTGTAACAAAACTTCTCGGAGTTGAACCCGACAGCGAATGGGAAGGAAAATCTCTGATATAAAAAGATACCGCCTCACTTTTGGTGAGGCGGTTTTTGCTTATCTGTGTAATTTTAAAATTTCTTCAATCGGCCCTCTGAATTCTTTTGCAACTCGCTTAAGGGGCTTGTTCTTTGTTACAAAAGCACCGAAAACCATTCCTTTATAGTCGGTTGACATCTGGAATTTGGAAATAACCTTTGTTATTTCCTGCTTCTTATCTGCGTTTTCAAGATAAACGCAGTCATCAACCGCAATTTCAACTGTTGCATCCGCCTTTGCGGTAACGGAAACTTCGAGAGTTTCACCGTTTTTAACAACTGCATCTGCACCGCTGACGCTCACATTTCCGCTTACAATATCCTTGAATTTAACGGTAAATGTTCTTGTTGCGGTAACAACGGATGCATCGCCCTCTGCCTTTGAAATTTTAAACGAAACTTTATTTCCGTTTTCAGCAACGGTAAATGCTGTTTTAAGATATTCGCCGTTCTGATATGAAAGTGTTTCGCCGTCATCCTCATAAAGCTCAAAGGTGTTGTTTCCTCTGTAAACAAGGATTTCAAGCTCTTCGGGGTTGGTGCAAGCGTTTGTTCTGCCGTTTGCACTCATCGGAATGATTGCACCCTCTTTTGCAAGAACAGGAATTGTTTCAAGGTCGCGGTACATTTCAACAAACTGATTGCCCTTATAAATTCTGCCCGTAAAAATATCGGTATATCTGCCTTCGGGAATCCATACCTTAACGCCCGCAAGATTTGTTTTGAGCGAGGTGTGTTCGGTTATCGGAGCAACGATAAGCTCCGTGCCGAAGAAGAATTCATTCTTGCAGTTATATGCATTTTCGTCTTCGGGATATGCATAATACATCGGCTCGCAGATAGCTCTGCACTCGGTGTGGGTGCGGTAGTTCATTGTGTAAATATAAGGAAGAAGTTTATGTCTTAAGCGAAGAGCATCCTTTGCAATGCGCTCAACGTGGCCGCTGTAGTTCCACGGCTCTTTGCCCGCAAATTCATTGTTGGTTGAATGAAGTCGCATAACAGGGCTGAAAACACCGAGCTGAACCCAGCGAAGATAAAGCTCGTCATCCTTTTTGCCCATACAATGGCCGCCTATATCGTGGCTCCACCAGGGATAAGCAACATTTGATGCGGTTGCGGTGTATCCCGGCTGATAATCAAGGCTCTTCCAGGTCTGGGTTGTGTCACCGCTGAAGCCGAGCGGATAACGCTGGCTGCCTGCACCGCAGAAACGGGAAAGAATGAGCGGTCTGTGGTTATCCTTTGCATTATCAAGGAAATGATAATGGTTGAGTGCCCAGAGGGGGTCAAGACCCTTGACCTTTGTTTTTGTGCCCTGCTGCCAATCAATCCACCAGAAATCAACACCCATCTTTTCAAACGGATGATGAAGAATATCAAAATATTTTTCGGTGAATTTTTTATCGGTTATATCAAATTCAACGGGCTTTTTATCTGCAGGATTCTGACCCATTGCCTTGCACATTTCTTCATACTGATTTTCAAACCAGCGAACACCCATTGAGGGATGAATGTTGAAAGTTACGCGGTATTTATCGTCTTTGAGCTTCTTTATAAAGCCTTCAGGGTCGGGGAAAAGGTCGGTGTTGAAGCTGTAGCCCGTCCAGCCTACTGACCACACATCATAAACATACTCCATAAAGTTAAGATGTTTGCTCACCTTATGGGCATCCTTGCCGAATTTTTCTTTTATGTTAACCCAATGCCAGTCCATATCAACCGTTGCAACGGTTATGGGCACTTCCTCCGCCTTGAATTTATCCATAAGATTAAGGTATTCATCCTGCGAATATGCCTTATATCTGCTCCACCAGTTTGAAAGAGCATAGCGGGGAATGAGGGGCACTTTGCCCGTAAGCTTATAAAGATCGGTTGTTGCACCGATGTAATCGTTGCCGTAAGCAAAATAATATTCATCGCTTTCGTTATTATCGCGGGGAAGAATTGTGCCGTCGGGCTTTATTGCGAGGGTATCGCTGTCATCAAGAACGGCAACACCGTTTCGTGAGCACACGCCGTCACCAACTTTGTCAATGGCGGTGATGTCAAGAGTACGGCTTGTGCCCTTAAGGTTGCCTGCCTTGAAATTTTTAACCGTTCTGCCGTCGGCAAGCTTGATTCTGAGCATCTTATGCGCTTTTAAAGAGTAGAAAAATTCTGCTTTTTCGGTTTTGATAATAACCGTTCCGTTTTCTTCTTTAGCTGTAAATTCGGGCTTTTCAAAATCTCTGAACCACACGCTCTGGGTGGGTTCGTTGCAGAACTTGCCCTCGTTCTGATTTTCAACTCTCAAAAGGCAGGGAGTTATAACCGTAAGCCTTGTTGCACCGTTTACATACACCTGCTTTTTATCCGCAACGGGTGAGCAGTCTATTTTAAATCTCTTTTCAAACTGTTCCATAATTATTTCCTCGCTGTTATATTAATGTTTCTATTATATATTTTAATTTCTTTAAAGTCAACAAACCGCATTATCGGTATTAGTCACAGTCTTTACACAATTTGTTTTAATCTTATACGGTGCATCAAAAGAGTTGCCCGAGATTTCAGCCTCTTCAACATAATCAAGCCATATAAGATGCTCGCTGAAATGCGGTTTTTCAAAGATATTATCTTTAAGAATAAGTTTGCCGTGAACGGGAGTTTCGGAATTTTCATCCATAACTTTCGGAGTGTATCGGATTGAGGGCGCACCCTCCCACATACAAGCGTATTCGCAGTTGCTCACTCTGTTGTTTCTGAAAATTATCTCTTTTGTGTAGCCCGATTCAAACCAGAAGTTGCAATCATCCTCAATAAGCAGAGCGGGGCCCCAGAGGTTATGGAAATTATTGTTTTCTATTATAACCTCACCTCTTGTTGTGCAAAGAATTCCTCTGCCCGAGGTTGTGCCGAAATCGCAATTTCTCACGTAGAGATTCGGAGTCCACGTTGCGTTTTCAACAACATCCTTTTCAAGCTCGATTTCGGGAATATCGCCCTCAAGCAAAAGCTTTATATCCGTATCGTTCAGCCTTTCAAAGCTTTTAACGGTTGCTTTGCCGAACGGAATAAGCGTGTTCCACTTTATGAATTCAAGCTCATCGCCCTCGGCAAATGCCTGAAAACCCCAGCTTTCGTTATGCATAAAACGAACAACAAGGCTGTTGCCGTCTTTTTCAATTATGCGAAGATGCGTGCCGTGAACATTGATATAATCATCGTGAGCACCCCACGCCTTGCAGTTTTCAATTATAAGATTGCCCTTGCAACCCGAAAACTGAAAGAAATCGGCGGTGCTTGCAATTGTTCTGCCCTCTGCGGGAGTCAGATCGCAGTTTTTGAAAGTAACATTCTCGCAAAACTGCGAAACCATACCCAGACCGTGCATAAATTTTATTCTTAAATTTTCAAAATTCAGATTTTTGCAACGCTGAAAAAGACTGCCCGTCTGATCGCGCACAATGCTTCGGTTCTGAATTATGCACCCTTCGGTAAACGGTGCATCCTTGTTTTCAAGGGTAACTTTCAGCGTTGTTTCATCGATGCGTTCTATCTTTTCAAACGATAAATCTTCTCGCCTGAAATCTTTGCTCACCTGCTTTTCGGGGTCAAATATTTTTATGTATCTGCCTCTTACGGCGTGTTGACCCTCCCAATAAGGCTTGCCGTCTGCACCGTTTTCGCCCTGCCAGATAATCTCGTTGCCGTCAATTCTGAAACGGCATTCGTGGTTGATTTTTATAACGCACTCCCCATTCTTGTTCGAAATAATTTTAAATTCCGACATCGTGGGGCAGGCATAGTCAACGGTGAGATTCTTAACGGTTATGTTTTCGCACTTATCAAAAAGAAGCGGGGTCATTTTTCCGTGAACAAGCAAGGTTGCGCCGTTGCCGTCAACAGTGATATTCTTTTTTTCTTTAAGAAAAATTGCGGTTCTTCGCAGTCCGTTTGGATTTTCGTGTTTTTTTGCGGTGTTGGTGCAATAATAGCCCTCAACCTCAAAAGAATCATCCTGACGCACATCGTATATTTTATCTTTTTCGAGCACAACGGTTTCGCCGCTATTTATATCAACAAATTTTTTGCTCAGTTCGTTCATTTTCATACCGCCTCTCTTCGTTTATTATACTTCACAATAAATTAAAACTCAATCATTTTAATATAGCTTTTTGTTTTAACTTGTGATATTATAACAATATATGTTTTGTTAAGGAGAAAAAATTATGACCCTTATGTCTTTTACCCGATTGCTTACTGCAATTCTGATGATTCCGTATTATCTTTTCAACTATGTTTTCAACAACTATGCCTACCCCGCTGTAAGCACCGAGGGTGCATATCTTTTCTGCTATTTTGTGGGCAACGAAGTTAATGAACAGACCCTTCATTTTGCCGTAAGCACCGACGGCTATAACTTCAAGGCACTCAACGGCAACAAAACCGTTATTGAGCAAACCAAAGGCACAGGTTGCGTGCGCGACCCCTATATTCTCAAGGGTGTTGACGAAAACGGCAAGGACTGTTACTTTATTATCGCAACCGATATGAATGCTCTTGAGGGCTGGACTTCGAACCATTGCCTCATAACCTGGAAATCCTATGACCTTATAAACTGGATTGATGAAACGGTTATCGATATGCGTCAGTTCAAGGGCTTTGAAACAACAAACAGAGCCTGGGCACCGCAGGCAATATGGGATGAATCCAAGGGTATGTATATGGTATACTGGGCAAACTCAACCGCAGAAAACGACTGTGCGGGTCATTATTATGCATACACAAAGGATTTCAAAACCTTTGAAACCGAGCCCAAAGTTCTCTACGGCAGATGGAATGAACTCAACCCCGAAACGGGAGAACTTCGCAACATTCAGTGCATTGACGGCGATATAATCTACAATGAAAAAGACGGCTATTATTATCTCTATTTCAAAGAGGATTTAACGCAGAAAATCGCATATGTAAAATCAAAAAATCTTACAGGCCCTTATAACGAGGATTACACAATCTGCTCGCTTAACTGGTTTGGCGTTGAAGGCAGCTCAATGTATCGCATAACAGGCACAGATGCCTGGATGATGATAATGGATGAATACAGCGAGGGCACTTTCTTTGCACAGATGACAAGAGATTTCAAGAAATTCCGTCAGGTGCAAAGATCAACATATTCGATGAACCATCTCAAACCCCGCCACGGTTCGGTGGTTGCAATAACAGAAGATGAATACTTTTCACTCATCGAAGCTTACGGAATTCAGGAGAAATAAATTATGAAACACGATTTTACAAGCATACCTGACAGAAGCAAATTCGGCTCGTCAAAATGGGAAATTGCAAAGAATGCTTCAACAGAGTTTGTTCCGCTGTCAGTTGCAGATATGGAATTCCCAACCGCAAAGCCGATTGTTAATGCAATCAAGAAGCTTGCCGATGAAGCAATTCTCGGCTATTCAAACCCCACCGAAGAATATAACAACGCCGTTGTTTCATGGATGAAACGCCGCCATAATTTCGAGATAGAAAAAGAATGGATGATTCAGACTCCCGGTGTTATCAATGCGCTTTCACTTCTTATTGAGGCAACAACAAAGCCCGGTGACGGCATAATCATTATGTCACCCGTTTATTATCCGTTTGATATGACGGTTGTTGCAACAAGCCGCCACATTGTTTATTGCCCTCTTATCAACAGAAACGGAAAATATGAAATCAACTACGCTCTTCTTCGCGAAAAGGCAGGCAACCCTAAAAATACCGCTCTGCTTTTCAGCAATCCCCATAACCCCATCGGAAAGGTATGGTCAAAAGAAGAGCTTGAAAAGCTTTCGGATATATGCTGCGAAAACGGCGTTTTCATTATTGACGATGAAATTCACAATGACCTTATTATGCCCGGCTATGAGCATACCGTTATGGCAACAATCAATGAAAAAACAAAGAATAACATTGCCGTTTGCACGGCACCGAGCAAAACCTTTAACCTTGCGGGTCTGCAGTGCTCAAACATAATCATTCCCAACGCAAAAATAAGAGCAAAGGCTCAGGCGATGAACAAGCTTAATATGCAGATGCATCTTAATATTTTTGCTTACACCGCCTGCACCGCGGCATATAACGAATGTGAAGATTGGCTCGAAGAGCTGATTAAGGTTATTGCCGATAACGCAAAATGCGTTGAAGATTTTATGGCAGAGAATTTCCCCGAAATCAAGGTTTATCCGCTTGAGGGCACCTATCTGCAATGGCTCGATATGAGCGCACTCGGAATGAATCATTGCGAAATGAAAGAAATGCTTGAGGGCGCAAACATTTATCTTGATAACGGCGAGATGTTCGGCCCTCTCGGCAGAGGCTTCCAGAGAATCAACCTTGCCTGCGCAAAATCAACGCTCGAAAAAATGCTCATCCGTTTCAAGAATGCGGTTGAAGAAGTTCGTGCAAAATGGGAAGCTGAAGGCAAGCCCTGCCATCAGACACTCAAAGCGGGCGATATTCTTGAAGGCTTTGAGAGCGAAATAAGCAAAAAAACTCTTATTGTTTTTGCAAGATATTATGAATGCGGCATAACTCAAAAGCTGCTTATGCTTCTGAAAACCGCTTATCCCGCCATTGCCGCTATGGGCTGCGACATAAAAGTTGTTATTCAGTCTGATGAACGCACTCTTGCAATAGCCCGCGGAAAATATCCGTTTGAACTTATCTCGGATAAAGATGCCGCACTCTATGACCGCTACAACATCTTTGAGGCAGACAGCGCAATCAATCTTATTGCGGGCGATAAGATGTTTGAAACAATGGTTGGCAAAGACATCAAGAAACTTCTTTCAACCGATATTTTTGAAAAATATGTTCTTTCGCCCGACCCCGACCGCAGAAACTTCCAACTCTGCGCTTTTGTTGCGGTTGATAAGAATAAAAAGATTCTCTATTCACACTATTGCAGAACAATAGCCGATTTTCCCGATATTATAAAACTTGCAAAAAGCTTGAAATAAAAAAAATAAAGGCATTCCAAACGGAATGCCTTTTTCTTTGTTTAAATTCAATTATTTAAACTTGCGCTTACGAGCAGCTTCGGACTTCTTCTTTCTCTTTACCGAAGGCTTTTCGTAATGTTCTCTTTTGCGAACCTCCTGAATAACGCCGTCTCTTGAGGTCTGTCTCTTAAATCTTCTGAGTGCGTTTTCGAGTGACTCGCCTTCCTTAACTTTTACCTGGCTCACTGTATTCCCTCCCCTCGTTTTTAACAGGGACTGTTTATTTTAATAACTTTGCATATCATTATACAACAGCTGATAGCAAATTGTCAACACAAAAAATATTAATTTTTTATGCGGGCTTAACAACTATGTTAACAAGTCTGCCCTTAACATAGAGTTCCTTAACAATTGCCATGCCGCTTATTGCCTCTGCAATCTTATCAAGTGCCTTTGCTGCGGCGATGACTTCGTCTGCTTCTGCTTCAGCGGAAACAACAAGCTTTTCTCTTACCTTGCCGTTAATCTGAACTGCAATTTCAACCTCGTCATCAACGCACTTTGATTCATCGTATGTGGGCCAGCTTTCAAAAGCGATTGTTTCGGAGTGACCGAACATTTCCCAGATTTCTTCGCAGATATGAGGTGCGATGGGGCTGAGCACCTTGATAAAGCCCTCTGCAAATTCCTTGGGGCAGCTGTCTGCCTTATAGACCGCATTAACAAAAATCATCATCTGGCTGATTGCCGTATTGAAAGCAAGATTTTCAAAATCTGTTGAAACCTTACGGATTGTAACATTATAAATCTTTTCAAGCTCTGCAAACTTGGAATCATTCAGCTTTGTTTCATCGCTGAAGAAATTCCATACTCTTGAAAGGAAGCGCTTTGCGCCTTCAACACCCTGATTGTTCCAAGGCTTTGAGGCTTCAAGGGGACCCATAAACATCTCGTAAAGGCGGAGTGTGTCTGCTCCGTAATCACGGACAATATCCGAAGGATTAACTACGAATTCGGGGAATCTCTTACCCATCTTGATGCCGTTTGAACCGAGAATCATTCCCTGATGAACAAGCTTTTTGAACGGTTCTTTGACAGGTGAAACACCTTCGTTATATAAGAATCTGTTCCAGATTCTTGAATACATAAGATGACCTACAGCGTGCTCGGGTCCTCCGACATAAAGGTCAACGGGGAGCCAATGCTTAAGAAGCTCGGGATCACAGATTGCATTCTCGTTCTGAGGATCGATATATCTCATAAAGTACCAGCTTGAACCTGCCGAGCCGGGCATTGTTGAAGTTTCACGCTTGCCCTTAACGCCGTTTCTTTCGATATACTTCCAGTCTTCCGCATTTTCAAGAGGAGCCTGACCGTTTTTGCCCTTATATTCTTCAAGTTCGGGAAGAACAAGGGGAAGCTCTTCATCTTCAAGAGCGTGAATTTCGCCGTCGTCTGTGTAATAAACGGGAACGGGTTCGCCCCAATAACGCTGTCTTGCAAAAATCCACTCGCGGAAATGATAGTTTACCTTTCTCTTGGCAACGCCCATTTTCTCAAGCTTCTGAGTAATTGCTTCTTTAGCTTCTTCAACGGTGAGACCGTTATTTTCTTCAGAATTTATAAGCTTACAGCCTTTTCCGAGATAACTGCCCTTTTCAAAAGCGCATTCGGAAACATCTGCCCCTTCAATAACCTGAATCATGGGGATGTTATGTACCACCGCATATTCAAAGTCTCTCTGATCGTGGCTCGGAACCGCCATAACCGCACCGGTGCCGTAGCTTGCAAGAACAAAGTCACCGATATAAACAGGAACTTCCTTGCCGTTTACGGGATTTATTGCATAAATACCTTTAAGAGGACAGCCCGATTTTGTCTTGTTGAGATCTGTACGGTCCATATCGGATTTTTTGATAGTTTCCTGAATATAAGCGTTAACCTCGTCTTTGTTTTCAATTCTGGGCATAAGCTCCTTAACAAGGTCGCCGTCGGGAGCCATAACCATAAATGTTATGCCGTAAATTGTTTCGATGCAGGTTGTAAAAATTGAGAACTTACCGCCGCCGACAAGCTCGAATTCAACCTCAACGCCTGTGCTTTTGCCTATCCAATGGCGTTGCATATCCTTTGTGGATTCGGGCCAGTCTATTTCGTTAAGCCCATCAAGAAGCTCCTCGGCAAACGCAACCTGATCAATAACCCACTGCTTCATATTCTTGCGTACTACGGGGTATCCGCCGCGCTCGCTCTTGCCGTCAATAACCTCGTCATTGGCAAGAACCGTGCCGAGTTCCTCACACCAGTTAACCGGAATATCAACAAGCTTTGCATATCCTTTAAGATAAAGCTGCTTGAAAATCCATTGAGTCCACTTGTAATATGAAGGGTCTGATGTTGCAATCATCTTTGACCAGTCATAGTCAAAGCCAAGCTCCTTGAGCTGCTTTGAGAATGTCTGAATATTATCCTGAGTAAATCCGTTGGGATGGTGACCTGTCTTAACGGCATATTGCTCTGCGGGCAGACCGAATGAATCGTATCCCATCGGATGAAGAACATTATAGCCCTGCATTCTCTTCATTCTCGAAACAATATCTGTGGCTGTGTAGCCCTCGGGGTGACCTGCATGAAGACCTACACCTGAAGGATACGGGAACATATCAAGAACATAATATTTAGGCTTTGAGAAATCCCATACATCTGTTTTGAATGTTTCGTGCTCATCCCAATATTTCTGCCACTTTTTTTCTATATTAGCGTAATCGTACTGTGCCATTTTAATTCAACCTCTTTTATATTTAATCTTCCGTTAAAACATCGCTTAAATCAAGCATACTTGCATCCTGCCAAAGGCGTTCAAGATTATAGTATTCACGGGTTTCACCCTGGAAAAGATGAACGATTACCGTGCCGTAATCAAGAAGAATCCAGCCTGTTGCTCTGCCCTCAATATGCTCGGGAGCAATATCAAGACGGTTCTTGATTTCATATTCAACATCATCGGCGAGTGCCTTTGTGTGGGTATTTGATGTGCCCGAAGCAATAACAAAGAAATCCGAAACAACGGTTACCTCTTCGGTTTCGATTGCAACGATATTCATTGCCTTTTTCTCGTCAAGCACCTTTGCTATTTCTCTTGCGAGAACTCTGGGGTCTGTCATATATCTGTTTCCTTTCCGTTCGCTGATCCGACAACTTCTTTATAGCAATCAACGGTTGCGGGATGAATCGGTAAATTCTGCGAAACAAGTTTGTTTATTGTGTATTCGGCGGTGTAAAGAATTGCATCTTCAAGGCTTTGCGCCGCAAGCTTTCTCACAACGCCCACATCTTTATAATTCCTGTCTGCCGAAATAAAATCCGCAATATAAACGATTTTTTCAAGCAGACTCATTCCCGCCCTGCCTGTTGTGTGCCAGGCAACGGCAGAAAGTATTTCTTCATCGGTAACAATACCGTTAACTTTAAGGAATGCCGCACCCGATTTCTGATGCCACACCTTATGGTTGGTTATATCAACCTCATTAAGCTCATAGCCCGCTTTGCGGATATATTCAAAATGCTCCTCTTTCGATGCATTTTTCATAACATCGTGAAGCAAGCCCGCAAGCCTTGCCTTTTCGGCATCGGCTCCGTATTTTTCCGCAAGGGCGGCGGCGCATTCGCTCACGCACTCGCTGTGGAAAATTCTTGCATCGTCAAGCTTTTCACAAATCAGCTTTCTGTATTCCTTAAGCCCGTCATCATAGAGGTTGTTTTCGTTTATATATTCAAGAACCTCACGAGGAATAAGCGAAGATTCTTCGTTTTTCACAAGTTCTGTTCTCACCTGCGTTGAGCTGACCTCAAAGGGTTCAATTTCAAGAAAAATTATCTTTTTTCTCTGCGCTTCGGTATAGGCCGAAAGGTCGGGCACAAAGCCGTTTTCTCTTGATGCCGCACACAAAAAGCACAGCGAAAGAATTTCTTCCCAACGATACCATTGAGTAAACGTTTCGAGCATATCTGAACCGATTATGAAATAAATCTCATCATCGGGATATAGCTTTTTAAGCTCTTTCAAGGTTTCAACGGTGTAGCTTTTATCGCCTCTGACAAGCTCCATTGAGGAAATCTCAAAGCGGCTGTCTTTGCAGAATGCAAGGCGGCACATTTCGAGCCTGTCCTCTCCTTTTGCAAGGCTGCCCGGGATTTTATGAGGCGGAATGCACGAGGGAATGATAATCATTTTATCAAGCCCGAGCATCTCTGCCGCGGCATTTGCCAGACGCACATGACCTTTATGGGGCGGATTGAATGTTCCGCCGAAAACTCCGATTTTCATTATTTAATGTTAACCTTTGTGTTCATGATTTTTGCTGTGCCCCAGAAAAGAAGCGCTCCGCAAACGATATTAAAGATTGTGCCCGCTATACCGAATGTTAATCCGAGGGGTGAATCCATTGTTGAAACGGTGCTGTAGAAAAGACCGTTTTCGGTAAGCACAATAGTGAGGGGCACATACTGCGCAAGAAGAACGCTGATAATCTGCATAACAACAAAAACAAGGAAGAAAACAGCAAACGATGCGAAACCGCCGAATTTCTGCATAATTCTTGTGTTTGCAAGGGTGATAGCAAAATAAAGCTGTGCAATAAGAACAACTATTCTTACGAATACCATAACCGCAAAAAGAAGAATAACAAGCTTTATTGTTGATGTTGAGGGTATACCTTCAAACATTGACATCATAAGCTGAATTGCCATTTTAACATCTTCGCCTATCATTGCGGTTGAATAAAGATAAACTCCGATGAAAATTCCCGCCGCAACAAGATAGCTTAAAAGCATCCAGCAGAAGGATGTTATTGTT
>JAZRTQ010000007.1:0-32870 GCA_045652165.1 Acutalibacteraceae bacterium | reverse complement strand
TTATCTTTCAAGTGTTCTCGGCCTTACAGAAGGCTTTCTGCTTATTCTTACCCCGCTTGCAAGAATATGGGACGGCATCAATGACCCTATGATGGGAACTATTGTTGATAACACAAAAACCAAAATGGGTAAATACAGACCTTGGATTATTATCGGTGCATTATCCAATGCGATAGTGCTTTCGCTTTTGTTCACCTCATTCGGAATGAGCGGCACAAAGCTTTATATTTACATAGCTGTAATGTATGTTCTCTGGGGCATGACAAATACAATGGCGGATATACCTTATTGGTCAATGGTGCCCAGCTTTACAAATGACCCCAAAGACAGAAACCTTGTTGCAACCGTTGCGAGAACCTTCAGCGGTATAGGTCAGGGTCTTATCAGTATCATCACCCCGCTTGTTCTTCCCATACTTTCCGACGGAATGACAACTACAGATAAAGGCTACAGCGCATCGGGATTTTCAAAATGGGCAATTATCTGCGGTATCGCACTTGTTTTCTTTGCAGTTATCTGCGTTCTTTCAACCAAGGAAAGAAATGTTGTTTATAACAAAGAAAAATTCAGTTTCAAGCAAGTGTTCAGGGTTATTGCGGGCAACGACCAGCTTGTTGTGTTTATGATTTTTGCAATGATTTCAAATGCGGGCTGGTATCTCACAAGCGGAACCGCTGTGTATTATTTTAATGATGTTCTCGGTGAACCCACGGCACAAAGCCTTTTCTCAACCATTGGTGCGGTTGGCTCGGCGCTCGGTCTTTTTGTTATTCCCATTCTCAGCAAGAAGTTTACAAACCGCGTCATCTATCAGATTTCACTTGCCATTGCTATGGTCGGCTATATTCTTATGTTTGTTTTCGGATCAGTTCTCAGAATCAATATTGCACTTGATCTGAGCTATACAATTGCAAGCATCGGTATCGGTTCAATGTTTGTTGCCCAGACTATTTTCCTTGCTGATATTGTTGACTACGGCGAATATAAAACGGGCAACAGAAACGAAAGCATAACCTTCTCAATGAAAGGCTTCCTTCAGAAAATGGCATATACAATCCAGACGGTTTTCCTTTTCGGCGGTCTCGGAATTATGGATTATAATGAGCAGATTCTGGGCGGTTCTGTTAACGAAGCAACAAAGTCCGCAATCGGAATTATCTGCTTTGCAGTGCCCCCGGTTCTTATTCTTGTTTCGCTTATTATTTTCAGAACAAAGTTTAAAATTTATGGCGAACTCCGTAACGAAATTCACGATTTTATTTCCGAAAAGCGTGCTAAAGAAGCTGAATGATAAGGCGGGTTGAATATGCAGCTTAAGTTTAAAAACAAACAGTTCAAAATAATGCAGGTTGCAGATACGCAGGAGGGGAAGAATGTAAGCCCCGATACTCTTGCATTGCTTAATGCGGCAATAGAAAAAGAAAAACCTGATCTGGTTGTTTATTCGGGCGACCAGATCTGGAATATAGCAAGCTTCAAGGGCAATAAAAACACGGTAAAAGATGTTTTGTCAAAGCTCACAGAGCCTGCACATTCGAGGGGAATTCCTTTCACAATCTGTTTCGGCAACCACGACAGACAGGTTGGTGTTTCAAACGAAGAACAGCTTGAGATTTATAAAAGCATACCTTGTTTTGTCGGTGACAGTGCAGAGGGCGTTGACGGCTGTGCAAACCATGTTATTGAAATTGCAAAAGACGGCGAAATAAAGTTTTTGCTCTATTGCATCGACAGCCATACAAGCCTTAAAATAGGTTATGACCATGTTCATAAAAATCAGCTTGAATGGTACAGAAAAGTCCGTGACGGCTATGAGGAAAAATACGGAAAGGTAATTCCCTCAATTGTCATTCAGCATATTCCCGTGCCCGAAGTGATTGAACTTTTAACCGAGGTTAAAAAAGGCACAAAGGGTGCTGTGCAGGGTTTCAGAAATCACGCAGGCAAATGGTATATACTTGATAAAAACAAGGTTAATCCAACGGGATTTATGAAAGAATCACCTGCTGACCCGATGGAAAACGGCGGTCAGTTTGATGCTATGGCAGAAAAAGGCGATGTTGTGGGCATTTATTTCGGTCACGACCACATTAATTCCTTTAACGGAAAGGTGAGGGGAATTGATGTCGGTTATACCCAGGGTGCAGGTTTTCACGTTTACGGCTCCGGTCTTGACCGCGGAGTAAGAATGATAAACCTTAATGATGACGGTACATTCGAAACATATGACCTCAGATACAGAGATTTAGTTGGCAAAAAGGTTAAAGAAAAGCTGCTTTTTGCTTTTTATCAGCTTATGCCCACCAATGTTTATGAAGCCTTTTACCGTGCGGTTAAAATTCTTGCAATTCCCGCATTGGTAACTTTGATTTGGCTGATTTTTGATTTACTTAAATAAACAACAGAACTGTCGCTGTGTCAAACGGCGGATGGTGATTTTGTTGCGAGAATTTTTAATTGAGAATAAGTTTACAATTTGTTCACAAAATAAATATCACATTTTGCGGCTTTGCGGTGTTTTATTATTACAGGATATTTTGTTATTTGACTATTTATTATAATTTATTATATTTTTTTTATATTTATCGGCTTTAATCCGTGGTTGTTTTATTACCTGAACGATTGAAAGGTGGGTTGGCTGTGTGTGCAATTACTACCCAGTACAATGACGAGCTGCGCCATGTTGAATATGCGGTTGAAAAATACGGACAGATGCTTTTTCGGATATGCTACGGTATTCTTTGCAACAAAGAAGATGCAGAAGATGCTGTGCAGGAAACTTTTTTGAAATATATGACTAAAGCTCCGCTTTTTAAGGATTCAGACCACGAAAAAGCCTGGCTTATTAAAGTCGCAACCAATATCAGTAAAAATATGAGCCGTTTCAACAACAGAAACGCAACTGAAAATCTGGATGAACTTCGTCAAATCGGAATCAAAGATGCCGATCGGGATATTTTTCTTTTGATAATGCAGCTTCCCGCAAAATACAAAACAGTTCTCAATCTTTACTATATAGAAGGCTATCGGGCAAACGAAATTGCCCAGATAACCAACACCTCTCCCGTAACAATCCGCAAGCGTTTGCAATACGGAAGAAAACTTCTTAAGCTTGAACTTGAAAGGAATGATTTGAATGAAGAATAAAGATAATGCGCTCAAAGAATATGTCGGAGTAATGAGTTGCATTGACATTGCTGAAGAGGCAAAAAAGAGAATTATTAAAAACTGTGCACGATACAGCACGGTGAAAAAAATCAAATCAGGCAAGTTTAAGGTTGTTGCAGTGAAAAAAGAAACATTTTCTGAAATTTAACATTTATTTTATCACGCACGAAGCCGGAGCTAAACGGCTTCGCTTATTTTATCTATGGGGGCTTGCTTGTCAAAAACGCAAGCTTGTTTTTGTTAATATTTACTAAACGGAGGACAAAACGATGAAAGAACCTACCCTCTACAGGGTAATCAGAGGACCGCTTTCGGCAATATTTAAAGCAATATATAAACCTACATTAGTGGGCAAAGAAAATATACCTGAAAGCGGACGCATTATTCTTGCGGGTAACCACACCAACTATTTTGATTGCCTGCTCGTTGCCTGTGCAACAAAAAGATGTGTTCATTATCTTGCAAAAGATGAACTTATGAAAGGACCTCTCGGAATTATTTTCAAGGGTCTCGGAATTATTCCCGTAAACCGCAGAACGAAGGACAGAGCGGCATATCTTTCCGCACTCGAAACTCTTCGTGATGAAAAGTTAATCGGCATTTTCCCTGAAGGCACCATCAACAGAACAGAGGATGTTATCATGCCTTTTAAATTCGGTGCTGTTAAAATGGCAAGGGAAACAGATACCAAAATCGTTCCTTTTGCAATAACGGGCAAATACAAGCCCTTTAAAAGAAACATAAAAATAACTTTCTTTGAGCCGATTGAGCCCGAAGAAAGTCTTGAAACCGCAAATGAAAAACTTATGAAAATTGTTTCGGAAAAACTTATCGAGGAAGGAAAATAAGAAATGAAAACAAAAAGACCTGAAGACAGAGAGCTCGGATACAAGCTCCTCACACCGCTTATGAGACCTCTTTTTAACCTTTATTATTCACCTAAAATCATCGGAAAAGAAAAAATCCCCGCAGAGGGCGGAATAATTATTGCGTGTAATCACAAGCATGTTTATGACCAGTGCCTTACAATAATGGCAACAAAAAGAGTTATTCATTTTATGGCAAAGAAAGAATATTTTGACGGCAAGCTTGCTCCGCTTTTCAGGGCTGTGGGCTGCATTCCCGTTGACCGTTCAAGAAAAGATTTTTCAAGCGCAAAATCTGCTCTTACGATTCTTAAAAATGACGGCGCAATCGGAATTTTCCCTGAGGGAACAAGAAATAAAACAGATAAATTTATGCTTCCCTTAAAGCAGGGCACCGTTTCAATGGCTAAAAAATCGGATGCATATATCGTTCCCTGCGGCCTTACGGGAGATTATAAATTCCGCAGCAAGAATCTTACAATCAGATACGGCGAGCCGTTCAAAATCGGCAATATGACTCTTGAAGAGGCAAATGCAAAGCTTCGCAGTGAAATTGAAAAGCTTATGCTTGAAAATTTGGGCAAGCTTCCCGAACAGAAAAGAAAGAATGCATAATAATTAAGGTGGAGAAATGAGAATAGGTATGGATGTCGGTTCAACCACTCTTAAGTGTGTTGCAATCGATAATGATAATAACATAGTTTATAAAGCATACGAGCGTCACTACTCTAAAATCGCAGAAAAAGGCTCGGAAATGCTTTCGGAAATAACAGAAAAATATCCCGAGTTTTCAAAAGCAACTCTTACGGTTTCGGGCTCTGCGGGTATGGGCTTTGCCAATGCTCTCGGACTTGATTTCATTCAGGAGGTATACGCTACCAGAATCAGCGTTTCAAAGCTTCTGCCCGGTACAGATGCCGTTATTGAACTCGGCGGCGAGGATGCAAAAATCCTCTTTTTCACAAACGGTGTTGAAGTAAGAATGAACGGTTCGTGTGCGGGCGGTACAGGTGCATTTATTGACCAGATGGCATCTCTTCTCGGCGTTGAGCCCATCGATATGAACACTCTTGCCGAAACTCACGAAAAGATTTATTCAATCGCTTCAAGATGCGGTGTTTTTGCAAAATCGGATATTCAGCCCCTTCTTAATCAGGGCGCAAGAAAAAATGATATTGCAGCAAGTATTTTTACTGCAGTTGTAAATCAGACCGTTTCAGGTCTTTCTCAGGGCAGAAAAATTGAGGGTAACATCGTTTATCTCGGCGGACCCTTATATTTCTTCTCGGAGCTCAGAAAAGCTTTTGACGACGGCTTGAAGGTTAAGGGAACTTGCCCCGAAAACGGACTTTATTTTGTTGCGCTCGGTGCGGCTTATTCTTCAAACGGCGAAGAAATAGATATTAAAGATATCACCGAGAAAATCAGAAATTCAGAAGAAAACGGCGAGTATCTCGGAGCAAATCCTCTTTTTGAAAGCGAAGAGGATTATGCCGAATTTGCAAAGCGACACGCAGAAAACTCGGTTGGCACAGGTTATGAAATCCAAAAGGGAGAAAAGGTTTATATCGGTATTGATGCGGGTTCAACAACCGTTAAGGCTGCCGTTATCAATAAAGACGGAAAAATCGTTATGAGCCGATATATCCCCAACAGCGGTGACCCTGTTTCTCTTATCAGAGTTTTCCTTGCGGATTTTTATAAAGAATATCCCGATGCGGTTGTTGCATCAAGTGCGGTAACGGGTTACGGCGAAGATATCATCAAAAACGCATTTTCTGTTGATATCGGTCTTGTTGAAACCGTTGCACATTTTACTGCGGCTAAAAAATTCAAGCCCGATGTTGATTTTATCATCGATATCGGCGGTCAGGATATAAAATGTTTCAAAATTCGCAACAATGCCATTGATAATATATTCCTCAACGAAGCCTGTTCTTCAGGCTGCGGCTCATTCCTTCAGACATTTGCCGCTGCTTGGGGATATGACATAGCAGAATTTTCAAAGCTCGGTCTTTTTGCGGACAAGCCCGTTGACCTTGGTTCAAGATGCACTGTTTTTATGAATTCATCCGTTAAGCAGGCACAGAAAGACGGTGCAACAATCCAGAATATTTCGGCAGGTCTTTCAATCAGCGTTGTTAAGAATGCGATTTATAAGGTTGTGCGTGCCGCAAATGCCGATGAACTCGGAAAGAACATTGTTGTTCAGGGCGGAACTTTCCTTAACGATGCTGTTTTGCGTGCATTTGAGCAGGAAATCGGAAGAAATGTTGTAAGACCCGATATATCAGGTCTTATGGGCGCTTACGGTGCGGCTCTTTACTCTATGGAAAGAGCACCCGAAAAGAGCACAATTATCACTCCCGAAGAGCTTGAAAAATTTGAACATAAAGTTAAAGCCGTAACTTGCGGCAAATGCAGTAACAACTGCCGTCTTACCCTTAACACTTTCAGTAACGGCAAAACCTTCGTCGGCGGTAACAGATGCAGCAAGCCTCTAGCAAAGTCAAAGCTTGTCAAAGGCGACAATATGTTTGAATATAAGAGAGAAATGCTTGCAAGATATAAGCCTTGCATAGGCACCCGTGAACAGATTGGCTTGCCGATGGGTCTCAATATGTTTGAACTTCTTCCTTTCTGGCATACATTCCTCACTTCTCTCGGCTTTGGAATCGCACTTTCCGAAAAATCGTCAAGAGAGCTTTATGTTGAGGGTCAGCACACCATTCCTTCTGATACCGTATGCTATCCCGCAAAGCTTCTTCACGGACACATTGAATCACTTATAAAGCAGGGCGTTAAAGATATTTTCTATCCTTGTATGAGCTATAACCTTAACGAGGATTTGGGCGATAACTATTATAACTGCCCCGTTGTTGCGTATTATCCCGAGGTTATCCGTTCAAACGTTGGCGATCTTAAAAAGCTTAACTTTATGAGCGATTATGTAGGTCTTCACAGACGCAAGGATTTTGTCGGAAAAATCCACACAATTCTCAGCAAATATTATAATGATATTTCTCTTAAAGAGGTTAAAGCTGCTTCCGATAAGGCTTATGACGAATATTTTGCCTTTATGAAAGAAATTCACCTTAAAGGTATTGAATTTATGAATAAGGCAAAGAAAGAAGACAGAACCGTTATCGTTCTTTGCGGCAGACCTTATCATATTGATGAAGAAATCAATCACGGTATTGATAATCTCATCTGCGAATGCGGTGCAACCGTTATAACAGAAGATACTTTAAGTCCTCTTGTTGAAAAGTTCCCCACAACCGTTCTTAATCAGTGGACATATCATTCAAGACTTTATGCAGCAGCAAAATATGTTGCGGATAAAGCCGATAAAGATCTGAATGTTGTTCAGCTTGTTTCATTCGGCTGCGGTGTTGACGCCATAACAACAGACGAAATGAGAACTATCCTCGAAAGAAACGGTAAAATTTATACACAGATTAAAATAGATGAAATTTCAAATCCCGGCGCGGTTAAAATCAGACTTCGCAGTTTGTTTGCCGCAACGGGCAGATAAGGAGGTTTGTATATGAATAGTGCAACAGACAGAGTTGAATTTACCAAAGAAATGAAAGATTATACAATCCTTGCACCGAATATGTTGGATATTCATTTCAGACTTCTTATCAATGTTTTCGGTCAGTACGGATATAAAACAGAACTTTTGCAGAATGATGGCAGAGCAGTTATTGATGAAGGACTTAAATATGTTCATAACGATACCTGCTATCCTGCATTGCTGGTTATCGGTCAGCTTATTGATGCTTTGAATTCGGGTAAATACGACCCCAATAAAACCGCTCTTATGATTACTCAGTCGGGTGGTGGTTGCAGAGCATCAAACTATATTCATCTGCTTCGTAAGGCACTCAAAAAAGCAGGTTACCCTCAGGTTCCCGTTATTTCTCTTAACCTTTCCGGTTTGGAAAAGAACAGCGGATTTAAAATCAGACTTTCCATGGCTCTCAAGATGCTTTCGTCTGTTATTTACGGCGACCTTATTATGCTTCTGAAAAATCAGGTTGAGCCTTATGAAGTCAATGAGGGCGACGCTAAAAACCTTACGCAGAAATGGATTGACGATATCAGCGCCGAATTCCGTAGAGGCAAGGGCTATTCATTTTCTGAAATTAAGAAAACTCTGCCCAAAATCACAAAATCCTTTTCAGAAATTCCGGTTAGGAATATTAAGAAAACAAAGGTTGGTGTTGTAGGCGAAATTTACGTTAAATATTCACCTCTTGCCAACAATTATCTTGAAGAATTTCTTTTCAGCCAAGGCTGTGAGGTTATGGTTCCCGGTCTTTTAGGCTTCGTTAATTTTAAGGTTGACAACAGACTTGAGGATATCAAGCTTTACGGTGGTAACCCCTTTAAGAAAATCGCAATGCGTATAGCTATGTGGTATCTTGCAAAAATTGAAAAGAATCTTATTGAAGCTGCAAAAGCTTACGGAAAGTTTACCGTTCCTGCACCTTATGCACACATTAAAGAAATGTGCACCAAAATTATCGGTGCAGGCTGCAAAATGGGTGAGGGTTGGCTTCTCACCGCCGAAATGATGGAGCTTATCGAAAGCGGCTACGGCAACATTGTTTGTGCCCAGCCTTTCGGATGCCTTCCCAACCATATAGTTGGTAAAGGTATGATAAGAAAGCTTAAGGAAATGTATCCTCAGTCAAATATTGTTCCCATTGACTATGACCCGGGTGCAACAAAAGTTAACCAGGAAAACAGAATCCGCCTTATGCTTGCGGTTGCGGCAGAAAACAATGCAGAGAATTTAACATCTGCTCTTTAATTAAGCATTTTAGCGTGAAGATTAAGGTAATCTTCACGCTAATCTTGATTTTACAGAATAAATAATATATTATGTATTTATAAATTGAATTGGAAAAGAGGTTGTTTTATGTCCGATTTGGCAGCAAAAGCTTCTGCGGCTCAGAACGAAAAGAAAGTAAAAACTCCTGAATTTGTTCTTTACCTTATCGCAGTATTTTTCTACACGAATATGACAGGTATGGTAGGCTCATACAGAAGCGCTTATCTTGTTAATGTTTTGCAGCTTCCTTCAAACCAGACCAGTCTTTTCAATACGCTTATAAGCGTTATTCCGTTTGTTCTCAATTTCTTCATCGTAATGTATATCGACGGAAGAAAGATGGGCAAAAGCGGCAAATTCCGTCCTCTTGTTCTTTTAACAGCAATACCTATGGGTATTCTGCTTATGCTCAGCTTCTGGACTCCCGCAGGTCTTTCATCAACTCTTCTGATGATTTATCTTGTAACTGTAGCTGTTGCCTGGGGCGTATGTTGCACTTTCGGTAACTCCATCAATATGCTTGCGGTTGTTATGACCCCTAATATGAAAGAACGCGACACAATAATGTCTTTCAGAGGCATTTCTTCGGCAGTCGGTAACTCTGCACCGCTTGTAATTATTCTTGTTATAGGTCTTATTTTCAAGGATAACGAAGGCTTACAGTATATTATCGGTGCGGCTCTTTGCGGCGTTGTGGGCATTATAACGATGCTTATCGGCATAAAAGCAACAAGAGAAAGAGTTGTTTATACCGCAGAAAAGAAAAATCCCATTGCAGGTTTTGCAGATATTCTTAAAAATAAATACGGTTGGGTAATCATTATTTCGGAATTTCTCAAGAGCTTCAGAAATATTTCAACATATATGGGTGTTTTCCTTGCGGCGGCGCTTCTTGGCTCAACATCAAAGTTTTTGCTGTTTGGTCTGCCCACAGGTATAGGCACAGCGGTTGGTATGCTTGTTATCAACTTCCTGCTTAAGAAATTTAATTCTAAAGTTCTTTATATTGCAAGCGGTATATATTCAATTATCATAAATTCCGTTGCATTTTTGGTTGGATACATTTATTTCACAACCGAGAATGCGGCAATGCAGATAATTTTCATCGTTTCTCTTTTCCTTATCGGAATTCAGTTCGGTGCTTCAAACCTTCTTCCCAGTATGTTCCAGGCTGATGTGCTTGAAGATATTGAACTCAAAACAGGCAAGCGTCTTGATGCTTCATTACCGTTTGTTATCGGTATCGGAACAATGATAAGCGGAACAATTGCTTCTGCACTTGCACCCGAAATTCTTTACGGCGACACAATAGGAATCATCGGCTATATTCAGCCCACAGACCTTGACCCCAATCCCGTGCAGAGCCTCAAAACGAAGCTTCTTATGCTTTTCTTCTACACGGTGGTTCACGGAATTATGATGTTCCTTGCAGGTGTTCCGTTCTTCTTCTATAAACTCACAGGTAAGAAAAAGGAAGAAATTCATAACGCAGTGCTTGCTCAGAGAGAGCAGTATGCTTCCGCAGAATAAATAAAAATGAGTCACGGAAACGGAATTTACCGTTTCCGTGATTTTTGTTTGTGTTATTTGAGTTTGGATATTGCATTTAGCAGAGCTATGATTTAAAATAATATTAATATCTTAAATTCAGAGAAGTGAAAGATTATGAGCATGATTTTTGAAAGAAAGCTTCCGATTCCAAAGGATGTTAAGGCGCAATATCCCTTAACCGATGAACTTGAAAAAATCGTAAGCAACAGAGCAACAGAGCTTAAGAATATTTTTGAAGGGAAAAACGATAAGCTTGTTCTTGTTATAGGCCCTTGCTCGGCAGATAACGAAGACAGCGTTATTGACTATATTTCACGCCTCAGAGCAGTTCAGGAAAAGGTGAGCGATAAAATATTTATAGTTCCCAGAGTTTATACCAACAAGCCCAGAACAACGGGTGACGGATATAAGGGTATGCTTCATCAGCCAAACCCCACAGAAAAGCCCGATATGTATAAAGGGATTGTTGCTATAAGACAGCTTCATATGAGAGCACTTGAGGAAACAGGTTTCACTTGTGCGGATGAAATGCTTTATCCCGAAGATTACAGATATCTCAGCGATATTCTGGGTTATGTGGCAATCGGAGCGCGTTCTGTTGAAAATCAGCAGCACAGACTGGTTTCGAGCGGAATTGAAGTTCCCGTCGGCATGAAAAACCCCACAAGCGGCGATATTTCCGTTATGATGAATTCCATTACCGCCGCACAGCATAAGCATACATTTATATATCGCGGTTGGGAGGTTCATTCGGACGGAAATCCGTTTGCCCATGCAATTCTCAGAGGATATGTTGACAGAGATGGTCAAAATTTCCCCAATTACCGCCATGAAAATCTTGTTAATCTTGCTCAGGTTTATGCAGAAAGCTCTCTTGCAAACCCTGCTGTTATTGTTGATACAAATCACGCTAACTCGGGCAAAAATCATCTTGAGCAGGTAAGAATTGCGAAAGAGGTTCTTGAAAGTTGCCGCCGTGATGCAGATGTCAAAAAGCTTGTTAAGGGATTTATGATTGAAAGTTATATCGAAGACGGAGCACAGAAAATCGGAGAATGTGTCTATGGCAAATCAATCACAGACCCGTGCCTCGGTTGGGAAAAGACCGAGAAGTTAATTTACGATATTGCAGATTTGTTGTAATAAAATCAATCCCTTTTACGGTATTTGCCGCAAAAGGGATTCCTTATTCTATTATTTCAATTTCATAAATATCATCAAACATAATGCGGGTTTTGTTAACGGTGAGAGTGAGATAAACAAAATCTATGCACGAAACTTTTCCCTCAACCGTTTTATATGAATCGGTGAGAAAATATTTTATTTTTACAAACACGCCTTTTTTCAGCAAAAGCATTTTTTCGTTAAGAGCCATATTTTCTTCATCGGAGCGTTCACGGCGAGTTTCAATAATGTGTTCCCTTTCTTCAACGAGGTCATAGAAACCGATAAGTGCGGCAAATGGCATAAACTGTTTTGCCCTGTCTGATTTTTCTTTCACTTAAGCAACCTCCTTTGCTTGACAAAAAGCAGGCATAATTATATTATAAAAATCAATAACCGAAAGGATTTTTTTGATATGAATAACAGAGAATGGTTTAAATCAGCTGAATACGGTATGATGGCTCATTGGGGTCTTTATTCAATGCTTGGCGGTGAATATAAAGGCAGAAGAGTGCGCGATTATGCCGAATGGATTCAGAGCTTTATGGCGATTCCGAATGCCGAATATGAAAATCTTGCCAAAATATTCAATCCGATTTATTTCAATGCGGATGAATGGATTCGTCTTGCAAAGGATTGCGGAATGAAATATTTTGTTTTTACCTCAAAGCATCACGACGGCTTTGCAATGTTCAAATCTAAAGCAGATTCATTTAATATTGTTGATGCTTCTCCGTTTGGCAGAGATGTTGTTGCCGAGCTTGGTGAGGCTTGCTACAAGCACGGATTAAAATTCGGACTTTATTATTCTCAGGAGCTTGACTGGCATCATCCTCACGGCGGGGGATACACCAATTTAACGGGTTGTTCGGGTTCTTCCTGGGATAATAACTGGGATTACCCCGACAGAATGAAAAAGGATTTTTCAATCTGCTTTGAAGAAAAAATCAAACCGCAGGTGAAAGAAATTCTCACAGGTTACGGCGATTTATGCCTTATCTGGTTTGATGTGCCTCACACCATAACCAAAGAACAAAGCCTCGAGCTTAATCTTCTTGTTAAAGAATATCAGCCCGATTGTCTTATAAATTCAAGAATAGGCAACGGTGCATATGATTATGTTTCGCTCGGCGATAATGAGTATCCTACCGAATTCAAAGAAGAAACCGACGGCGATATGAACAGAATAGACGGCTTCAAATATTCTCCCTACGGACTTTATGAAACAGCGGGAACGCTCAACAGCTCGTGGGGCTATAAATATTATGACCAGAATTGGGTTAAACCCGAAGAAATTGCAGAAAGAAGAGCAAGACTCAACGGTCTGGGCATAAATTATCTTCTTAATATCGGTCCCGACGGTCTGGGCAGAATTCCTTCGTTTTCCGTTGAAGCGCTTCAAAAAGCAACTGAAATTATGAGAAAATAGTTTTTAAAAAGACACAGGCAACTGTGTCTTTTTTTATTCTCCGTTATGTCCGCCTATGAGCTTGTTTCTTGCTCTTGCAGTTCCTTTTGCGGTATAGCTTATTCCTTTTAAAACAGCGTTTTTGCCGTATTTGTTTTTGATTGAAATAATTGCCTGCTGAAGATGCTTTTCTTTTTCTTCGGCCTCGTAATCGGTGAAAAAGGTTATGCTTGCCATTGAGTCATCCTGAAGATTGTTAAGACCAATGCTGATTTTTCTTATCGGAACATTTTTAAGTGTTGTTTCTAGATAAAGAGCTTCAAAATATCCCATCAGCTTTTTATATGAATTTGTAAATTCTCCGATTTTTCTTGTGCCGCCCGTGGATTTTGCAACGTCCTTTGAATAGCCGATATAAAGCGATATTGAGTCCGTAACAAGATGCTTTTCAACCAATTCCAACACCTGCTTATCAACCATCTCTTTAAGAACAAGGAAAGCATCATTGCAATTATAATCCTCAAAAAGTATCTGGCTGTGAGAAAGTGAAGTGCTTTTCGGCTTGAACGACTGAATGTCTTTTATCGTGCACGGCTCAATTCCGTTTGCGTGCTCAATAAGATGCTTTGCGTTAACTCCGAATTCTTTATAAAGAATTTTTTCGGGCAGCTCCGTAACTCCTTTGAGGTCGAAAACCCCGTATTTTTCAAGCCTTTTTGCGGTTCCTCTGCCAACATTCCAGATATCCGTTATAGGTTGATGCTGTTGAACCGTGTTTATAAATTCTGATTTGTCAAGATAACCAATGTGGTCATCGGTGTGTTTTGCAGTAATATCAAGGGCAACCTTTGCAAGAAAAAGGTTTGTTCCTATTCCCGCCGCGGCGCAGATTCCCGTTTTTTCAAAAACCGCATTTATAAGCATAACCGCCATTTCTTTCGGCGTTTTGTTATACATTTTAAGATACTGCGTAACATCAAGAAAGCATTCGTCAATTGAATAAACGTGAATATCATCGGGACTTATATATTGAAGATAAACAGAATAAATATCCGCTGAAACTTCCATATACCGTTTCATACGGGGCAGGGCGGTGATGTATTCAACATTCTGAGGTATCTCAAAAATACGGCATCTGTTGTGAATTCCCAGAGCTTTCATAGCGGGGGAAATTGCAAGGCAGATTGCGCCTCTTCCGCGTGAAGGGTCAGCAACAACAAGATTTGCTTTGAACGGGTCAAGCCCTCTTTCAACGCATTCAACCGAAGCAAAAAAGCTTTTGAGGTCAATGCAAAGATATATTCTTTCTGCCATTGAAACGCACCCTTTCCGAAAACTCACAACCGCATTATACACCCCGAAAACAGAAATTTCAATAGAAAATCGAACAAATGTTCAGAAAATTTTGGGATATCGGAAATTTTTGCTTGTGCAACTGTATTATGTTAACTGTTGAAGAGTAAAAGAAAATGTGATAAAATTAAAATACAAAAACACGGAGGTAGATAAAAATGATGGTGATTATTGCAATGCTCAGCGACATTCCTATGTACATATCACAGATTATTACAAAGATAATTGAGCTTGCCGGAACATTTCTCGGTTAAAAAGAAAACTGCGTATCGGAAAACCGATACGCAGTTTTTATATAATTCATTATTTGTATTCAGCCATATATTCGCCGTGAGCTTCAATGAGTTCATCAACCATAGCTTTGATGTCATCAATGGAAAGCTCGGCAGCGGTGTGAGGCTCAAGCATTGCTGCCATATAAATATCTTCTCTCTTCTGAGTAACGGCAGCTTCAATGGTAAGAAGCTGAGCGTTAATATTTGTCATGTTCATTGCTGCAAGCTGAACGGGAAGCTTACCTACGTGGCAGGGGTGAATTCCGTTGCCGTCGATAAGGCAGGGAACCTCAACGCAAGCATCTGCGGGAAGGTTATCGATAAGACCTGTATTAAGAACATTACCGCCTATTTTGTAGGGTCCGCCCGTAACGAGAGCTTCCATTATGTATGATGCGTATTCGCCCGAGCGCTCGTGGGTAATCTGACCGTTATCAAGAATTCTTTCTTTTTCAGCCTTCCAGCCTGCGATCTGGTTAACACAGCGGCGGGGATATTCATCAAGAGGAATGTTGTATCTTTCGATAAGCTCGGGATATTTTGATTTGATATAGAAGCAGTTATATTCGGCATTGTGCTCGCTGGATTCGGTGCAATAGTAGCCGAAATTCTTTATATATTCAAATCTTACCATATCGCTGTGCTTTTCGGTTGCATTCTTTTCTGCGGCTCTTCTGCGGATTTCAGGATAAAGGTCATTGCCGTCTTTATCGGCAACCTCAAGAAGCCAGCCCATATGGTTAATGCCTGCGATAAGTTCTTTTCTGCCTTCAAGCTTGTCTTCCATACCCAGATGGTTAAGCAAATCCTTTGTGCAGCTCTGAACGCTGTGGCAAAGACCGATGGTTTTAATCTTTGTGTATCTCTGCATATAGCCCGTGAGAATTGCCATGGGATTTGTGTAGTTGAGGAACCACGCATCGGGGCAAACCTCTTCCATATCTCTTGCAAAATCGCGGAGAACGGGGATAGTGCGAAGACCTCTCATTATGCCGCCTATACCGAGTGTGTCGGCAATAGTCTGGCGAAGACCGTATTTCTTGGGCACTTCAAAGTCGATAATTGTGCAGGGGTCATAAAGACCAACCTGAATTGCATTAACAACGAAATCCGCACCTCTGAGAGCATCTTTTCTGTTTTCAACGCCGCAGTATTTTTCGATTTTGCAGCGGCCTTCATTAATGTTTTTATTAATAGCACTGAGAATTATATAACTGTCCTCAAGTCTTTCTTCATCAATATCATAAAGAGCAATAACGCTGTCGCGAAGGCAGGGAGTGCACATACAGTCACCCAAAACGTTTCTTGCAAAAACTGTGCTGCCGGCACCCATAAAAGTAATTTTAGGCATAATAACTCTCCTTTTCGGATTTATTGATTTAAAGCGGTTAGCTTATGAATTCAATATAGCATAAGTTTAAATGATTTACAATAAGTAAAATAAAAAAATCGCCGCATCAAAAGATGCGGCGAAAATTGTTTTACATAAGAGAATTGTAAAGAGCGGTGATTTCTTCAACGCTTGTGTCTCTGGGGTTACCGGGGCGGCAAGCGTCATCGAATGCCGACTGAGCAAGGAAGGGGATATCCTCAGCCTTAACGATTTCTTTAAGGTCAGCGGGAATTCCTACATCAGCAGAAAGCTGCTTAACAGCTTCAATAGCAGCCTTTCTTGCATCTTCAAGGCTCATTGCGTCAACGCCTTCAACGCCCATAGCCTTTGCGATATCGCGGTATTTCTCGCCTGTTGCGGGAGCATTGTATTCCATAACGGTGGGAAGAATGATTGCGTTTGCAACGCCGTGAGGTGTGTCATAAACAGCGCCGAGAGGATGAGCCATTGAGTGAACAATACCAAGACCAACGTTTGAGAAGCCCATACCTGCGATATACTGACCGAGAGCCATGCCTTCTCTGCCTTCAGCTGTGTTTTCAACAGCACCGCGAAGGGTCTTTGCGATGATTTCGATTGCCTTGATGTGGAACATATCGCTCATTTCCCATGCACCCTTGGTGATATAGCCTTCGATAGCGTGGGTAAGAGCATCCATACCTGTTGCAGCGGTGAGACCTTTGGGCATTGAAGCCATCATTTCGGGGTCAACAACTGCAACAACGGGAATGTCGTGAACGTCAACACAAACCATCTTGCGGTTCTTTGCAGCGTCTGTGATAACATAGTTGATTGTAACCTCAGCAGCTGTACCTGCTGTTGTGGGAACTGCAATGATGGGAACGCACTTGTTCTTTGTGGGAGCAACGCCTTCAAGAGAAACAACATCTGCAAATTCGGGGTTTGTGATGATGATACCGATTGCCTTTGCTGTGTCCATTGATGAACCCCCGCCGATAGCAACGATGCAGTCTGCACCGCTTGCCTTGAAAGCTTCAACGCCGCCCTGAACGTTTTCGATTGTGGGGTTTGCCTTGATTTCGCTGTAAATCTCATAGGGGATAGCAGCTTCGTCAAGAATGTCTGTAACTTTCTTTGTTACGCCGAACTTGATAAGGTCGGGGTCAGAGCAAACAAAGCACTTTTTGAAGCCTCTGCTCTGAACTTCAGTTGCAATTTCTTTAATTGCACCCGCACCGTGATATGATGTTTCGTTTAATACAAATCTGTTAGCCATTGGAAAAACCTCCTATTATAGAACGGATTGAATCCGTAAATTTACTTTAAAACCGTAACCGTGCATTGCTTTGCGGGATACAGTTTAATTTTATCATATTGCCCGAATCAAATCAAGAAGGATTTAATATAAAAATATTTAATCTTTGCTCTTGATTAAAATTTAACTGTGTTATATAATATTAAAGTTGATTTATGAAATATCAATTCATGGATTGCAGGGGTGAACGGATTTGAAAAAAACAGGATTTGATAACGCGCTTTATATCAAACGCCAGTCGGAAGAAATAAATAAGCGTATCAACGAATTCGGCGGCAAGCTTTATCTTGAATTCGGCGGTAAGCTTTTTGATGATTATCACGCATCAAGAGTTCTTCCCGGTTTTGCACCCGACAGTAAGCTGCAGATGCTTAAAAGCATTGCCGAAAATGTTGAGGTTGTTATTGTTATAAGCGCGGGTGACATTGAAAGCAACAAAATAAGAAGAGACCTCGGCATATCATATGATACCGATGTTCTTCGCCTTATCGATGCCTACAGAGGAGCAGGTCTTTATGTGGGCAGTGTTGTGCTCTCTCAATTTAAGGGTCAGCCCGCGGCAAGTGCCTTTAAAACAAAGCTTGAACAGCTTGGAATAAAAGTTTTTATTCAATATCCCATTGAAGGTTACCCCTATAATGTTGCACATATCGTAAGCGATGCGGGATTCGGAAAGAATGATTTTATCGAAACCACCCGACCCCTTGTTGTTATTACCGCACCCGGCCCCGGAAGCGGAAAAATGTCAACCTGCCTTTCTCAGCTTTATCACGAGAATCAGAGAGGAAACAAGGCGGGTTATGCAAAGTTCGAAACTTTCCCCGTATGGAATCTTCCCCTTAAGCATCCCGTAAACCTTGCATATGAGGCTGCAACGGCAGACCTTAACGATGTTAATATGATTGACCCCTATCATCTTGAAGCATACGGCGAAACAACCGTTAACTATAACAGAGATGTTGAAGTTTTCCCTGTTCTTAATGCCATTTTCGAAAAGATAGAGGGTGTAAGCCCCTATAAGTCACCCACAGATATGGGCGTTAATATGGCGGGTTATGCTATATGCGATGACGAAGCAACCCGCGAAGCTTCAAAAAGAGAAATTGTACGCCGCTATTTCAATGCGATGTGCGATTTGAGAATGGGCAGAGGTAAGCAAGAAGCTGTTAATAAAATAGTAAGCCTTATGAATCAGGCGGGCATCAGCGTTGAAGACAGAAGTGTTATCAAAGCTGCGCTCGACAGAAGCAACGAAACTGAGGGTCAGCCTGCGGTTGCAATTGAACTTCCCGATGGAAAAATCGTAACGGGCAAAACCTCAAATCTTCTCGGTGCATCTTCTGCGGCAATTCTTAATGCAATAAAGCATCTTGCGGGGCTTCCCGAAGACTTGCTTATGATTGCTCCCTCAATTATTGAGCCTATACAGAAACTCAAAACAGGTATTCTTAAAAATCACAACCCCAGACTCCATTCCGATGAAACACTTATTGCTCTTTCAATGAGCGCAAACACAAATCCGCTTGCCGAAAAAGCACTTGACGCAATCGGAGGTCTTGAAAACTGCGAGGCTCATTCAACTGTTATTCTTTCGCAGGTTGACCAGGATGTTTACAGAAAGCTCGGCATCAATCTCACCTGCGAGCCGAGATATCAGACCAAAAAACTTTATCATAAATAAGGCAAAATGCTCTGCTGTTACAGCAGAGCATTTTTTATTGCCCCGAAATCTTAATAAATTCTTAATGCAACAAATCAGGAAGAATTAACCACTTATTTAATGCGAGGACAAAAGAAAAACCTATTAGAGGAGGGAAAAACAATGAGCAAAATTTTTAAAAGATTAACTGCAATTATTCTGTGTGCGGCTATAATTTTTACGGTTGCACCGTTGTCATTTGCGCTTGACGCAAGAAAAACCGTAAATTCGGGTTTCTGCGGAGCTGACGGCGGCGAAAATCTGATGTGGACTCTTTATGATGACGGTGAGCTTGTTATCAGCGGTGAGGGTAAAATGGACTGGTATAAGGTGGATTATTCAGGAAAAAAACATTCAAAGTATCCGCCCTGGTATTCTCATTATGATAAGATAGATGTTATCACTGTTGAAGAGGGTGTCACAAGCATCGGGAATCACGCTTTTACGGTTGAGCATCTTGACTACGATGATTATGCCGTATATTACAAAATCAGTCTTCCGAAGAGCCTTGAATACTATGAGGGAAATATGATTACGGATAATGCTCAGGCGAGAATCCCGGGAAAACATCTTGCTTATTGCTATGCAGGCACAGCGGCAGAATGGTCAAATGTTAAGAGACAGCTGGTTTCCTATGAATGGGACAAAAACAGTGATGTGCCGAAGAATGTCGTCTACGGATATACTGTTATATCTGAGATCACGGAAGGCAAATGCGAGGCTCTTTATTTTAACGGCGAAGAACCCGAGGCTTTCTGTGAGCTTATCAAATGGAACAAAGACGATATAGATATTGTTACCCATTATTATTCATCGGAGCGTGAAGCAGAAAAGATAATCTGGTATACCGTTCTTAACGGCGAAACCAAAAAGGTGGGAGAAGTATCTGCCGTAAAGTATGAATCCGACGATATCAGGCTTCCGAGGCTTAAGGAGGGCGACAGCCTTTATCTGAAAACGGAAATTGTTGATGCCGATGGCAATTCCATTGCTGTATCAGAGGATTATCATGTTGCAACCATTCCCGTTGATGACAGAACCTTTAAAGAAAAGGTTGAATATTTTTTTGCAAGTGTAAACTTCACCATCTTTTTCACAACAATGTTTATAATTCTGCCCGCTGTGCTTGGACCGATAATAACACCTATAGCACTTTTGGTTGACACAATAAAGGGTTTGTTCGGTAAATAAAAATTCAGACATTTCAAACTTTAATTGAAAGCGGAAAATATTGACAACCTCAAATTTCAATGATAGAATTAAATCAATAAATATTTTGAGGTGAGGCATATGTTTCAAACATTTTTAACAGAAGTTTTAAAGCTTGCGCCAAGACAAATGTGGGGCGTTGAGCAGCAACTCTATCATCTTACACAGATTTTCACTTCTTTTTCACCCAAAAAGATAATTGCATCAATTCTTGCGATTATTGAGCTTTTCGGACTTACAATTCTTGATGCACCTACCACCCCGAGAGGTCAGGAGCTTGATCTTACGGGCTACAGTCTGGTGTTTGAAGATGAATTTGAAGGAACTGAACTTGATACTGAAGCCTGGAAATATTGCAACAGCGGTGTTCGTCGCGGCGGCTACCGTGCTCCCAGTCAGGTTGAAGTTAAAGACGGCAACTGCGTAATTACCGCTGAGTATCTTGAAGACGGCGAGTTCGGTGCAGGTTGGTATGCGGGTGACCTTGCTCTTCGCAAGTGGTATAAGCAGGGATATTATGAAATCCGTTGCAAATGCAATGACGGCGGTGCATTCTGGAGCGCTTTCTGGATTATGGCGGCTCATCCTTATGAGGCTGAATATTCAAAGGGCGGTATCGGCGGAGCCGAGCTTGATATTTTTGAGGCGAACTCTTGGGATGATAAGCTGGCAAGAAATTCTGTTTCTCAGACCATACACTGTGCAGGCGTTGACGGTGTTCAGGAAGGCTTCCAATCAGAAATACTCGGTTTCTTTAAAGGAACCGATATTTATAATGAATATAATACTTACGGACTTGAATGGAATGAGAATGAATATATCTTCTATGTGAACGGAGTTGAAACAAGACGCTCATCATTTGGTAACGGCACTTCACAGGTTGAAGAAGAAGTAAGAGTTTCTCTTGAAGTTCCCGATGCGGCAAAACTTGAAGCACTTGATAAAGATACATACCATTCCGAATTTGTTATTGATTATGTAAGAATTTATCAGAAATAAAAGTGAAATAAAAATCACCGTGGTTTTGAAGCCACGGTGATTTTTTTATACCTTATTCGCTTTTTTCTTCGTTTTCTTCAACAGCTTCATCTTCGGATATTTCTTCCGAGATGGGGTTGTTTTCATCCTCTTCAGAAACTTCTTCTGTTTCGGTGATTTCTTCTACTTCTTCTTCGGGTTCGCTGTCGGTTGTTGCTTCCTCAACGGAAGCCTCAGCCTCATCAAGCTGCATATCAACCTCGGTGATGATGTCGTCATCAGTCAGCACAACGGGTGCAGCGGGAAGAGCGTAAACGGGCTGATTCTTTCTTTTCTTTGCAAAGAATATTGCCGCGGCAATAAGAAGAATGATTGTTGCGGCGGTAACGCCCAGACCGAGAATCAGGCCGTCCTGCATAAAGGTGATTTCAATTTCGTGCTCGCCTGCGGGAAGATTAAAGCAGAGATATGATTCAACAAGATTTATATAGTCTTCTTCTGCAATCTCTTTGCCGTCGATTTTAACTGTCCAACCCGTATCATAGGGGATTGATGAATAGAAAACGCAATCCTTGGGAGCGTTGATGGTTCCCTTTATTTTGGTTTCTTCAAAAGAAGTAACCTTAAAGCTGTTCTGATTAAGGATATTGTATCCTTCTGTGAGCGCAATGTCATTCACATAATAGGGATAGAAATCAATATAACCGTATTCATCGTTTTCAACCTTTATAAGAACACTGATTTCCTGCTCGGGAGTAACGATTCCAAGATCATAGATATAGGGTTCATCGGTGTTCTGATTATAGATTTCGCCGTTTTTGCCGATTTCAATGCTGTCAAATGCTGATGAATTAACATAGAGATAGCAATGCTTTGTTTCGGGAACGGTAAGGATAAATGTAAGTTCGCCTGAACCGCTGCCTGTCTTTGTGAAATAAATATCGCCCGTTTCAAGACCTGAAGTTATTTCGTCCATATTGTAATAATGAATATTTTCAATATCCATCATTCCGAAAACATCCGAGATTCCTGTTGAATATTCAAACCAATCGCTCTGAACGGTGAAGGGGTTGTTATAGTCCGTATACCATTCGGTGATTTCTTTGTTAACCGCCATACCGATGGGCAGATAATATTTGTTTTCATAAGCGGTGAATTTGCCAACACCCATAAGCTCATTGTAATAATCGCTTTCAAGTGTAACCTCTGCGTCGTTATCAACAATATATTTCATAGCGTGCATCATATTATAAACGGGAGTTTGCAGATAATAGGTGTAGCTGTTTATATAGTTGCCGTAAACGCCGAGGTCGCTCTGTGTGTTTGCCATTTTTTCATAAGCCATTGATGAGAATGTGGAAACACCGTTATAGCCGAACCAGGCGGGATCCATTCTTGCTCTGTTATAGGTGAGATCCATTCGGTACATATCGCTGCCGTTATGCTCATCAAGCTGTTCTTTGAGGGTAACGAACTCGTCATAATCGCCAACAAAATTTGATTTTGCCTGATTCATACTGTATCTGTCGGTATTTGCGCAGGCAATTTCACCGATAACACAGCAGAGAAGGAGCACTGCAACTGCCGATTTCTGATATTTTTCGTTTTTCATAAGAGCGAAAACGAGGCAGTAGGTAACAACGAAAATAAGGCTGATAAGAACTGTTATTTCTTCAACATTCTTTGAACCGATTTCCTGAACCAGAATTATTGCGAATATAACCGCAACGCCCGTTCCGAGAATTTCTTTTCCCGTAAATTCCTTGAGTCTTATGAATGCTTTGTAAGCAAGCGTGAGAAGAACAAAGGAATACATAAACGAAAATCTGTAGGGTAAATCGTTGGGAAAATGGAAACCGTGCCAGATATAGTTAAGATAATTAACGTTGAAACTGAAATAGATAATTCCGAGAAGAGCAACGCTTGAAATTTTCTCTTTAAGGGGAACAGACTTTGTGAAAAGATAAAGAGGAACAAGCAGAACTGTTGCAATTCCGCAGAAAACATTGGGTAAAACATCGTCGCCGCTGCTTCTTATTGTGGGTTCAACGCTTGCAAGATGGTTTGCAAGGAAATCGAAAATTGAATAATAGGAAACATAGCCCGTGGGGAAGGTGCCCGATGTTGCAGAGCAGTTTTTGAGAATGAATACGGTGGGGATAAGTGCGAATGCCGCAAGACCTGCCGCGGCAAGGCTTGCAAACGCAAAGGTGAATCCGCTTCGAAGGAAAAGATTGCCTTTGATTTTATCCTTGGCAGTATATTTTTTATTGCCGTTTTCATCAAAGAAATAAGGTGTTCTTTCATCGAGTGCAGAGCCTTCATAGTTTCCGAAGAAATAAATAAGAAAATAAATTACGGAGAATATGCAGGTCATATAGCCCATATAGTAGTTTGAAAGAAGTGTAAGAGCAAGGAATGCAATATAAACAGAGGGCTTTCTTTTGTTTATAACTCTTTCAATTCCGAAAATAACAAGGGGGAAATATACCATTGCATCAATCCACATAACATTCCAGTAGTATGCAATGAAATAACCGCACATAGCATAAAGAATGCCGAAAGCCGCTGTGGTGAAATCGTGTCTTTTATGGGATTTCTTTAAATAATAGGTGAATGCTGCCGCAGCAAGTGCAGCTTTGGCAACAATCATACCCGCTATTGCTTCGGGCATATTTTCGTGCCCGAGAAGAAGCATAATTATTGCGGTAGGGCTTGAAAGATAGTTAAAATAATTTCCCAGGAACGGACCGCCGAGACCCGTGTTCCAGGAATATATCATACTTTTAAGATTGGTTACTCTGTCATAAAGCTCGGCAAAAAGCGGGCCGTACTGATGATAGAGGTCCATTCTGAGTATTGTTGTTTCGCCGAACGGGAAAAGATCGTAGCAATAAAAAACAAGCATCATTATTCCCACGGTGCATCCCGCCGCAAGCCAGCAATATGAGTTGTTTGCAAAAAAACGGCGAAAAACAGACTGCTTTTGAAGTCTGCCGTTTTCAACTGTTGTCATAAGAAAATCCTCCGAATATATATTAAACAAACATAATATACCATATTATACCCTTTATTTCAAGTTAACAATCTGTAAATCATTTCTCTGTTCTATTTGCGGACAAGAAGCCATATATTTTACCAAAGGAGCAGAAAAAATGAATAATACCGAGCGATTTAATCAGGCGGCAGACAGTTTGGGCGAAAAACTGTCACGGATTTTTAAAAGACTGAGCGATAACGAAAAAAATTCAATAAAGGAAATCAGGTGTCGTGCGGATAATCCTGTTGTTGCCGTAACTGCAAACGGAATAAGATTTCTTTCTTCTTCAGGAAGATTGCAGGAGATATATAACTCAACCGTAATCAGAACCGATAAGCAGGAAACGGAAGAGATATTCAAAAGAATATGTGCATATTCCGTTTACAGCTTTAAAGATGCAATAAACAGCGGATATATAACGGTAAACGGCGGTCACCGTGCAGGTGTTGCAGGCACTGCGGTTACTGAAAACGGCAGGATAATTGCGGTTAAGGATATATGTGCAATAAATCTTCGCATAGCCCGTGAAATCAAAGGGGCGGCAAACGGTTTGTTTGCAAATATTTGTCGGAACAAAACAGAATCTTTTATTGTTGCGGGACCGCCGTCGAGCGGAAAAACAACCGTGTTAAGGGATTTTATCCGTCAGATTTCAGGTGAAGAACGGGGAGTTTTTGCAAATGTTGCCGTTTGTGATGAAAGAGGAGAAATCGGTGCGGCAGTAAACGGAGTTTGTCAGCACGATCTGGGATTAAACTTCGATTTGCTCACATCTTATCCGAAATCAATGGCGGTTGAAATTGCATTGCGTTCATTTTCGCCTGATATTATCGTTTGCGATGAAATTGTTTCTTTTGAAGAAGTGAAAGCGATAGAGGCGGGAATTAACAGCGGTGTTAATTTTGCCGTCAGTGTTCACGCAAGAAACGAGGAAGAACTTAAAATGAAGAAAACGGTTAAAGAATTGCTTTCGTTCGGTGAATTCAGGAAAATTGTTATACTTTCGGGAAAAGAAGCGGGCAGAATTGAAAAAATAATTGAAACGGGTGATTCCTTTGCTTAAATTGTTTTCGGCTTTTCTTGTTGCTTCAGCATTTGCGTGTGCGGGAATTTATTATTCTGTGCTGGAAAAACAAAGAGTGGCGGTATTGAAAGATGTTCTGGCGATGCTTTCTTTTGTTGAAACTCAGTTGCATTATATCCGCATTCCCGTGTCGGAGCTTATGAAAAACTTAAGCGAAAGTTCTGTTACTTCAAATCTGAAATTTATCAGAAAATGCAGCGAAATGCTTGAAGAAGGCTTTGCTTTTTCAGTTGCCTGGAAGGTTAGCATAGAAAGCAGTGAATTGAAAAAAATGTTGCCGGAAGCATATAAGAGCCTTGCTTTGTTAGGCGATGAAATCGGTTCAACGGATATTGAGGGTCAGCTTTCATGCTGTGAATATTATAAACAGATTTTTTCGGCAATGCTTTCGGAATGCGAAGAAAAATGCAAGCGTAACACAAAGCTTTGTCCTCCGTTAGGGCTTTTGCTTGGTATATCGGTGGCAATAATGATATTTTAGGAGTTTTATATGGATATAACCGTTGTTATTAAAATTGCGTCGGTAGGGATTATCGTTGCAATTTTAAATTCTATATTGGTTCGCTCGGGAAGAGATGATTATGCGCTTATTACAATTCTTGCGGGAATTGTTGCGGTGCTGATGATGCTTATTCCGCAGTTTTCAAATCTTCTTGAGAGTGTAAAAAGTATTGTTGATTTTTAAAAATGGATATTTTGAAAATTGCTTTGGCGGGTATAGTGTCCGCCTTGGTTTATTCTCTTGTAAAGCAGATTAAGCCTGAACTTGCACCACTTACGGCTATCGGTGCTGTGTGTGTTATTTTTGTTGCAATAACCGAAAATTTGCTTGATTCAACAGGAAGTCTTGAAGAAATGCTGATGCTTGCAGGTCTTGAAAAAGAGAATATATCGCTTCTTATAAAGTCTTTGGGTATCTGCATTGTGACACAGACCGCATCAGATATATGCAGAGAAAATTCAGCTTCTTCCGTTGCAACTGCGGTGGAGCTTGCAGGCAGATTAGGTATGCTTATGCTTTCTTTGCCTATGATTGAAACGGTTGCAAGAATAGCAATAGGATTGATAAACGGATGAAGAAACTTAAAGGGATAATTGTTTTTGTTTCGGTTATCATTACGGTTTTTTTGTTTAACATAAAGGCTTGTGCAGTTAATACGGATGATTATTTTGAAAAAGGAATTGAGGCAAGCGGAGCAAAAGAACTGTCTGATTATCTTGACCGAGAAACTCTGGGTTATCTGAAAAAACTCGGATTTGAAGAAATAGAATATGAAAAAATTCTTTCAGCTGAGCCTGAAGCATTGCTTGAGTTGATTGAAGATGTTTTTAAAGGAAAGCTGAGCGAGCCTGTTAAAACGGTGGCTAAAGCTGTTTCGGTAATCATTCTGGGAAGTGTTTGCTCTTGCTTTGTTCAGCAGGATGAAAAGTTTCGTCAGATTATAAGTCTGGTGTGTTCAAGCTTTTTGGTTACAGCTGTTTTTTCGTCTGCTTTTGTGTGTATAAAGGCGGGTGTGAGCGCCCTGGGTGCCTGTGCGGATTTTTCAAAAGCATTGATACCGGTGCTTGCCGGAATAGTAACTGCAAGCGGTAATCCGACACTTGCTTTTTCCGTTCAGGGAACAGCGTTTGCAGCAGCTCAGGTTATCCAGTCGCTTTCCGAAAACATAATTCTTCCGCTTGCGGGTGCTGTCGGGGCGCTGGGAGTTATGGGGTCAATGGTAACATCCGTTAATCTTGGCGCAATTTCAGAGCTTATAAAGAAAACTTCAACAACTGTTCTGGGGTCTGCGGCAGGACTTTTTACGGGCTTTTTGACAATGAAAAGTGTGGTTGCGGGTGCGGCAGACCATCTTGCTTCAAGAGGAATAAAGCTTGCGGTCGGCACCTTTGTTCCTGTTATCGGCGGTGCATTAGGCGAAGCATATTCATCTGTTATGGGCAGTCTTGCACTTGTGAGAAGTGCGGTGGGAGTGTTTGCTATAGCGACATTCGGATTGATTTGCCTTCCGGCGGTTGCGGAGTTATCGATATGGAGTTTATCTATGAGGTTTGCGTCGGTATTCAGCGAACTTCTGGGTGACGGAATTTGTTCGGGTGTTCTTAAGTCTGTCTGCTATATGTTTTCAATGGTAAATATTCTGCTCATTTTCGGAGCGGTTGTTTTTATCATTACGGCAGGAATACTGATTACAATTAAGGTGACATAAAATGGATAGCTTGAAGCAATGGCTGATTTCTCTTGCTTTTTCTGCTTTGGGGGGAACTCTGATAACGGTTGTTTCGCCGAAAGGGGCTAATGACAAAACATTAAAAACAGTTGTTGGCATATTTATTATATCAACCGTTTTTTTACCTGTTTCAGAATTGAATGTTCATCAGTTTTCGCTGTCTGCGTTTGCTGATTCGGTTGAATATGAGAGCGACGGAAATGATGAACTTGCATTTGAAATGCTGGAGGAAGAGCTTTTACAAAGGATAACGGATATTGCGAATGAGTGCGGATGCGAGATAAGAAACATTGAAATTGATGCTGAATACGACGAAGGAAAATGCATAATTATACATAAAATTATTCTGAATTTTACAAACGGCAATGAAGAAAACATTCTGAAAACAGCAACCGAAACAGAAAGAATCTTGGGGGTACCCATAGAGATGGGTTAAGGTAATCAAAGTGAAAAAAGCAAAAGAATTTTCAGAAAAATTAATAAATCGGATTTCGGAAAAAACAAAGCTCAGCAAAAAGCTGTTGCTCTGTGTTTTTTTGCTTGCATCAGGTGTCGCAGGTCTGCTTATAAGTGAACTTTCCGAAGCTTCGGAGATTTCTTCGGCGCAGGTGACAACCGTAACGGCCGAAAGCGGCGAAGAGGAATATGTTCTGAAGCTTGAAGAGCGTTTAACCCTTCTGATATCAAGGATTGAAGGCGTCGGATCGGTAACGGTAATGGTTACTCTGGAAAGCTCCGTAGAGGATGTTTACCTTCATAATTTTGACTACGGAGAAAATATTGATTCGGGCGGAAAAAGTAATATTGAGCAAAAGGATGAATATGTTATAGTGGATGACGGACAGTCTGAAAACGGAATAGTAGTCAGGGTTAATCAGCCTAAAATAAGAGGTGTTGCCGTTGTTTGTGAGGGCGGGGGATCAGATGTTATCAGAACAAGAATAACGGAAACCGTAACGGCTTTGCTTGATATAAGTTCGGCAAGGGTAAGTGTTTCCGAAATGGGATGACCGAAATGCATATAATGCATAAAAATACATTCAAGGAGAGATTTTATGATTATCAAAAAAAGACAGCTTTTGCTCGCAACTCTTATTGTTGCTTTGGGTGCCGCAGTTTTTGTGAATTGGTATTATACCAAGCCGAGTGTAGAGGTTTCAGGGAACGGCGCGGCAGATTCTGTGTCCGATGAAGAAAAGCAGGAAGCAAATCTCGGCGATGCCCGCTATGTTATTTCTTCTGATGTAACTCTTGACGATGCGGCGGCACAGGCGCAGGCTTCCGAATATTTTGCAAGTGCAAAGCTTCGCAGAACAACGGCACACGATGAAGCTGCAGAAGCACTTAATGATATAATAAAAGACAGTTCTTCAAATTCAGATGCCGTGAAGCAGGCAACGGCGGCTTTGAAAGAGCTTACAGACTGTATGACTCTTGAAAGCGATATAGAGAATCTGATTACCGCAAAAATCGGATGCGAAAATCTTTGTATACTCAATAACGGAAAGGCAGAAATAATTATCGAAAACGGTTCTCTTGACGATGTGACGGTTGTGAAAATAAAAGAAATTGCGGTTAAGCATACCGAATATCCGGTGGATAATATTACAATAATTGAGATGGAATATTAATAAATTATTTTATATTATAGGTTGTATATTTATAAAAAAGATGATATAATATACAAAAATTTGGCTTTATGCTTTTGCGGAGGATAAAATGACAAGACGTGAAGAGAGAGAGCAGGCTTTTGTTTTGCTTTTTGAAAAGTCATTCAACGAAGAAACTGATTTGACAGAGCTTTATGAACTTGCTTTGGAAAATGAGGTTGTTTGCAACAGTAAGTTTGTAAAAAACCTTGCTTTTAAGGCTTGGGAAAATGTTGCGGATATTGATGAAACAATAGAAAAATATTCTGTTGGCTGGAAGAAAAACCGAATTTCAAAGGTTGCTCTTGCAGTTCTCAGACTTGCGGTTTGTGAAATCCGTTATTTTGATGATATACCTGTTAAGGTTTCGATTAATGAAGCGGTTGAGCTTTGCAAAAAATTTGCATCAAAAGACGATTATTCATTTGTAAACGGCATTCTCGGTTCAGTTTCAAAAGAAGAAAAATAATGTTGACTCTCGGAATAGATACAAGTAATTACACAACCTCGGCTGCAATATATAACGGCAGTGAGGTTTTTCAGAATAAACTTCTTCTTCCCGTGAAGGAAGGAGAAAAGGGGCTGCGCCAGAGTGATGCGGTGTTTCATCACACGGTGCGGCTTTATCCCGTTTTTGAGGAGCTTGTTTCAAAGTGCGAAGGCGGGATTTCGGCGGTAGGTGTTTCGGAAAAACCGAGGGATGCAGACGGCTCATATATGCCTTGCTTTCTTGTGGGTGTAAACACCGCTCATTGCATTGCCGCGTCGCTCAGAAAACCCGTTTACGGTTTTTCGCACCAGGCGGGTCATATTGCTGCTGCGCTTTATTCTGTTGGCAGACTTGATCTTGTTTCGCAGAAGTTCATTGCATTTCATGTTTCGGGAGGCACAACCGAGATGCTGCTTGTTTCCCCCGATAAAGAAAGAGGCTTTGCGGTTGAAATTATCGGCGAAACACAAGACCTTAACTGCGGTCAGGTTATTGACAGAGCAGGCGTTATGATGGGCTTGAGTTTTCCTTGCGGAAAAGAGCTTGAAAAACTTGCTTTGAATTGCAATGAAATCTATAACCCTAAAATCTGCGTAAAAGAAGGCAACTGCAGTCTTTCGGGCGTTGAAAATCAATGCAGAAAAATGCTTGATAAAGGCGAATCAAAAGAAAATATTGCAAGATACTGCCTTGATTTTGCAGGCAAAACGGTTGAAAAAATGACCGAATATGCTGTTTCAGAATACGGAGAACTTCCGCTTGTTTATGCGGGCGGTGTAATGTCAAACAGCATAATACGCAAAAGAATAACTTCAAAATTCAATGCGAATTTTGCGCACCCCGATTTTTCCTGCGATAATGCGGCGGGCGTTGCGGTGCTTGCATATCTGAAAGGGGAGGGCTTGCTTGGGTAACGGAGTTGTATTGAGCGTAAGCCAGCTCAACAGATATGTTAAATCAATAATTGAGCAGGATTTTAATTTGCAGAATGTTTTTGTGCAGGGCGAAATATCAAACTTCACAAATCACTATAAAACAGGGCATTACTATATGACAATCAAAGATGAATTTGCCTCGATTAAAGCGGTGATGTTTAAAACAGCAAATTCACGCCTTCGGTTTATGCCCGAAAATTCAATGAAGGTTATAATCAGAGGCAGGGTATCCGTTTTTGAAAGAGACGGTCAATACCAGCTTTATATTGATGATATGCAGCCCGACGGAACGGGAGCGCTCAGTATAGCCTTTGAGCAGCTTAAAAATAAGCTTGCCAAGGAAGGGCTTTTTGATGAAGAAAAGAAAAAGCCGGTTCCCGTTTATCCGATGCGTGTGGGCGTTGTAACCTCGCCTACGGGTGCGGCAATAAGAGATATAATCAATGTTATTTCCCGCAGATTCCCTATGGCAGAGATTGTTCTTTGTCCCGTTGCGGTGCAGGGTGAATATGCGGCGGGGCAGATAAGTGAAGCGATAGAATTATTCAACCGTGAGAAAGCGGCAGATGTGCTTATCGTGGGCAGAGGCGGCGGCTCGGTTGAAGAGCTTTGGGCATTCAATGAAGAAAAGGTTGCAAGAGCGGTTGCGGCAAGCGATATCCCCGTTATTTCTGCCGTAGGCCACGAAACAGATTTCACAATCTGTGACTTTACGGCTGATTTGCGTGCACCAACTCCTTCTGCGGCGGCGGAGCTTGCGGTTCCCGACTGCAGACAGCAGCAGGAAATGATAGATGCATTTTCAAGAAGAATGCTTTCTGCAATATCGGATAAACTCGCAACCGAAAAAGCGGTTATCGAATATAAGAAATCCGTTCTTCAGAGATTAAGTCCTCAGAACTATATTGATAATCTTCGTGTCCGCTTTGACAGAGCATCTATGGCAATGGAATATGCAGTAAATCAAAAGCTTGCCGTATTAAACAAAGATTTTTCTTCGCTTTGTGCAAAGCTTGATGCGATGAGCCCGTTGAAAATTCTTGCAAGGGGATACAGCGTGGCTTTAAAAGACGGCAAAGTTGTATCGGATAAAGAAGCTGTAAGCGAAGGCGATATGATAGATGTTCTTATCAAAAACGGTAAGCTCGAATGTGAAATAAAGAGCGTGAAAGGCAACTGAAATGGAAAATATGAATTATGAAAAGTCTGTTGCAAGACTTGAAGAAATAGTGGACAAGCTTGAAAGCGGAAATCTTACGCTTGAAGAAATGATGAAACTTTATGAAGAAGGCACTTCGCTTGCTGCAAAGTGTTCCAAAAAGCTTGATGAAGCACAGCTTAAAATAACCGAACTTTCCAAAGGAGAACAAGAATGAGCTTGTTTGAAGAAAGATTAAACAGTTATATGGATATGATAAATAAAGCTGCATCCGATGCAGTTTCTTCACCCGTTTTTGCGGGAAGAGAATCTTCGGGTCTTGATAAGATGCTTGAGGCAATGTCATATTCGCTTGAAAACGGAGGCAAACGGATAAGACCTGCACTTACTCTTGAATTTTGCAGGATTTGCGGCGGAGATATAAAAAATGCTTTGCCCGTTGCTGTTGCCGTTGAAATGATTCATACTTATTCGCTCATCCACGATGACCTTCCTTGTATGGATGATGACGATATGAGAAGGGGCAAACCTTCAAATCATAAGATTTTCGGTTATGCAAATGCGCTTCTTGCAGGTGACGGTTTGCTGACTCTTGCTTTTGAAACCGTGCTTTCTGCAAAGGGGCTTAGCTTTGAGCAAAAAGCAAAAGCCGCTCTTGAACTTGCAAAGGCGGCTGGATGTGCAGGTATGATAGCGGGTCAGGTTATGGACCTTGAAAATGAAACGAAGCAGGCTGATATTGACTGCGTAACATTAACAGATAAGCTGAAGACAGGCGAAATGATAAAGGTTTCGGCGGTTTTGGGCTGTATTGTTGCCGATGCGGATGAAGAGAAAATCAAGGCGGCGGAAACCTACTGTGAAAAAATCGGTCTTGCCTTCCAGATAGTTGATGATATTCTGGATGTAACAAGCAGTGAAGCTGAACTCGGTAAACCTATCGGAAGCGATAATGATAACGGTAAATCAACATATGTGTCGCTTCTCGGGCTTGGAAAGTCAAAAGAAACTGCTTTAAAGCTCACCGATGAAGCGAAAAAATCACTTGAAATATTTGGAAAAGACGGAGAATTTCTTCTTGAATTGGCAGACAGCCTTATTA
>JAZRTQ010000006.1:0-15439 GCA_045652165.1 Acutalibacteraceae bacterium | reverse complement strand
CCTGCTCTGCGATTTTATCAAGGTTATATTCCCTTATCTTTTTTCCGTCTATTATTTTAGCCATATTTATCAGACCTCTTTCTCTAAAGCCTCGGTTTTGTTTTTTTCGTCTTCAACGAAATAATCTATACCCTCAATAGGTTTCGGATTCTTCGTATATTTAATAAGTAATATAATAAGGAGAACTGCGCAAACAACCACCAGACCCGCAGAAATCGCCTGAGAAACACGGATTGTTGTGTTTGCAATATAAAGACTGTCTGTTCGCAGACCCTCAACAACCGTACGTTCAAGTCCATACCATATTCCGTAGCAAAGAGCTATCTGTCCGCTGAATTTTCTTGCTTTTTTGCAGATGAAATAAAGTACAAAAAATCCGAGAATGCACCAGATTGATTCATAGAGGAAGGTGGGATGAACAGGCAGATTCGGGTCAACAACAAAGCCTTTTTCTGCATAAAGAGCCTGATTGCGGGTTATTTCCTCGGCAACCTTTTCGCTCCACATACCCCATGGAAGGTCAGTATTAACACCGAAAGCTTCCTGATTTGTGAAATTACCCCATCTGCCTATGCCTTGTCCGATAAGGAAACTCATTGTTGCCATATCAAGAAGATTCAAGAAATTGAGCTTTCTTATTTTGCAAACAACGAATGCGGCGGCAATGCCTGCAATAAGTCCGCCGTAAATGGCAAGACCGCCGTTCCAAATCTGAATAATTTCAGCGGGATGTGCTCCGTAATAATCCCATTTTGAGAAAACATAATAAAGTCTTGCGCCGATAATTGCAGCAAAAGTGCCGTAAATAAGCACATCCACCATCTTATCAAGGCTCATTTTCCATTTATAAGCCATTCTGCCGCCGAAAAGCACTGCAAGCGCAAAACCGAAAGCAATGATCGCTCCGTAGAATTTAATAGAAACATCTATGCCGAAAATTGAAAATTCGGCAAGCGTACTCGGCACGCTGAAGCCTCTGTCGAGGCAGGAAAAATAAACAACTGTATAATCTGACATTTCCGCTCCCCCTTTATTCTATCGGACAGATAACAGAAAGAGCACAAGCCTCATCGTTAAGCTTTGCAAGTCTTCTCTGTGCATCTTCAAGGGTTGTTTTCTTAATTGCCTCAAGCTCTGCAAAAGGCTCGTAACCGTTGAAATAAAGATTCATAAGAAGGTTTGCGGTGTCATCAATATCATTATACATCATAACGTTTCTGCCGTAATGCTTGCGTTTTGCTCTTTCAAAAGCGGCGGGGTCAATGCCCTCTGCGTTAAGTCTTTTGATTTCGTTCTTAATGATTTCCGCTGTTTTTTCGGGGTCGGAGCTTGTTCCGCCCATCATAACGGTTGAGAAACCGAAGCCGTTAAACAACTCTGAGCCAAAGCTCATATCGATAAGCCCCTCATCCAGCAATCTTTTGAAAAGAGCAGATGATTTGCCCATTATTGCATCAAGCATAATCTGAGATGCAATTTCATCATCAAGGCTGAGAAGCGGTTCTGAAATATCCTCTTTAAAGCCGAGTAAAAACTGCTTCTGAGCAACCGAAAGCTTTTCTTCAATATAGCTCTGAACCGGAAGCGGGCTTTCTTTTTCAAACTTTCTTTCAATTGCTTTGCCCTCGATGTTTTTAAGGCATCTGTCAACAACAGCAAGCACTTCTTCAGCACTTATGCCGCCCACAACGCAAAGCACCATATTTGCGGGATTATAAAAATTCTCATAAAGTCTGTAAAGTAAATCCGCATCAATTTTTGCAATTGAGTCCTGAGTGCCCGCAATGTCAATTCTTACGGGATGATTGCTGTAAAGAGCACGCAGAAGATTGAACATTACCTGCCAATCGGGAACATCCTGATACATTCTTATTTCCTGACCGATTATCCCCTGCTCTTTATCAACGGTCTGCTGTGTAAAATAGGGATTCTGAACAAAATCAAGAAGTATTTCAAGCGACTGCTCAATATTTTCGGAACCTTTGAAAAGATAAGCGGTTTTTTCAAAGCTTGTGTATGCATTTGCGCTTGCACCCGTTTTTGCAAAACGCTCAAACGCATTAAGGTCTTCGCTTTCAAAAAGCTTATGCTCAAGAAAATGAGCAGTACCCTCGGGAATAGTTACAAACTCACCGTTTTCATTCTTGACCGCCGTATCGATTGAGCCGTATTTAACGCCGAAAACAGCATAAGCCGAGGTATATCCCGCTTTCTGAAGCACTCTGATTTCAAGACCCGAAGGATGCTTAATACAGGTTACGGATTCACCAAGCTTTTTATTGGTAAAAATATCAGTTTTCATCGGCAGCCTCCTCCTGGGCGGAAAGCATAAAGATTGTGTCTATCGAAAGCTTTTTAGCCGCTTCGCAAACCTGCTCCATAGTTACCTGCTCTATGCTGTTTATCATATCATCCGCTGTTAAAATTTCATCTTCAAGCACCTGCGAGCCATACCAGCTGAGGTAAGTTTCCGGGGTTGTAAAGGTATATCTTTCACGCAAAGCCTTTTTTGAGGATTCAAGAATTTCGGGGTCTGTTTTTCCGTTTCTCAAATCAGAAAGCTGGCTGAGCACTTCTGCGGAAACCTTTTTCTCTTTATCGGTATCAATACCCGCTTCAACAAGAAACAAGCCTTTATCTTTAATAAGTCTTGACCAGCAATAATAAGCAAGGCTCAGTTTTTCTCTTACATTTGTGAAGAGTTTTGAATAAGTGCCCGAGCCGAAAATATCGTTCATAACGGTCATTACGCCGTGATTTTCTCTGCTGCTTTTAATGCCTGCTCTGAAGCCCATAACCAATTTTCCCTGATTAACGGGAAACTTCTCTTCAAATCTGTTAAAGCGGTGGCTCTTTGCAATAAATACCGTGGCATTCTTTTGGGGTGCGCGCTCGATTTCAGCAAAACACTTTGTGAAAACATCTGCTATTCTGTCGATATCGGCACTACCCACGGCAGTAATCTGGAACACGGCTGTTTTAAGCAGGTTTTCCCACGCTTCATAAACATCTGCCATTGTGATTTTTTCAATTTCTTCAACGGTGCCGTATTTATCCTTACCGTAAAGCTCATTGGAGCACATATGCTCTATGCACTTATTAAACGCATAAGTGCGCTTATCATTAAGCTCTTCTTCAATTCTCTGAATAAGAAGCCTTTTTTCTGTTGCAAGAGCCTCTTTTCCAAAGCTCTTATTCTTAATGTTAGGTTTGAATATCAAATCAGCCAGAAGATTGGCACTCTGCTCCGAGATACTTTCATCGGTAAGAGCAAACTTATCATCAAGGCTTGTAAGATTAAGCATAAGCACCTGTGATTCGCCTATTTTGGCAACTCCCGCACCGAGAGATGCGCCGTAAAGCTCATCAAGCTTTCCGTTAAGAAGAGAAAAATCAGGATAAGCCTTGCATGAGCGCTTTAATAGATAAACAAGCAAAGAATTTGCCGCAATATTTCCGCTCATAGGCAAAGCTGCCGAAACCGAAATACAGGCTGTTTTGAATCTGTCTGCAGGCACTGCAACAAGACGAACGCCTTCTGCAAGCATTCTTATCTGGGGCATTGTGTCACTTCCTTAATAATAAATCAAATGTCGTTTTGCGAAACCTGCTCATAGGTTTCTCTTTTTACAATTACTCTCGCCTCTCCGTCCTTAACCATAACAACGGGAGGACGGGGAATTCTGTTGTAATTTGATGCCATTGAATAGTTATATGCACCTGTTGAAAGAACAGCAAGAATATCACCGGGAACAACATTCTGAAGCTTTGTTCCCTCCTGAATAAGGTCGCCGCTTTCACAGCATTTGCCCGCAACGGTAACAACCGCACTTCTTTCTTCGGTTGCCTTGTTTGCACAAACAACCTCATAATCGGACTGATAAAGTGCATATCTGGGGTTATCCGCCATACCGCCGTCAACTGAAACGAAAGTTCTTATATTCGGGATTTCTTTTACCGCACCAACGGTATAGAGAGTGATACCCGCAGCGCCAACAACCGAACGGCCCGGCTCGATAAGGATAAAAGGAGTTTTAAGTCCGAGCTCGTTTGCGTGCGACTTAACAACAGCGGAAACGCTTCTCATATAATCAGCATAGGGCTTGGGCGAATCTGTTTCAAGATATTTAATGCCGAAACCTCCGCCGAGATTAAGCTCTTCAAGCTCAACTCCCGTTTCGTCTTTGACAGTTTTATATAAGTCAAGCATAACCTTTGCCGCAATCTCAAACGGGTCAATATCAAAAATCTGCGAACCGATGTGGCAATGAAGACCGCGAAGCTTGATATTAGGCATTGACAGAGCCTTTTTAACAGCATTCATAGCCTCGCCCGTTTCAAGAGCAAAACCGAACTTTGAATCAATCTGGCCCGTCATAATAAAATCGTGGGTATGAGCATCAATACCGGGTTTAATTCGGAGCATAATACCGGCAACGGTGCCGTTATCCTCTGCAATCTTGTTAAGTGTTTCAAGCTCAAAAATGTTATCTGCAACTATTCTGCCAACCCCATTTTTAACTGCCGCTTCAAGCTCTGTACGGGTTTTGTTGTTGCCGTGAAAAACTATTTTTTCAGCAGGGAAGCCAACCGAAAGAGCTGTAAAGAGCTCACCGCCCGAAACAACATCCATTCCCACATTTTCGCTTTTGCATATTCTGCACATTTCCTTGCAGCAGAAAGCCTTGCTTGCATAAACAACAAGACCGTTGCCGCTATAGTTTTCTTCCATGGATTCTCTGAATTCACGAAGATTTTTTCTTATTTCATTCTCATCAAAAACATAGAGGGGCGTTGAAAATTCCTTTGCAAGCTCAACGGTATCCATACCGCCTATTGTAAGATGCCCTTTACTGTTTTGTGAAATACAATCCGATACATACATAATTTTTCAGTTCTCCTGACTTAACGACTTTTCAATTGCCGCTTTAATCTCTTCAACACCCGTTCCCTTTACCGCAGAAAATTCAATTCTCTGAATTTCGGGATAATCCGCAAGCTCTTCTTTAAGCTCTTCACGGCGTTTTTCTGTTTCTGTTTTATTGAGCTTATCGCATTTTGTGAGAGCAATAACAAACGGTATTCCGCTTTCCTTAAGGAAATTAAGCATAACCATATCATCCTGCGAAGGAGCATGGCGCATATCAATAAGCTGAATAACAAGGCTTATATTTCTGCCGCTTTGGAAATAACCTTCCATAAGCTCTGCCCAGCGTTTTTTCTCGTTGAACTCTCGCTTTGCATATCCGTATCCGGGAAGGTCAACAAAATACACTCCGTCACCCTTGAAGAAGTTAACGGTTATTGTTTTGCCCGGCACAGAGCTTACTCTTGCAAGGCTTTTTCTGTTGAACACTTTATTTATAAGTGATGACTTGCCGACATTTGAGCGACCCGAAAAAACGATTTCGGGCATTCCCGAAGCGGGAAGCTGTTTTGATGTGCCGTAAGCGGCGGTAAAATCTATTTTATCAAATCTCATATTCTATCCTTTTGCCCGACTGAACCTTAGCCGATGCTTCAACTTTTTTAATATTCTTTTCGCTGACATTCTTTTCTTTTTCAAGAGCCACATCCCACACCGCTTCAACGGTTTTTACGGGAACAAACGAAACCGCCTGCTTAACCTTGGGATCAACCTCGTCAAGGTCGGAAATGTTATCATAAGGAATAACAACCGTTTTTATCCCCGCCTTGTAAGCTGCCATTGATTTTTCTTTAAGTCCTCCTATGGGAAGAACTCTGCCGCGAAGGGTTATTTCACCCGTCATTGCAACATCCTTACGCACCTTTCTGTTTGAAAGCGCAGAAACAAGAGCCGTTGCAATTGTCACTCCCGCGGAAGGTCCGTCTTTGGGTGTTGCGCCCTCGGGCACGTGAATGTGAATATCTTTATCTTTATAGAAAGTGCAGCTTACGGGCAAATCGGAAGATTTTGAGCGGATATAACTCACAGCCGCCTTTGCACTTTCCTGCATAACGTCGCCGAGCGAACCTGTTAATTCAAGCTTGCCCGTTCCTTCGAGAACAGCCGCTTCGATTTCAAGCATATCTCCGCCTACGGCAGTCCAGGCAAGTCCGTTAACAACGCCAACCTCGTTTTCTTTGATAATCGCATCATTTTTGAACTTTCTTGAACCGAGAAGCTCTTCTATGTTTTCAGGTTTAACGGATACCTTTTCGGCACTTTCCTCTGCAATTTTCATTGCCGCCTTGCGGCATACCGCCGCAATCTGCTGCTCAAGTGCACGCACGCCTGCCTCTTTGGTATATCCCTCAATAATAAGACTCAGGGCTTTATCTGCTATGCGAATCTGCTTTGATGAAAGACCGTGGCGTTTAACCTGCTTCGGAACAAGATGTTTCTTTGCAATATTAAATTTTTCTTCAAACGTGTAGCTGCCAAGCTCAATTATTTCCATTCTGTCACGAAGAGGCTCAGGAATATCTGAAAGCACGTTTGCAGTTGTTAAAAACATAACCTTGCTTAAATCAAACGGCAATTCAATATAGTGGTCTCTGAACGCAAAATTCTGTTCGGGGTCAAGCACCTCAAGAAGTGCCGATGTGGGATCGCCTTTATAATCAGATGATAATTTATCAACCTCATCAAGCAAAATCAGCGGATTGCTTGTTTTTGCCTGCTGCATGGCATTGATAATTCTGCCGGGCATTGAGCCGATATATGTTTTTCTGTGACCTCTGATTTCAGCTTCATCCCTTACACCGCCGAGTGAGATTCTTACATACTCTCTTCCTGTTGCTCTCGCTACGGAACGGGCAACAGAAGTTTTACCAACACCCGGAGGGCCTACAAGACAGATTATCTGACCCTTGATATCGGGTGCAAGAGTTCTTACAGCAAGATATTCCAGAATTCTCTGCTTAACCTTTTCAAGACCGTAGTGGTCGGCTTCAAGAATTTTTCGTGATTTCTTTATATCTGAATTTTCTTTGCCGTAAACTCCCCAGGGAAGCGAAAGGCAGGATTCTATATAGTTTCTGCTTACTGCCGCTTCAGGAGACTGCGGTGAATATTTTTCAAGTCTGTCGCATTCTTTGAAAAGCTTTTCTTTAACTTCATCGGAAGCTTTGAGGTTAAAAATCTTTTCTCTGAAAATATCAAGTTCTTCTTCCTGAGAGGTTCCGCCTCCAAGCTCGGATGAAATAACTTTCATCTGTTCACGCAGATAATATTCACGCTGGTTTTTATCTATCTGCTCCTGAACCTTATCGTTGATTTCCGCTTCTATTGAAAGAAGGTTCCCTTCGCTTGCAAGCAGAACACACATCTCTTCAAGACGCTTTATGGGATTCAGAATTTCAAGAATTCTTTGTCTGTCTTCATATTCAAGCATTATGTTTCCTGCAATATAATCGGCAAGTTCACCGGGATCATTTTTCTGCATAACGCTTGTCATAAGATCTGCGGGCATCTGCGGAGCGCAATCCGAATAATCTGCAAAAATATCTTTTGTGTGGCGAACAAGCGCCTTGGCATAATCCTGCTTTTCTGCTCTTATCCCCTGCTGTTTAATCGGAAAAATCATTGTTTTAAGAAAATTGCCGCTTCCCGCTTCAATTCCCTGAACAAGTCTTGCTCTGTAAAGTCCCTCTACCGCAACTCTCACATTTCCGCTTTTGCCGGGCAATTTCAGAACCTGCTTAACGCTTGCAACAACACCGATTTCGTAAAGCTCGGTGTAATCAGGATCATCAACCGAAATATCCTTTTGTGTAATAAGAAAAATTTCCTGGTCTGTATCCATTGCTTTTTTTAATGCATTTATTGATTTTTCTCTTCCCACATCAAAATGCAAAAACATTCCGGGAAAAACTACAAGCCCGCGCAAAGCAACTGCAGGCATTATTCTTAAATCATTCTGGGTCATTATATAAACTCCTTAAGTTAAGTCTGAATTTATCAAAGATTACACCATTTTAATATATTATTATATATTATTATAATCAAACCGTCAACCGCAATAAACACAAAAAAATGAGCAAACTGATAACATAATGTAAACAAAAAATATAAAGGACTGCCGCAAAGCGACAGCCCCCATATTAAAGATTGATTTATTTCATGCCGTTTTCGTATGCTTCGATCATCTTCTTAACCATCTGACCGCCTACAGAGCCTGCTTCCTTGGAAGTGAGGTCGCCGTTGTAACCCTGCTTAAGGTTAACGCCAACTTCTCTTGATGTTCAATCACATCTTAATTTTAAGGTTTTTGTTCTATAATGGAATAACAACAGTTTTTTGAAACTTAACCAGCCACCTGATCACCAAAATCAGTATTCTCTGCATCATTCCAATATTTCATTTCCTCATCTGCTATATTACCAATAAAGCGGTAATAGATTTTTATTTTTTGTTTATAAGGAATTTTATGACTTGCTACGGTATATCCCGGAGGCAAGATTTTTTCTCCAACCTCAATGCGTTCAATAAAAGTTCTGACAACATCCTCTGTAAGTTCATCAATATGGGTATATTTTTTTACTAGTTTAAAAAAAGCATCGTAAGAATCTTTTATTTCATCGCCTTCGGTTTGATTAGCCTTTAGTTTATCAATCTTAGATTTAATAGAATTTGTTTCTTCTACCAAATCCTTAACCATTCGTGTAAGGCGATCATCATCAATTAACCCTTTTGCATTGTCATTATATAGTTTGCCGATAATCATATCTATTTCTGACAGTCTTTTTTCCATGGCGGCTAATTGAGCTTCAGCACCTTCATAAATTCTATAGTCAGCAACACTTTTAACTGCTGCCTTTGTGATTTCATCAATATCAGAATCATCTAAACATAAAAATTGATTCAATTCACAACGAACAACTTCAAGTAAATCAGAATACTTTATTCTTGCTCCATGTTCGCACTTCTTTGATGCTGACCTTTGAGGTATATTGTTGCAGGCAAGATACCAATATTTTTCACGCTCACCCTTATATACTGAACCTACCGAGCACATAGCTGTACCGCAATGCTCACAAAAAATCAAACCGTTAAATATACTTTTACGGCATCTCGGATTTTCTGCCCACGATTTTGTATTCATACCCATATAAATTTGAGCCTTTTCAAAATCGTCTTTTGAAACCAACGGTTCGTGAGTGTTTTCAGTAATACTCCATTCATCTTCAGGTATATAAACCTTCATTTTTGATTTTATACTTGCTCTTTTTGTTTTCCCTAGAACGGTATGACCTAAATACACTTGGTTTTTCAAAATACGTTTAACCGTAGTATGATTCCATACATCAGTTGCTCTTGTAGCACCTTTTTCACCGAAATCATCTCGGTATAACACTCGGTATTTAAGAGGTGTTATATATTTTTCTTCCGTTAGTTGATTGGCAATAAAGTGAGCTGATTTACCCTCAACCGCAAGACTGAAAATATACTGTACAATAGGTGCCGTCATCTCATCAGGGACTAAAACATCCTTGTTTCTTGGATCTTTTTTATATCCAAAAGGAGGACAGGCACAGTATTCACCTCTCTGTCGCTTACCTTCCATTACCTGCTTGATCTTTCTTGAAGTATCACGCAAATAAACATCATTCATTGCCAATTTGAATGGCATCATCATGTTATCTTTTTGAGAATCAAAATCATCACCGATAGCGATAAATTGAATACCATGTTCAGGAAAAAACGTTTCAGCATAATATCCTGATTCAACCATATCTCTACCAAGTCGGGATAGGTCTTTGGTAATTACTGTATTCACAGCACCTGTCTTAATGTGTTGAAGCATTTTCTGAAAGCCTGGTCGTTCAAAATTCGAACCACTATATCCATCATCAACAAATTCTCTGGCTATAATAATACTGTTTCTTTCACAATAATCTTCAACAAGTTTTCTTTGATTTATAATACTTTCGGATTCATCCGAACAGTTTTTGCCAACGCTACTCTTCTCATCCTCAACAGACAATCTATAATACACATCAGCAATTCTAACTGTGGTTCCCATAGTTAACCTCCTTCGGGGAACCTGTGAAATACATATTTGAATAAATAGCTTTGCTCAAATTATATCACAAGTTCTCTTTCGCAACAACTATGAGATGCTAACTCTTTGTTAGTAATTATTTCCTTTATTAGATCATGGATGGTTTTAACTGAGCCGAAAGAGCGTTCAACAATATAACATCCACCATCAATATTGTACTCATTTTTATATCTTTTAGTTTCTTTGCTCATTATTACACCTCCATTTTATATTTTTACCTTTTATGGTTTTTTTACGCAGAAATTCAATTAAAATCAAAGGCACAGTAATATGTTGAACTTATCAGCATGTTACTCTGACTTTGAAATAACATTTTATAGATGCTTCATAGCTCGGCTGCGGGTTGCAAATCCGCACTCGTTCTTTAACCCTCCGATTTACTTACGGAGCCTCTCACTCTACTCAGCTGTATAAACTTTTCACAATGGGGAGTAGCCACTTTCTGCTGTAATCGCTCAATCGGTAGCGTCCGATTTCTCTGTCATGATATTATTCGCTCACTAATTAGGTCTTGGCGTATCACACAGAAGGCTATTTCAGAAAGATTGTTGCCGTGAAGCTATTCAATTTTCAAGGTGCATTATTTTATTTATATCATTTCTCCTTATGGTTGAAATGAAAGGAGTCCCTTTTCATGTTCAATGGAGGAGAATGCAGATATCTATTTAGGTCTAGCAAAATCGATTAATATACTATGTAGTTCCGAAATATCGGGAGGTAAACCTTCGATTATATCTCGAATGGTTTTCTCTTGCTTTTCCGACAAATATTTATTTGCTGCATATTCACTTTTTGAGTGAAAACAATCTTTTTCAAAATAAACACCGCCTGCCGGACCTCTCACAGTATAAATAGGAGAGTATTCAATCAAGATTCTAATATCTCTCATTATGGTGTATCGACTAACTCCAAACTCATCAGCCAGATTAGCAATCGTATCAAAACGCCGAATGCTTAAAATCTCAAGGATCTTCTCTTGTCGTTTTGATGAATTCGAAATAGCCATACACCTCCTCTCCTGGATTCTGTAAAAGAAACATAAACTTTATTAGTTGCAAACTTTTCAACAATTGTCAAAAAGTTAACATCTTATTCATATATTGTTTACATTTCTCAAAAAGAGAAAAAGCCAACAACAGACACCCTTCCGCACAAGAAGTCGTCTATCGCTGACTTTAAAAATCACAATACTATTTATTTGATTGGTTTGAAATCTGTCTATTCTCTGAAATTTCTGATATGATTAACATAAGTATACCTATAAAACAGTAAGGAGTAGATATTAATGGTTAATCTGTCAAAACAAATCAAAGAATATATTGATTTTTGTGAATGTATGAAAGGTGTTTCAGAAAAAACCAAAGCAGCATACCAAACCGATTTAAAACAATTCAAAAATTGGCACGGCAATGATTATGACTGGTGCAACAAACCGGTAATATTAAACTTTATTAGCTTCGCTTATAAAACCTATAAGCCACGAACCGCCAAAAGAAAAATTGCCAGTTTAAAAGCATTCTTTCATTATTTGGAGACGGAAGAAATTATCGAGTATGATCCTTTTCACAAAGTAAACTACAAAAGGAAAGAAGCTTTGATTCTTCCCAGAACATTTCCATCAAGTGTACTTTCAAAAATTTTAAACTATGCATATGCTTCCCTTAATTCAAATACAACTAATGAATATCAAAGAAAGAATATATCAAGAGATATAGCTGTATTTGAATTACTCTTTGCTTCTGGAGTTAGAGTGGGAGAACTTTGTTCATTAAAAAGCTACGATGTTGATATAAAACAAAAGTTAATCAAAGTAAACGGTAAAGGAAATCGAGAAAGATACATTCAAATAACTAATACAAGTGTTTTAAAAGCTCTAAGGATTTATAAAAACAACTTTTCAAAAAGTATAGATGAATCAGGATATTTCTTTATAAACAACAGAGGACGAAAACTTCAAGAACAATCTGTTCGTTGTATTATAAATAAATATGTCAACAAAACAGACGTTGAAATTCATATTACACCGCATATGTTCAGACATACCGTAGCTACTATGCTTACCGAGGAAGATGTTGACATCAGATACATACAAGAACTTCTTGGACACAGTTCAATACAAACAACCCAGATTTACACTCATATAAGTCTATCGGCTCAGAAGAAAATACTTTCAAAAAAACACCCTAGAAACAAAATACATATTAATATCTGATTTTTATAGCTGCCATCATTTTGGCGGCTATTTTTTATGTTGATAATATTTAATTATCTTACAAGAACATTTTATTTAAGATAATTAAATCATTACAAAAATTTATTTTGGAGAAAAATTATGGAAATAGAAAATAATAATTTCGACATCCCAAAAGGATACATCGTCATGATTTCTGGTGTGCCTGGTTCAGGAAAAACAACCATCTCTTATAATTTGTTAAAACGATTTTCCGATTTTAGAATAATTGAAGAAACAGATTTGATGAGAGAGATTTTACTTGGATACAATAATTTTTTGAAAAAAACTATTCCTAGTGTTTCAGGAGCGATTGATAATATTAAAATAACTGACCATAATATTTTATTAACTCTTGACGAAGCAAAGCAACAATGTAGAATTATGAAATGCTCTATAGAAAAGATAGTGGAGCGACAAAAAAGAAAAGGTATTCCTTCTATTATCAATGGTGTGCATGTAATACCAAGCATATTAAATGGGTTGTGTAAAAACGAAAAAATTATTTACATAAACCTTTATGTAAATAATAAAGAAAGTATTTACAAAAGAATATACAACAGGAACCCCAATTCATATATGTTGAATAATATTGAACTTATATATCAATCAGGAAAAGATTTGTTTGTAGACACCATGAAATTAGCAGAAAACAATAATAGTTTTTTGTTCAACAACATAGATGTTACCGACTTAACTATAAACGAAACAATTAATAAAATAATTTATCTTATTGAAAAAAACATACTTTCAAACAGTTATTGATTCCAATTTGCAGCACTGCTCCAAACTTGTTCAAACTTATCAATACAGGCTTTGCCTTTTGCCGAGTCGGTACTAAACACTTCAAAAGCAGTGTTTGTTAATAATTGTGGACAACCATTAGCATCAAAATGCGGCAAAGAATATATTATGCAGTTATCAATTCTTATTATAATTTCTTCTCTTCTGTTGTTATATAATCTAAAACAATTTTTAAGGTATTTGTTACTACTAACAAGTGATTTCGCTCTGTGTATTGTTGCATTTAACTCCTGCTTTAGGAGTTCGGGGTCTGGATGGGCTTTATAAGTATTATCCGATTCTGGATCCAAAAACAAGCACCTAAAGTCAATACCACCCATATCCGAACCACTTGCGAGTGCTTTTTCTTCCAAATAACGAAAAAAATTATTGTAATTTCCACTTAATAATTTCATGTTTTTTCTTCCATAAATCCATAGATATTTTCCTGTATACATAAAGGATTCTATCAATACCTTATATAACTCAAAACTCTCAAATCCAGTAAGAAAATAGGCTGTCTTGTCTTTGAAATAAGGATTATTAACCACAAACGAGCCATTGTCAATCAGTTTGTTTACAATATCCTCACATTGAATATCTACATCTCTAAATTCTTCTTGTATTTGTGTTATTGAGCATTTAAAATCATCTATTGTTTTCATTCGATGATAAGTAGCTTTAATATTAAGACATTTTAATAATTTCTTGTTGAAATCATTATTTTTAACAACTAATTCTCTTGCTACATTCATTGGATTATCAATCCATGAATGCCAATTAGGATCTTCATCAAAAAGAATAGGAATAACTACTTTATCTAATGCCCTAGCATATCCTGCCTCAAAAAGCAACCAAGGAGATATTTTGTTTTCTTTAGTGAAACATAACATTAAAACATCGCAATTTTTAATTTTAGAAATTATTTTATCCTGAACATCTTCTCCACCATTGATATCGACTTCTGACATAAAAGCATCAATAGAATAATCAATGTTTTTAAGAAGTTGTTTGAGAGCTTCTGCATATTTTTGACTTTTGCGTTTTGACCAACTAATAAAAATATTCATAAAATCACCAAAACTTAATATTTTTAAAATTCCAATATCTTATATATTAAAAAATGTTCTTGTAAGATAATTAAATATTATCGTTTGTTTTTATGGTTTTAAATATATCAAATAATTAAACAAGTGTTATCCCTTCTTTTCTTGCATTAATTATATAACTAAAACCACCATCGCCCTTGTTAGGGTTAATTTTATTCTTATAATCAATATAGCTAATCCCCATTTGCAGCAACCCAGCACCTAATTGAACAGCATCAAAAAAATCTTGTCCGATATATTGTGCCAAAGCATTCTCTAAAACATTCCCTATAGACGGTATTGCAATTAAGGTGCATAAATTTCCTAAAACGAAACTAATTTTGGAGTCTTTTAATGCCTTATTATAGTCACTATAGCACGTTTCCCAACTTTCAATAAACTTGTTCTCATAATGTTTTATTTCTTCAAAACTATTTGAATTATAAATGTTTTCTTCTAGTTCTCTTATTTTTTCTCTGAATGCATTAAGTTCATATTTTCTTCTTGATTTAAATTCAAGGATGTCCTCAAAACTGGTTTCCAAAGACGGCTGTGGTAAACAATTAATAATGTTCAAGTTGCAGCATTGATTGTAAATTTGATGTGACGCTGAACAATAAATCTCCCGGTTTTCACTTAATTTATCTGTACCTAAAATAATGTCTTTATGCGAGCATTTTATTGAAAATTCTGCAAGTGTTCTCATATAAATTCGACCAATTTGGGCATCCATTTCCATCCACTCATCGTGATTATAGAAATCTGGATGTTTTTTTTCAATTAATCGCGCTGAAACCCATGGTGTCAATTTATTATTATGAGATAATTCATATATTACTTCAGCATGAAGTTTACCCCTATGAATTATCGTCTTATCTCTAGCTGAAAAAGATTTTTTGGCATTTCTTTTTTCGTATTCAGAAATCCTTTTTAAAATCGTATCGCAAAAATCATCAGAATATTTAGAACTAAACAAATCCTGTGGATAGATCGCTTCATACACTCCTGAACTTTGCAAAAAAAGCAAATCAGATGAAAGATTTTCATAGTTTTCATAAGGGACAATTGAAGAAATATTATCCCAATATAACAAGGCATTTCTCAACCATTTTCCATCTTGAATATTAATGTTAGGGTAATACAAAATTGTTTGTGCCATAGGTTTTATCCTTCCTTTTATTAATTATTTTAAATATGCCATTTTTAACAGGTTAACAAACACCCATAAATCTATTTATTATAAACAAAAATCAACTCAACATCTATGGACAAGTCCATAGATGTTTTTTCATTGATAACTAATAATTATC
>JAZRTQ010000005.1:0-3315 GCA_045652165.1 Acutalibacteraceae bacterium | reverse complement strand
AAGAGTTATGTCTGATTTCTTGCAGGTTTCAAGAATATCAAAAAGCGAACGCATTGCCGTTGCATCAAGTGCAGGCACATTTCTCATTCGGATTATTACGGTTTTTATATCTTCTTTTATCGCTATTGAAGCAAAAGTTTCGGATGAAGCAAAGAACATAGGTCCTTCAAATTCAACAACCTCTGTGCCTTCGGGAATATCTTTAAGACGCTCGCTGTCTTCGGTATTATCTTTCCAGGTTCTGATTCTTGCAACATCCGCCATTCTCTTCATAAAGAGCACAACAGCGATGAGCATACCGACCTCAATGGCAACAACAAGGTCAAAAACAACTGTAAGAACAAAAGTTATAACAAGAACAAGAATGTCACTTTTGGGTGCTGTTTTACAGATTTCAACAAAATGACGCCATTCGCACATATTATATGCAACCATAAAGAGAATTGCCGCAATAATCGGCATCGGAATCCAGGCTGCATAAGGCATAAGCACAACGAGAATAAGAAGCAATACTATTGCGTGAACAATACCTGCGATGGGTGTTCTGCCGCCGTTTTTAACATTTGCCGCAGTTCTTGCAATTGCGCCCGTAGCGGGAATTCCGCCGAAAAGACCCGAGCAGATGTTACCAAGGCCCTGCGCAATAAGCTCGGTGTTTGAGTTGTGCTTATCGTTTATCATTCCGTCTGAAACAACGCAGGAAAGGAGCGATTCGATACCCGCAAGAATTGCTATTGTGAAAGCACTCGGAACAAGCTGTTTAACCGTTGCAAAGCTGAATTCAGGCATTGAGAATGAGGGCAGATCCCTTGATATAGAATAAAGGTCACCAACCGTGTTAACATCAATATCAAAAACTTTTACTATAACAACGCCAACCACAACGGCAATCAGCGAACCGGGGATTTTTTTGCTGATTTTGGGCCATACAATAAGAATCGCCATTCCGATTACACCAACCAGAAGCGCCCACGGATTAAAGGTTGTTATTGATTTTGCAATCGCCTCAAGCTTTTCGGGTGCTTCAACCGCGTGTGTGCCCTCAGGGAAGGTAAGACCGAAAAAATCCTTTATCTGACCGATAACAATGGTCAGCGCGATACCCGAAGTGAAGCCCGTTGTTATTGTATAAGGTATGTATTTTATGAGTGAACCGAAGCGGAACAGACCCATAACAATAAGAATAATACCGGCCATTATTGTTGCAACAACAAGTCCGCTTGTGCCAAACTGAGCAACAATGCCTGCAACTATTGTTGCAAAAGCTGCCGTGGGACCCGAAATATTAACATTGCTGCCGCCCATAAAAGCGATAACAAAGCCCGCGATTATCGCAGTATAAAGTCCTTTTTCGGGCGAAACACCCGATGCAATGGCAAGAGCAATTGAAAGCGGAAGAGCGATAATTGCAACTATAACGCCTGCAATAAGGTCGTTTATAAGCTGTTTTTTGCTGTAACTTTTAAGTGTAGAAAACAATTTAGGCTGAAATATATTCATCAAAAACCACTCCGTTTTTTTATTTTTCCGAAGGTTAATTATACGCTTTTTCGACCTTATTACAAGCATTTTTTCGCCTTTTTTTGAATTTCGGAAATTGTTACAACTTAAACTGTTTTTTGACAAAATAAGTGGGCAGATTTACTCTTGAAATTTGTTGTTGAATATTGGTTTTGTTTATGATAAAATACGCACATCATCAAAATATATTCGGAGGATGATAATATGTTAAAAGTTGGTCTTGTTGGCGTTGGCGGAATCAGCGGCGCTCATATCCCCGCCTGGGAAGAGATGGCAGACGCAGAGCTTGTTGCTGTTTGCGATATACGCACCGAAAGAATGGAAAAATATCCCGACAAGCGTCATTATATTGATTTTGACGAGATGCTTGCAAACGAAGAGCTTGATATTCTTGATATATGCCTTCCCACTTATCTTCACGCAGATTTTGCGGTTAAGGCAATGGAAAAGGGCATAAACGTTATTTGCGAAAAACCCATTTCGCTCAAAAACGAAGATGTTGAAAGAGTTTATTCAACAGCAAAGAAAAACAATGTTAAATTTATGGTTGCCCAGGTGCTTCGTTTCTGGCCCGAATATGAACTTCTTAAAGAAATTTATGATTCAAAAAGATACGGCAAGCTGCTTTCGGGCACAATGATAAGACTCGGCGGCTACCCCCGCTGGAGCTGGGACGGCTGGATGATGGATGAAAAGAGAAGCGGCCTTGTTCCCTTTGACCTTCACATTCACGACCTTGACTTTATGGTATACGCTTTCGGTATGCCGAAAATTTCACATCAGTACCGTTCAAAGCTTCCCAAGCAGGATTTCATAAGCGTTACATATGATTTCGGCGAATTCTCAATCAACTCTGAGGCTTCGTGGTATGCAACCTGCTACCCCTTCACCGCCGAATTCCGTTTCCAGTTTGAAGATGCAGTTGTTGCAAACGAAAACGGAAAAATGATGATATATCTTAAAGACGATGAAAAAATCGACCTTTCTCAGCAGGCAGAGGGCGACACAGGCAGCATCAATCTTCCCAAGAGCGATGCATATGCAAATGAAATTATCTATTTTGCAAACTGCGTAAAGAACAATCTTCCCGTTGAAAAAGTCAAGTCCGAAGAGCTTGACTGTGTATTAAAAATTCTTAACAGTCTTTAATAAGCAAAAGAGACACTTCACAAGGAAGTGTCTCTTTTTTATATAACTTTTAAATTACAGTTTCATTGCAACGTCCCAAGCGCCCCAGATAACTGTGCGGAGATTGCCAACCTTAGCAGCGTCACCGATAACGTGAACGTGCTTGCTCTTGGGAGCAACGGGAGTGGGAACATAACCAACCGACATAACAACTGAATCGCAGGGAATTTCGAATGTGTTTCCGTCCTTGCCCTTAACTGTTACGCTGTTCTTGCCGATTTCGCAAACTGATGTTTCAAGATGTACGGGCACCTTGTTTGCCTTGAAGAAATCGCGAAGGTAGCTTGTGTTTGCAAGAGCAACACCGGGAGTTGTAATAAGGTCATCCTGCATTTCAATAATAGTGGGCTTCTTGCCGTCAAGATAAAGCTCATATGCGATTTCGCAACCTGTGAGACCGCCGCCGATAATAACTACATTCTCGCCTACTTCTGCATTGCCGAGAAGGAAGTCAACTGCTTCAATTGCAGTATCTGCGCCCTTAACAGGAATCTTTCTTGCCTTTGAACCGGTTGCAACGATAACTTCATCTGCACCGAGAGCGTTGATATCCTTAACTTCTGTATTCATCTTAACTTCGATGGGATATTTAGCAACTTCGCGGAT
>JAZRTQ010000004.1:0-86001 GCA_045652165.1 Acutalibacteraceae bacterium | reverse complement strand
TGATTTCCTTCAGAACTTCGTTCTTATAGAACGATGAGGAACCGATTCTCTCAACGCCTTCGGGAATTGCATAAGTCTCAGCCTCTTTCTTAAGCGGATAAAGAAGAAGCTTTTTCATATCCTTGGTATAAAGAACACCGTCAACGGAGGTGTAATATTCATTTTCGGGGTCAACCTCTATTGATTTCAGTTCTTTGCAGTTAAAGAATGAAGTTTCATCGATATATTTTATATCCTTGCCGATAAAAATGGTTTCAACATATTCATCGGTATTCATCGTGAATTTACCTACTGCCGAAACAGGCTTTGAGGTGTCAGGATTGTTGCCGTTTTCATCACGGACATAGTCAATATACACCTCTTTGGTGGAGTTGTTTCCGTTAAAACCAAAAAGCACCCAACCTTCAACGGAATATTCGCTTTCAAGTGCCGTCTGATATTCATATTCAAACGGAGCTCTTGCCATTGAAATAAACGAAATGGTAACGGATGCAATGATAAATGCCACAAGTACAATTATAAAGGTTGCCTTTTGCCATGTTTTCATTATTAATCACTCCTTAACAAGTTCGTTGCTGATACATTTTAATTTTAGATTATATATTTTAGATTAGCATATTTTGTATAAAGTTACAATGTAATAAATCACAGCGATATTTGTGAATTATCACAAACGGCGGTTATTGGGGAGATGTTTGCGAAATTCACAAAAATAATCAGTAACGTATTCCATTTTTTAAAAAAATCACAAAAACATTAAATCGGTTTAAGCTTTTTTCAATTTTTTTATTGTATATCACGACGAACAATGATACAATCAAATTATGAATTATCACACTAATTACCGTTATTATAACAATTGACAGGAGTGTCTTTTTTGAATTTGAAACAATATGAAAATGTTTATGAATACTATTCTCACATAAGCGATAATAATCCTCTTAACATTACCGCTGTGGGGGAGAGCTTCTGGAGTGAAAATTGCTTTTTCGAGAGAAACTCTTCAGAAATTACTGCGATTGAGTTCGTTGTCAGCGGAAACGGAGTTTTCGAAAACAACGGTGAAAAGTATTATCTTGGTCCCAAAGATGTTTTCTTATTAAGAAAGGGTACCAATCATAAGTATTACAACGCAAAAAACAGTACACTTCATAAATTTTTTGTTACTGTAACCGGCGAGTTAGCCGAAATATTGCTTAATCAGTATTTACCAGGTCACGATTGTGTTTATCACAACTGTGAGCTTGAAGAGCTTTTCACGGAAATATATGAAAAAGCTAAAAAAGTATACGGAGATGATTATTCTTTTTTTGTCGATGAAATGACACCCGAACTCATAAAACTGATTATCGCCCTGCGTAATTATGCATCAAACGAACATAAAGACCTTGCCTATTTAATGAGAGAATATCTTGACTCACAGATAATGCAAAATTTTTCACTTGATGATATGTGCAAAAAATTCGATTACTCAAAAAATCATATAATTAACATGTTTTCCGAAAAATTCAACATCACGCCTTACCAGTATTACACCGCAAAAAAGCTGGAAACAGTTAAGCTGTATCTGATAAATACAAAATATTCCTTTTCTGAAATTGCAAAAAAAATGTCTTTTTCTGACCAACAGTATTTTTCTTCGTGGTTCAAATCTCTTTGCGGGATGTCTCCTTCAAAATTCAGAAACAATTGCGGTAATGAAAATTGCGACAATTCACAATAAATATTGAATATGGGGAATACTGGTTGACTGCGGTGATAATAAGTCTAATGAGGTTTACCGTTGCCTGCCCTATTTTCTAGGAACGACAAATGTAATTTTTGAAGAAGATAATTGAAAGCAAAGAAAATGAGTAAAGAAAATCCTTCAACAGATAAAACTACATCCAAGAAAAACATACAGAGATATATCAGAGCACTTGCGAATGTTTTTGAATTCGCACGAAAAGAGAGAGCCTATAATTTCTGTAACCCATACAATGATTTAAAATCGCTGAAGAATGCCGTCAGTAAAACACGTACAGCTATAAATAAGCATACAATTCAATTAATTATTACTACCGAACACAGAGCAAAGGTTGCTACCTGTATAATGCTTCTTGCAGGGTTAAGGCGTGGAGAGGTAACAGCCCTCACTTGGTTTGACATCGATTTGAAGAACAGAATTATAAATGTAAACAAATCCTACGATTTCAAGCAATGCGAATTAAAGGAAACTAAAACCAAAGCAGGTATAAGAAAAATTCCGATGAATGATTTTCTTTATGAGTTGCTTCTTGAAGCGAAAAAGAATTCCAATGGCTCATATATCGTTCAAAAGGTATACGGCGGAAGAATGACAGAAACAGCGTGGAAACGACTTTTTGAAAGCTATATGGAAGCGTTAAGGACTGCTGACGGCAGAGATGAAGATTCTCTCTGCTTTGCAGATGAGCGTTTCGAGGAATTCTCGGCACATTAGCTTCGTTATACCTACAGTTCGATGCTGCAATGGTCGGGTGTGGATATTAAGACGGCACAGGAGCTTATGGGACACAGTGAGTACGGTGTAACAGCAAATATTTATACTCATGTTGATGAGCACTCCAAAGCTAATGCCGCTATGCTGCAGGATAAAATTATCAAGGAATCATTGATTTCATAAAAATTTAAGAGCAGAAAGATTTAAAAGTCTTTCTGCTCTGTTTTTTTGTTTAAATTAGGGCACGCGGTAAAATTTGCCCCCAAAAATAATGGTTTTTATACATAAGAATGTATAAAAACCGTTGACACATAAGGGATAGCGGTCTTCTGCGGGGGACATATAGTAGTCGAAAATGTACGATATTTTACGGTAAAGTGCGAATTTGGAAAAATAATTTTTAACAAAGAAAAAAGCCCGCAAACCCTTATATATCAAAGATTTCCGGACTTTTTTGTGGCAGGGGCAGAAGGACTTGATCCCTCGGCACGCGGTTTTGGAGTTCATCCGGAGGTTTTGTTTTTGGTGCTTATTGCTGTTATTTAGTGTTATACGGTTTGCTTATTTGTTTATTGTGAACAATAAACTGCCAATTTTTCTTCAAAACTATTTTTCTTGTGCAGAAATTTTGCACAAATGTTAGAAAGATGTTAGAAGCCGTGTTAGAAGAATGACAATTTTTGCCACTTGTTTCCTTTTGCTCGCTTCATCATTCTGAAAATTCTATATTTTTCTGCCTTGATTTTTGTTTAAAAACCGCGTGCATTAAGTTTAAACAATCTAATTTTTTAACGATTTTTCAGTTAATCATTCCGTAAACACAACAATGAAATGGAGTAAAACAATGTCAGACTTTATTGAAGAATTTTATTACGGAAATATCGAACCGCAGGAATGTACTACCGCACTGAAACCGAAAGTTATGAAATGTCTAAACGAACTCGCCCAAAAAGAAAAGCATCTGATTGACACCCTGACCGATGAAGATAAAGAGTTGTTTAACGATTACGTTGATACATATATCAGATTCTTAAGCATCTGCAATGCAGACGGCTTCATAGCAGGCTTCAGACTCGGTGCAAGGTTCACATACGACACTTTTGCTGAAAGAAAGGATAATTGAAATGACTGAAATCACATATACCCGAAACGGAGATTATTTTATCCCCAACATCGTACTCAATGAGAAAGAACACAAACCACTCGGCAAATACGGCAGAATAAGAAAAGATTATCTCAAAAATCACCGTCCCGCCCTCTGGAACAGATATCTTTTAAGAGATACGCTCGATGACCACCTTCACGAAATTGATTCCGAAGCTCAGACTCGCTTCGACACTCTTCTTACCATCTACTGTGAAAGATACAGTATAACCGAAGAACTCAAATCAACCGACCAGATGGAATGGATCGGAAGAATGAATAACATAACATCCGCAATCGAAGAAATCATTCTCAACGAAATAGTTTACAGATAATATCATAGAAAAGCCGACGGGATTTATTCCGTCGGCTTTGGTAATTATTTGATTATCAGAACATTGCCACTATCCAATTAAAGATGAATACAACGTGGTTTACGAGCCAGTTGAGAGCATCCCATATGAAGCAGAACAGACGCATTGAGAAATAGTCGCAGGGATTATTTATAATCTCAATGAGGTTATCTGCCTGAGCCTTATACTCATTAAGTTTTGCTTTTTCCGCTTCACCCATGTTCTCATCTGCAAGAAGTTCATCAATCTTTGCTTTGAGAGCTTCAATTTCATCTTTCCAGAAGATTGTTACTCTTTCTTCGTCGAACATTTCAAGCTCTGCACCAATAGCTTCAACTTCTGAATCTGCCTTTTCGATTTCTTCAAGGAGCGCTTCAAATCCAGCCTTGATTTCATCATATTCAGCCTTTTGTTCATCGGTGAGGTTATCGGGATTTACTGCTTCGATTTCAGCAATCTTTTCTTCGATAGCTGCCTTATCGTCGCTTGAAACGTTTTCGGGATTGAAGTTGTTTTCAATACCCTTGATTTCTTCGAGCTTTTCTTCTGTTTCTGCAATCTTATCCTCAAGACCTTCGATATCCTTAATCATATCTTCGAGTGCAGTCTTTTCGTTTTCGGTTGTATTTGTGCTGTCGATAAGATCCTGAATATCTGCTTTAAGCTGTTCAAGATCTTCGCTGTCGGTTGACTTGACTGTTTCTTCGTCATAGGACTTGACAGCTTCATCAACTCTCTTGATTTCTTCTGCAACTTCGGTGAGCTTTTCAACGAGTTCGTCGATTGCGGCATTGTTTTCTTCAAGAGCAGCCTTTTCATCATCGGTAAGATTATCGCCGTCTGTGAGAGCCTTGATATCATCAATGAGTTTGCCGAGTGCAGGAACATCAGCTGATGTTACTGTTTCTGCATCATAGCCGTTTACAGCTTCATCGATTCTTGCGGTTTCTGCGGCTGTATCATCAATCTTCTTGATGAGTGAATCAAGAGTTGCATCAAGTTCGCCGAGCTTTGCTCTTTCATCTTCCGTGATGTTGGTTGCATCAGTAAGAGCTTTGATATCCGCTTTGAGCTGTTCAAGGTCAGCCTTAACGGTTGACTTGACTGTTTCTTCGTCATAGCCGTTTACAGCTTCTTCGATTCTTGCAATTTCATCTGCAACTGCATTGATTTTTGCAAGAAGTGATTCAAGAGTTTCTTTGTTGCCGTTAAGCTGTGCTCTTTCGCTTTCGGTGATATTATCGCCGTCTGTGAGTGCTTTGATATCGGCAATAAGCTGTTCGATAGCTTCCTTATCTGAACTTGTTACGGTTTCTTCGTCATAAGCATTTGTTGCATCGTTGATGCGATTGATTTCTGCAACTGTTTCATCAATCTTTGCAATGAGCTTGTCGCAGGTTTCGTCTGCAGTTTCAAGGATTGTTCTTTCGTCTGCAGTGATATTCTGTGTATCAAGGAGAGCCGTGATGTCTGCAATAAGCTGCTGAATATCAGCCTTATCGCTTGACTTCACGCTTTCGAATACATATGCATCAACTTTTTCGGTAATACGCTTGATTTCATCGCTGATACCAACAAGTTTATCAATCAGACCGAATACCTTATCGTGAGCTGCCTGAAGATTTTCTTTTTCTTCTGCGGTAACATTTTCTGTAAGAGCGAGAGCATAGATATCTTCGTTGAGCTGAACAAGAGCATCTTTATCTGCAGATGTTACGGTTGCTTCGTCATAACCGTTTGCAGCAGCGATAACTCTGTCATATTCAGACTTGGTTTCTGCGATTCTGTCGCGGAGTTTAGAAATTTCAATTCGTGCGTTATCAACCTTAAGAAGCTCTTCTTCGGTCATATTATCACGGTAATCACGCATGAACAGATACATTTCTGCTTCGAGAGAAGCGAGAGTTTCATCATCGGCGGAAGTTACGGTGTCAATATCATAAGCTAAATAGCTGTTTCCGAGAGATTCAACTCTGTATGCAACGGATTCAAGAACCTTAAGCCACTGCCAGCATTCATCCTTTATTCCGTTCCATTCTGCTTTCTTTTCAGCAGATGCCAGGTCTGTTACTGCATTTTCAAGCTGATTATAAACATATTCAATATCAGCCTTATTTGTGGATTTCACATTATATTGGTCAAGACCTTCAATTCCGCTCAAATCGGGATTGATTGCATAAAGAACTGTCTTTGTTCCTGTGAAATTGCCGTTACCAGTGATTGTGAGTTCGTAAACGCCGACATTTGTTGCGGTGTTGCCGCTTACATCATAGGTTACGTCCTTACCGATAACAGTTACGCTTGCAATTGACCGTGTCTGCTCTGCGCCGTTATAGATAAGAGTATCGCCGAGAACGATTTCTGCAGCTGCGATATCTCTGGGAAGAATTTTACCGACTGCCTGAACGCCGTAGTTGGGTGCCAGCCAATCGCCGTATTCGGGGAACTGATAGTTGCCTGCATCTGCACCGTTCACATTGTAAACAATCTGAACGGGAGCATCATTCATAACGGTATGAGCGTAGTAAGTTGCTTCTTTTACAACGTAACCGACGTCATCACCGTCAACAATGCCGTCAAAGGTAACAACAACCTTTGAGGTATCTGCTTTGTTATCATCACCGTAAATTCTGTCGGGAACGGTTGCGGAAACGGTTACGGGCTTCTTGCCGATTGTAACTGTTACTGTTGCAGGCTCGCTGTCGTTGTGGTTGCTGTCACCGATAACTTTGTAATATACAGTATATTTACCTGCGTTTATGCCTGTGGGGATTACTTCTGAATATTCTGCACCGTCAAGGCTGTAAACTACTGCACCGTTTTCGGATGAGCCTGCAGTAACGAGTGCCTGAGCTTCGCCGTTATATGTGAGTGTGTTTGCGGTGGGAGCGGTTACAGAAGCATCTGCCTTTGCAATTGTGAAAGCACCGATTTCAAGGTCAGATATTGCATTGAAATTGCTGCCCTCTGCAACGTCGATTGAAACAGTATATGTTCCGACGTTTACGGGTGATTCAGAATACTTGACAGTGATTTCACCCATACCGGAGATTGCGGGAGAAACTTCAACGGTTGCATATTTTGTTGTGCCGTCATAGACGAGATTTGCGGGTGCGGTAAACACAAACATATCTGCTGTCGGAATTCCTTTTCCGATGTGCCATTCAACTCTCTTATCACCCGTATAGTTACCCATACCGTGAACTGTTGTAAAATATGCACCTACATCTGTTCCGCCGCTGCGACCCGAAAGGAAATAATCGGTCTGATATACCAATGTTTCGCCGTCAATAGTAACAACAATTTCAGCGAACTGCATTGTACCGTTATAGACGAGGGGTTTGGCGAGTTCAACAATTGCGGAGCTGATGCTTGCGGGACTGATTGTAACAGTTACTGTTGCGGGTTCGCTGTCGCTATGGTTTTCATCACCGATAATCTTATAGTAAACGGTGTAATTGCCTGCGTTTATTCCTGTGGGGATTTCTGTGGAGTATGTTACACCGTCGAGGCTGTACTGCATTTCGCCGTCATTTGATGCACCTGCTGTTACAAGCGCCTGTGCCTGACGGTTATATGTAAGAGTATTTGCTGTGGGAACTGTTGAAACAGATGCGTTTGATTTAACGAGTGTAAATTCAACACTTGCAGTTGCGCCGCCGACTGTTACGCTTGCGGTGTAAGTGCCTGCGGTTTTGGGAGCACTGCCGTCTGCGGTTGAATATGTAACGGTATAATCTGCTGATTCAACAAACTGATTATCGATAACAGCTTCTCTTGAAATTGTTCCGTCTGTATAAAGTTCAGCAGGTGCGGAGATTGTGAGTGTGCCGCCGTTTGTGTCGGTGCAGCCTGTATCTGTATTAGCACATGTTGCAGTAATTGTATCACCACTTGCGGTATAAACCCAATCGTGTCGGTGTGTTACGATAGTGAACTTTGCAGTGCCGCTGACATTATAATTTCCATCGGCATTGTCGGTGATTGTTATTGTTGCTTCACCTGCATCTGTATTATCACTGTAAGTTACTGTATATTCGCTTTCAGGGATTACATTACCTAAATCATCTTTAAGGGTGAATGCAGGTTTGATTTCGTTTCCGTTATCATAAAGATACGAATCTTGTAAACCATCAATTGTAGGATTACTTACAGTTCTGGGAGAGATTATGAACTGCTGAGTAGGACTTATCGTTGCTGCAATATAATGTTCCGTTTCGGTAATAGTTGCTCCAATATAATAGGTGCCTGCATATTTGGGAACTCCGCCTTCAGTTTCTGCTCCGTTTGCAGTTCCCGTCATAACCGGGCGTCTGCCGCCTGAAATGTAATAAGTATAGGTTACTTCGCCGTTTTCAGGATTTTCGTTAACAGTCGGTGCGTTGGGAGTATCAAGATATGACCAACCATCAATTAATATCTGTGGACGTATAGAAGCCTTGTTGATTTTCCAAGTCTTTTCAATTGTGCCTGTATAATTGCCTTTACCGATAACAGTGACGGTATAGGTGCCAATATCTGTTGCGGAAGTAGTACCCATAACCTCATAATCTGTACCTGCAGCAAGTGTTGTTGAGCTGTTATACTTAACGGTTACAGTTGTACTCTGTTCTGTTCCGTTATAGGAAACTGATGTTTTGGAAAGTGTTACCATTGAAGTGGTAATTTCACGAGGCTGAATCTGATAGCTCACGCTTGCTATTGCTTCTCCCGCAGTAACAGAAGCAACAATATCCTGACCTGTCACATTGACACGGTCAACATCATTGTATACAACCGCAGGTTTAGTAGGCAGCCAATCCGTATAGATGCATTCTGCATCCTTTGAGTTGCCGTTAAAGAGCAAATCAGCGGGAGCCTTGATGCTCATAGTACCGCCGTAGTTGTTTGATAAATCACAGCCCGAAATGACACATTCTGCCTTGATTGTATCGGTTCCTTCCGATGTATAACTCCACTGGTGTACGTGACGCTCTTCAAGAATGGGATAATGGTTATACTGATACCATACAGTTTCGCTGTTGCCCGCATTAAGCTTTGCGGTAACAGTGCCGTCAGCAAATTCCTCGCGGGTACTGCCTTTAACGACGGCGTCAAAGTTTGATGCTGCACCTGCAGTATCAAGATAAGGGCTAATGTTGGGAGCTTGAATATTACCTTCAATAGCATAGTTATTTATCAGTTCATCAGTACCATGCCATGTACCAACATTTGTGCAGGAAATCGGAGCTGCAAGATATTCTGAAATAACTTTTCCATAGTTATGACAATTCTGAATGCTTGAGTTACTGTGGTTGCCAACGATACCGCCGGCTTTCGCTTTGGTTCCCACAGCTTTTATCTCACCTGCATTATAGCAGTTGATAATTTTATCTGTTGCATAAATCGAGCCATCTGCCGCAATGCCGCCGGCAACATTACCGGTAATGTTGCCTTCATTATAGCAAAGAGAAATATTCACATCAGTCGAGCTCAAATCTGCACCGGAAATACCGCCTGCACAGTTACCGTTAATATCACCGGTATTGTAACACTCAATAATATTAACGGACACATCATTGTATGCCACAGGTTTTCCCACGATACCGGCAGCAGTCTCGAGTCTTGATGCCTCTGAGGAAACATCCGCACCGTTGGAGCATCCTTTAATTGTACCGCCGTAAGAGCTGCCGCAAATACCGCCCGCATGTCCGTCGTATCCATCCGCATTTTCAGCCTTGACTGTGCCGGAAAGCACATGGCAGTTTTCAACGGTTTTGCCGTTATTGTTAACGCCGACAATACCGCCGGCTGTTGTTTTACCCGTCACGGTAATATCGGATGCTGTACATCCTGTTACCGTACCGTAGTTGTAGTAAACAATGCCAGCACTGTAAATGCCGGAAACTGTCACATCTGTAACAGTAACGTTGGAAACAGTACCTTGGTTATTATATACAAGACCAGCAATACTGACGGTGTCCGTATTGGTGACCGTTGCTCCGGAGAGGTTCAGGTCTTTCAGTTCACCACCGTTGCCGATGATATTGAACAAAGGCTGTGTAGCATCGGGCAGATTGCTGACGGTATAGCCGTCACCGTCAAAGGTACCTGTGTATGCTTTTTGGTCAACGCCGATAATATAGTTAGCCAACTTATCCGAACCGACACCTGAGAAGTCGATATTTGCAGTCAGAACAGCATCAATCGCAGTATCTTCCTTTGCCTTCTTTGCAAACTTATACCAATCGCTTCTGTTTGCAATTTCGTAAATACCGTCTTCGTTGGGTTCATATTCAGCTGCGGCATCGCCGTTGTAATAAATGTATCCGCCGTTTTCAGTATCATCAACTCTGTATACAATATAGTCCTGATTGCCGTCAGGATTCCACGAAGGATACTTGTCTTCGCCAATCTTCTGACCCCACAGAACATAGACTGTATTGCTGGGAGTCGTATCTGTAAGAAAATATGTTGCAATACCTGCTTCTATTTCCTCGGTAGTGAAAGATTTTGAGCTTATATGGTTAATTCCTTCACCGTAAATATCGCTATCGCAAGCGGAATAGTAATGGTTGCCGTAACCTGCAAAAGGACCTTTATTTTTGGGTGCGGTAACTTTTGCAGTTACAAAACAGGAATAACAATGTCCGTCTTCACCAAGAATACCGCCGGCATATTTGGTTGTGGCGGTAACGGATGTACCGTAGTTACAGCAAGCGGATATTTTTGTTTTAGACAGTTCGTAACCGCAACCGATAATACCGCCTACCTTATTTGCGCCGATGACACTACCTCCGTTTACAGAGCAGAGTCTGATGTATGTTTCATTATTGTAGTCACCTGCATTACCGACAATACCGCCGACATTATCTCCGGTACCGATGATTGTGCTGTTATACATATGGCAGTTGCTGATAATTTCACCGTAATCAGCACCGCCGGCAATACCACCAACATAACCTGTGCCGCTTACAATGCTTCCCGTCAGCTTACAGTTTTCAATGACAGGTTTAACAGCAGCAGAGTCCAAACTCATTGTGCCTACAAATGCACCAAGGCTACTTGTTGTGCTTGTAAAATATGAATCTTCAATAGTAAGATTCTTGATGCCGCCACCTTCACCGATACAACCTATAAAGCCACGGTAATTGTTGGTTTCATTCACATAAAGACCGCTGATGGTCTTGCCGTTACCGTCAAACCAACCGCCGTACCAGCCTGACGAAAAGACGGTTTTACCCATAGCTGTCCAAACATTCAAGGAAGAAGTGTCGGATGTCAGAGCACCATCAACAATAACATTTTCGTTGACCGTGATATTGTTCATCAATATTGCATTGGCTTTGTTGTTTCCTCCGTCTTTGGCTTTGGTATTAACGAGGTTTGCAAACCAATACAGTTCCGAAACATCAGTGATTTCATAAACGGCATCATTTGTTCCGTCACCGTTTATATCATACTTGTCTGTTGTTAATGTCGGCTCTGTCAAAGTAATTTCCGCAGCTGTAGTTGTAACAAAACTCAGCGGAGCAACCGACAGAAGCATCGCCAAAACAAGCAGAATGCTTATGATTTTGTTTGTTTTTTTCATAGGGTTTCCTCCTTTGTATGTGAATACAAAATTGAATACTAATATCCATATTTTATTTTATCACACACATTTCCTGTTCGCAATTATAGATAATGTAAAAATTTGCATTTAAAATTTATATATAATTAATAAAGATAAATCCTAAATTAGAAACTTGTATTCGTATAAATACTCACCGCTGTATTACCGATTGGCAGTACAGCGGTTTTTTTATTTGCTCTCCCAAATTGGGAGGGTATTTTTTTATCTAAAATTTTTTTGAAATTAGGGTGTGCAAAAGCACCTTCTAATTTCAAACAAGTGAAGGGTGTTTGCAAATGACTGCGATTCTGCTTAAATCTTACAGATAACACGGAGCGATTATTAAAATTTAACACAAATATTTCAAGCCACCGCGGCGCAGTTCGGAGAGAAGATTTTTAAATATTCTCTCCGATTTTTGTTAGGGGTTTGGGGAAAACTTCACCAACAAGCGATTCAAGATTGCAAATGATTTTTTGTGTTTGTGTTCACATTTGCCTTGCTTGCCAAATTAGTGTCGTACAAAAACAGAGGTAAACAAAAGAGCCGAAGTCCCATAATTTTCATGCTGGGATTCGGCTCATATATTTGTTTCCGTTTTGATTTAGCCAGTTGTGACAACGCTTGTAATCCGGAAAAACTTTTTCGATTTCATCATAGAATTTTGCGGAGTGATTCATCTGCTTTCTGTGGCAAAGCTCATGAACAATAACGCTGTCGATGATTTCATCGGGAAGCAAAACAAGCAGACAGTTGAAATTCAGATTGCCTTTTGATGAGCAACTTCCCCAGCGTGTGCGTTGACATCTGATTGTGATTCTGTTGTAGGTTACACCGATTTTCTCGGCATAAAATTCAACTTTCTTTGGTATTATTTCTTTCGCTTTTATAACAAAACTTTTGATTTCTTCGCCTGAATAAGGCTCAATATTTTCAAAGAGTTTTTGTTTTTCTGAAAGCAATTGCAGATGCTTTTCAATCCAATTTCTTTTTGATTCCGCAAATTTTTCAATTTCTTTTTCTTTTATTCTCATCGGCGCACGGATGATAACTTCATTCGGCTTCACCTGAATTGAAATTGTTTTCCGTTTGCTTTTTATAACAGAAACTTCTGCGTTTTCGAACTTCATCTACATCACATCCTTTCAAGAATTCTATCATTAAGAGTAACACGGATTTCAAAAATAATCAAACTGCCCTCAATAAAATTTCTGTGGAATAAACAAAAAGAATGTGATATAATCAGTTCGATAAATAAGAATTTGTCGGTTACTTTGTTCTATGCATGGAGGGCTTTTATGAATAATAAATATAAGCTGTTATCATTTTTTATTGTTATTGCTATCATAATAACTTCTCTGCCGCTGACTTCTTCTGCTGTGGACGCAATAGGCTCAGATAACGTTTTCCTTTTCGGTTCTTATCCACAAAGCGAGGTTAAAGATTCTGAATTGCTGTCTGCACTTAACAGTACAGAGATTCACTGGAAAAGTTATAATTATTACAGCGGTACCGGCAAGTGGAATGACGGAAAAATGCACACCGCTGATTATATGCAGTATGCCGATGTGGATTATAACGGCAGTAAGTACAGGGCGGTAAAGTTTGATTCGTACAGACCGTATTTCACAGGCTTTGAATCCACATCTGACGGTGACTCATATCAGGATAATAACGGCTATGAATGTGGCAAAACATACTGGTTCAGATATGAGCCGATTAAATGGCGCGTTGTTGATGAAAATTCAGGCTATGCAATCTGCGAATCCATTATTGATTCACAACCGTTTCAGAATATGATTTTTTATAACGGTTGGGAGTATTTTGCTGATAATCAGTTTTATGATTGTTCAAATTATTACGTTGTCAGCAGTATAAGGAATATGCTGAACAACGAATTCCTCAACTGTGCGTTTACGGCAGAGGAAAAAGCAAATCTTGAATATAACTATATTGACGATTTATGGGCTGCTTTTGAAGATAGGGTTTTTCTTCCGTCTGTGAACGAAGTGAAAAACAGTCAGAATAAGGAAAGAATCGCAACCGGCACGGATTATGCAAAATGTCAGGGCTTGTTTGTTGACGGCGGCAATTCATATTGGTATCTTCGCACACCGGGTGATAACTCATATACAGCGGTTTGCGTTTCGGTAGATGGAAGCTTATACGGTCACGACTTTTATTGCAACCGCTATGCTTTCTTCACATATTTTACAGGAACAGGAATCCGTCCTGCAATTAAAATAAAAAATCTGAATGCAGACAGTGTAACATTTGCGGAAAACGCATCTGCCCTTCCTGAGGTACCTGAATTGGTTGAGCTTTCAGTTCCTTCCTTAATAAAGAATTTTTTTAAAAACATATTCAGTATTATAGAGTATTTCCTTACACCTGCCTGCGACGAGAATACAGACATAGATTTTAACGTCAATCGCGGAATCAATATGCCTTGTATGGAATCAGGCTTCGCCCGTGATTACATAATGGAAAAAGAAACCTTTGATAATGTGAGGAGTAAAGGCTTTGATTTTATTCGTCTGCCCGTGAATTTCGGCTGGATGCTTGATTATGACGGCAGATTAAATGAAAGTGCAATGAGAAATCTTGATACTGTTCTCAAGTTCGCACTTGAGTCAGATTTGACTGTATTGCTCGATTTACACGGTTGGTCAGATTTCACTAAAAATCCTGATGCACAGAACACCCAAAGACTGATTTCCATCTGGGAACAAGTAGCAGAGAGATATTCAGATTACAGCGAAAATCTTTGGTTTGAAATACTTAATGAGCCGAATAACGACAGCGGTAAAATGAGCGATATAAGGTGGAATTACATTCAGCTTTCTGTGGTCACCGCTATAAGAAAAATCGATGAGGACAGAGTGATTGTTCTTTCACCGATGAATTATAACAATGCACATAAACTTTCCTCAATGCTCGTCAAGCGTTCGGATAAGAATATTGTCATAGATGTACATGATTATGAACCTATGAGGTTTACACATCAGGGTGCTGAATGGATGGACGATTCATACAAAGCTGAAATCCCGTTTTCTCAAGATATGATGAACGACTTTGAACAGGCGTTGACAGTTGCAGAAGAATATCAGAAAAAAACAGGCATCAAGGTTATTATCGGTGAATTCGGCGTATATGAGAAACAAGTTTCCGAAGAAGATGTTTCACAATTCCTCAGCGGAGCGGTTGAGCTGATGAAAAAGCACAATCTGGCTTGGGGCTATTGGGAATACAACGCAGGCTTCGGAGCTTATGACTATTCAAAAAAAGAATGGAAACCGTTTGTTACAGATGCCTTGTTGCAATAAGTTCTTATTGTAAATTAACATAAAATCAATATCTATTTAAAATGACAAATTCCAATTTGTCGAATTAAATTTAATAATAAACCTTCAACTCCTTCGATGGGTAAACCGTCGGAGGAGTAATTTTTTTGAAAAATTTTTAAAAAGTGGACATTAGGTTTCCGGTTTAAGTTTTATTTTACTGTTATAAATTTTTCAAAGTGGAAGTAAAGCTTCCGGTTTAAGGTTTATTGTAATTTTATGAAACAGTTCTATTCAAACAAAACAGCAAAAAATTTAAAAAAAATTTTTTAAATGGGCAAAAATCTTGACACTTTAGGTGTTAAAAGATAATTAAAGACACTTATCGGGATTGTACATCATCAAATGTAAACAATTTGTAAACGTTCAACAAATAAACAGCTAATCTGTCCATTTAAAATTTATAAATGATTTTGTAAGCAATATTTACAAGTTAATTCACACCACAAAAGACTACCGAAAAAGGAGCAAAACATGAAAATTAACATCAGAAATATAGTCTCAAACAACAGTTTTTTTAAGAGTAAACCTCCTTAGGGTATATTTACCCTACCATGCTTGAAACTCATAAATTAGTCGATTTGAGGATAAAAACAAAGACTTAAAAGGAGGCATAAATGAAACGATTAACCAAATATGAAAAAGAGAATATCTTTCTCTCAAATGCTGCGGAAGATTTCTGGTCTGTTTACATTAACTCAAAGCCGCTTAAAAGACGTTTTAAAGAGTATGACGACAAACATCCCGGCATTTTGATTCACGAGCATACAGACCAATACGGAGGCGAATTATACAAAGTTCCGAAAACCTGCATATCAATCAGACTCCTTACTCCGAGAACGGATGAACAGAAAAAGAAGGCAAAAGAACACGCCGAGAATGTCGGACTCGGAAGAAAAGCGGGGTGATAATTTGAGTGAAAATTCAAACAACAATTTCCCGTTTATAAGATTACCGAGAGCATTGATTGACGATCCAAATTTTTCGGGATTGTCAGCAGAAGCCAAACTATTATTTTCTCTTATTCTTGACAGGATGGGAGTATCGCAGATAAATGCAGACAGATTTACGGATAAGAACGGTAATCTGTTTGTTTACTACACCATTCAGGAAATCTGTTTAAAACTCGGATGCAGTCACGGGAAAGCTGTCAGACTTGTCAACGAACTCGAATATCAGGGACTTATTTTCAAGCAAAGAAAAGGATGCGGAAAACCGAATAAAATAATTGTTCTTCCATCCGTTTTGAAAATTCTCAAAACAGCGCATAAGAAATCCGATAATAAGAATTCAGAAGTTCCCGAAAACGGAATTCAACAGTTCTCAAAATCGGAAGAAATTTATAATAATTACAATTATAATAACATCAGTTACCTCAATCCATCTATCGAGTATGACCGGTTGATTGAAAGTATTGAAGAACAGATTGAATATGATTGCATTAACGCAGATGCAGAAATGGTTAGGGAAATAATTCACATAATGGCAGATGTTATTTCCGGGACAAGTTCCACCGTCAAAATCGGAGGAAGCGATTTTCCGAGAGAAGTTGTTATTTCACGATTCCGTAAACTTACTGCAGAACACATTGAATATATTATCGGTTGTATCGAAAGCAGTGAAACCAAAATCAGAAACATAAAAGCATATCTGATTTCGGCTCTGTTCAATGCACCAACAACCATAGCAAACTCTGTTTCGGCGGAATTTGCATATCATCAAAATTTATCATAAGGAGAAACAAATGAACAACACTTTTAAAGATTACCCCGATGTTGTCAGCATCGAAGAACTTCAGGAAATGCTTCACATAGGCAGAAACGCCGCCTATGACATAGTCAAAGACGGCAAGATAAAAACAATCAGAGTTGGAAAAAGATATATCATTCCGAAATCAAGCGTAATAAATTTTCTTGAATCAGCATCATAAAAAACTTGTAAACAGTCAAATATTATGTATAATTTTAATTACGGAATGATTGACTGTTTCCCGATCAGAAAGGAGTATCAATGGTAACAGGCAATCTGCAAATTAAAGACGGCAAGTATTATGCCGTTGTTAATCTCAAAGATGAAACCGGCAAAAGAAAGCAGAAATGGGTCAGCACGGGTCTGCCCGTCAGAGGCAACAAGAAGAACGCCGAGCAATTCCTTAATCAGGAACTAGAAAAATGGAACTACCATAACGGCGTTTATTACGGTATTTCGGTTGCGGAATACTTTGAAATATGGCTGACAGAGATTGAAAAAGAAGTAAGACCGAACACCTTCCGTTCCTATCAGGGTAATATGAGAAATCATATTATTCCGTATTTCAGGGATACGAAGATTCAGCTTCAGTCAATCAAGCCTATCGACCTTGAAGATTACTATTTCTCGCTTCTCAGACCCGACAGCAACCTCGAAAACGGTGCAGCACTTTCCGCAACAACAATCAGACATCATCATCAGAACATAAGCAAGGCACTTGCCGATGCGGTCAGAAAAGGATATATTCCGCTCAATCCCGCAAGCTCTGCAAGATTGCCGAAGAAAGAGAAATACAAAGCTGAATTTCTCAACCACGAACAGCTTGACGAACTTATTTCTCTGTTCAAAGGAAATCCCATTGAATTGCCCGTCAGACTTTGTGCAATCTACGGTTTCCGCAGAAGTGAGGTGCTGGGTCTTAAATGGAAGAACGTCGATTTCATCAACCGCACAATAACAATAAGCGAAACACTTCAGCAGCACACAGGCGGCAATTACACCGACCAACCCAAAACAGAAAGCAGTTACAGAACTCTGCCGATGAACAACACGGCGTATGAGCTTCTCAAAGAACAGAAGAAACTTCAGGATGAACGCAAACTGCTTATGGGTAATTATTACATATTCAATGATTACGTCTGCACCTGGGGCAACGGAGAAGTAATTGCACCGAATTATCTGACACGCACTTTTCACTCTGTTATTCAGAACAGCACACTTCCACAGATAAGACTGCACGATTTACGCCACAGTGTAGCAAGCAATCTGCTCAATCTCGGATTTTCAGTTGTTCAGGTTCAGGAATGGCTCGGTCACGGAAGTGCATCAACAACACTTAATTTCTATGCACACGTTGATAAAAGTTCAAAAATCAGCATTGCCGACACTCTTGATAAGCTTAATTCGGAACAAGAGAAAAAAGAGGACAAAGTGTTAGAAAAGGTGTTTGAAGAAAAGACCCTTGAAAAAACAAAAAAAGACCCCGAAAAAGGGTCGAAAAAAGACTCAAAAACGGTAATTATCAGCACAAAAGTTGTGCCGATAAAAAAACAAAGCCTGAAAAAGTGTTAGAAAAATGTTAGAAAAAACGGTCAAAAGTGTTAGAAAAAATTATAATTCCAAAAGAGAAATCCCGAAACCCTTGTATATCAACGGTTTCGGGACTTGAATGGCAGGGGCAGAAGGACTTGAACCCTCGGCACGCGGTTTTGGAGACCGCTGCTCTACCAACTGAGCTATACCCCTATATTAAATATGGTGGGCCATCAGGGACTCGAACCCCGGACCAACCGGTTATGAGCCGGTTGCTCTAACCAACTGAGCTAATGGCCCAAAGATGCGTATTCGCAACGATAGATATAATATCAAAAAGAAATTGGTTTGTCAATATTTTTTTTGATTTTTTATTATTTTTTATTCCGATTTCTTCATTTGAAAATCAGGGCGGGGGAATGCGGCGAAAATTTTATATTTAAAAATGTCGGCTATTGACGAATTTGAAAAATATTGTTATACTCATTCTGTTAACATATTATGTAAGGAGTGTTTTAAATGGCAAAGAGTATTCAGGATATCCTTGCTCTTATCAAAGAGAATGATATCAAAATGGTTGACTTCAAGATGGTTGACATTAACGGTCAATACCGTCATGTTACAATTCCTGCCGAGAACTTTTCAGAAGATACAATGAAGAGTGGTATCGGCTTTGATGCATCAAACTATGGTTACGCAGTTGTTGAAAAGAGCGATATGGTGTTCATTCCCGACCCCGACACAGCAATTATCGATCCTTTCTGCGAAATTCCCACTCTTTCAATGACAGGTAACGCAATGATTATTGCTTCACCCGAAAACCGTCCTCTTGCACAGTATCCCAGAAACATCATCAAAGCAGCTGTTGATTATATGAAAGACAGCGGCGTTGCTGATGAAATGAAGATTCTTCCCGAATTTGAATTCTATCTTTTTGACGATGTAAGATGGAACGTTGACGGCAGACATATCGGTGCAACAGTTGATGCAAGCCAGTCATACTGGAACTCAAACACCGACGGTCTCGGCGTTGTTGTTGCAAAGCAGAAGAACTATCACATTGCAAAACCCTTTGACACTTCATATGAGTGCCGCAGTGAAATGTGCCTTCACATGAAAGATGCAGGCATCGAAATCAACTATCATCATCCTGAAGTTGCAGCTTCAGGTCAGTATGAAATCGAGCCCCAGCTCGGCGAAGTTGTTCATATGGCAGATGCTACAATGTGGATTAAATATATCATTCACAACACAGCTCTCAAATATGGCAAGACCGCAACATTTATGCCCAAGCCCATCTATGGCGAAGCAGGCAGCGGTATGCATGTTCATATGCTTCTTTTCAAAGATGGCGAACCCGTTTTCTCGGATGATAACGGTTATTCACATCTGAGCGAAACAGCTCATTATTTCATGGGCGGTCTTCTCAAGCATATCGGCGCACTCTGCGCTATCACAAACCCCAGCACAAACTCATTTAAGCGTCTTATTCCCGGCTTTGAAGCTCCCGTAACCGTTGGTTATGCAACTTCAAACAGAAGCGCTGTTATTCGTATTCCTGCTTATGCAAAGAGCCCTGATAAGCGCAGATTCGAGCTTCGTAACCCCGACGCAACCTGCAACCCCTATTTCTGCTATGCAGCTATCCTTATGGCAGGTCTTGACGGTGTTAAGAATAAGATTGACCCCCACGCAAACGGTTGGGGTCCCTACGATGTTAACCTTTATCACCTCAGCGATGAAGAAAAGGCAAAGCTTTCACATCTTCCCGCATCTCTTGAAGAGGCACTTGACGCTCTCGAAGCAGATAACGAATTCCTTACAGAAGGCGGAGTATTCCCCAAAGAGCTCATTGCTAACTTTATCAAAGCAAAGAGAGCGGAATGCAGCCAGCTTTCATCTATTCCTCATCCCGCAGAATTTGATAAATATTATAATCTTTAATATTTATATCACAGCCCTTCGGTTTATCCGAGGGGCTGTTTCTTTTTTTATTCGTTGAAAAAAAGTGAATACTATGATAGTATGTTGATGATAAAATTTGTGCGAAGGTGATATTTTGAAAAAAGGAATTTTAAGCAATCTTGAACCCAAAAAGGTTTTTGAATATTTTGAGATTATTTCGTCAATTCCCAGAGGCTCGGGAAAAACTGAAAAAATCAGCGATTACTGCGAGGGCTTTGCAAAAGAAAAAGGTCTTCGCTATATCCGTGATGAAATCGGAAATGTTGTTATTTTCAAAAACGGTTCTGCAGGCAGAGAAAATGAAGAACCCGTTATTCTTCAGGGACACCTTGATATGGTGTGCGAAAAAGAAAACGATTGCAATATCGATTTTGATAATGACGGTCTTTCTCTTGCTGTTGACGGAGATTTTGTTTATGCAGAGGGAACAACTCTCGGCGGTGATGACGGCATTGCGGTTGCAATGTGTCTTGCTTTGCTTGACAGCAACGAATATTCCCATCCGCCAATTGAGGTTGTTTTCACTATTGATGAAGAAACGGGTATGTTCGGTGCAGAGGCACTTGACACTTCAATTCTGGGCGGCAAAAGAATGATTAACATTGATTCCGAAAATGAGGGTGTTCTCTGGGTAAGCTGTGCAGGCGGAGCAAGAATTGATATTGAAATGCCTTTTATCCGCGAAGAAAAAACGGCTGAAAACAGCGTTGAAATAACCCTCGGCGGGCTTCACGGCGGTCATTCTGGCGCCGAAATCCACGTCGGTTATGCCAATGCAAGCGTGATTATGGGCAGATTGCTTGCAAAGCTTTCGGAAAGCTTTGATTTCACGCTCATTTCAATCAACGGCGGTACAAAGGATAATGCTATAACAAGAGAAAACATTGCGGTTGTTTCGCTTAACGGCAACTGCGATGAGTTTAAATCGGCAATATCCGCTGTTGAATCGGAGTTTAAAGCTGAATTTTTGTTAACCGACCCTGAAATGTTTGTTAAAGCAGAATCAATAAAATCCGATGCCGGTGCAATGAATAAAGAAACAACTCAAAAGATTATCGCTCTTTTAAATGAACTTCCATACGGAGTTATGGCAATGAGTAAAGAGATTGAGGGGCTTGTTGAAACCTCGCTCAATCTCGGAACTTTAAAAACTGCAGAAAATTCCGTTCATTACGGCTATTCCGTAAGAAGCAGTAAGGATGATGAAAAAGAAAAACTTCTTGAAAATCTTGTTGCTATTGCAGATAAACACGGTGCGTCAAATAAAATTTCAGGTATATATCCCGGATGGGCATTCAAAAAAGAATCGCCCCTTCAGCAGATTATGGCTGATGTCTATAAATCAGTTTACGGAAAAGAAATGCTTGTAACTGCAATTCACGCGGGTCTTGAATGCGGACTTTTCTGCGGAAAAATCAGCGGACTTGACTGTGTTTCGCTCGGCCCCGACCTTTTTGATATTCATACTCCCGCAGAGAGAATGAGTATATCTTCTGTGAAGAGGGTGTGGGAATATCTGCTTTGCGTTCTCGAAAAGCTTTGATTTTTCTGAAGCAGGTTATATCGCAAACGGTTATAAGTCTGTTGAAGCTTAAATAAAAGTTTATTATTTCGCTCGCATAAAGAATAAAAATATATCCCTTGACCGAGTATCGGGGGAGCAGAAAATATACCATACCAACGCAGAGTGCCGAGTCAATGATGTTATATTTCATTGAATAAACCTGTTGGTCAAGACCTTTCAGCATTCCGTCGGTAACGGTATCCATATACATCAGAGGAACAAGCGGTGAGAGTATTCTTATATACATCACCGCTTCGTTTGATTTATAAACGATGTTTGAAAGTGCAGGGGCAAAAAATGCAAACACAGCGGCACACCCGAGTGAAAAAATAAGCGTGCGAAAGAGATTTTTTTCAACCGTGCGGTTAATTCCGTTTTTATCTCCGAGTTCGTTTTTTCTTGCGAGGTCAGGTACTATAAGCGATGAAAGCGAGCTTATCAATGCGGCGGGATAAAGAAGAATCGGCAAAGCCATACCGTGAATATTGCCGTATGCAGAAAGTGCCGCCGCACTCCCTTCACCCGATTTTTCAAAGCCTTTGGGAATCAAAAGATGCTCAATTGTCAGCAATATGCTTCGCATACTTGTGCCAGAAGCGTCGGGAATTGCAATTCTTAATATTTCGCGCATTTTTGCAGGATTTCTTATCGTTTTTTCGGGGGAAGTGAGCCTTTTTAACGCGAATGACATACTGAATGATGCAACCTCGGCGGCGGTCATTCCCATAACAATGGCTATTGAATATTCCGGCTTTCCCGAAGCGGAAAATCTGTTGAGCAAAAAAACGGTTATCATTATTTTTATTCCCTGCTCTATCATCTGAACGGCGGAATACTGCGGAATCTGTTCCCTTGCGGTGAAATATCCGCCCAGTGCCGCCGACATTGCAACAAACGGCAGACTGAATGAAAGAATTCGCAACGGTGCGGCTGTTTTGGCGCTTGAAAGCCACAGAATGCTTATTAAATCGGAAAATCCGTATAATAAAATGCCGATTGCGCTGCCGCATATAAGGGCATAAATCAGGCATTTACGAACTGTTTTTATAACATCATTCTTCTGGTTTGCTTCGCTTTCAACAACAATTCTTGTTGCCGCAAGCTTTATTCCTGCGCACGAAAATGTTACCGCAAGAGAGTAAACCGTCATAACAAGCTGAAAAAGACCCATTCCCGCAGAGCCGACCTTTGAAGTGAGATATGCATTAAAAAACACGGCTGCGGAACGCATAATCAGATTGACTGCCGTCATAACTGCGGTGTGTTTTGCGAGTTTTGAATTATTCATATTTATTCACCGTATTAATTTTCTGGTCAAATAATGTTTATTTTTCGTTTATAATCATATTATTGCAAAGACGGTAAATATATGATAAAATCTAATCAGCAGAATTATTGAAATTCTAGTAAAGGAGAGACAGATTATGGGACTTATTAAAGCAGGTATAGGAGCACTCGGCGGTGTACTCGCAGACCAGTGGAAAGAATTCTTCTATTGCGACTCGCTCGAAAACGATGTGCTTATGGTGAAAGGCTCAAAAAGAGTAAGCGGCAGAAGCTCAAACACCAAAGGCAGCGATAATGTAATTTCCAACGGCTCAGGCATTGCTGTTGCCGACGGTCAGTGTATGATTATCGTTGAGCAGGGCAAGGTTGTTGAAATCTGCGCAGAGCCGGGCGAATTCACCTATGACTCATCAACAGAACCCAGCATTTTCTCGGGAAAACTCGGCGAAAGCGTTAAAGAAACATTTAAACTTATCGGAAAAAGATTTACTTACGGCGGCGATACCGCTAAAGACCAGAGAGTTTATTATTTCAATACAAAAGAAATTCTTGACAACAAGTTCGGCACACCCAACCCGTTTATGTTTGAGGTTGTTAACAAAAGAATCGGTGTGAGCCGCACCGTTCAGGTAAGATGCAACGGTATCTATTCCTATAAAATTACTGACCCCATTCTTTTCTACACAAAAATCGCAGGTAATGTTTCTGACGAATACAGAAGAGAAGAAATCGATATGCAGCTTAAAACAGAGTTCATTTCTGCACTTCAGCCTGCATTTGCAAAACTTACAGAGCTTGAGCTTCGTCCTGCACAGATTCCTGCACATACTGCAGAACTTAAAGATGCAATGAATACAGCTCTCAAAGCTGACTGGACAGATCGCAGAGGTATTTCTGTTGAATCCATTGCAATTAATCCGATTACTCTTACTCCCGAAGATATGCAGAAGATTAATCAGATGGAAGATGCCGCAACAATGGGCTCAAATCCGTTTATGATGGCAGGCAGAATGACCGATGCACAGGCAAATGCAATGGAAGGAGCTGCTTCGAATGAAAACGGAGCAATGATGGGCTTTATGGGAATGAATATGGCAATGAATGCAAATGGCGGATTCAATGCTCAGCAGATGTATCAGGCAGGTGTTCAGCAACAACAGCAGATGTCAGCTTCAGCAGCGCCTGCAGCTCCTGCAACGGGCTGGACTTGTGCTTGTGGTGCAACCGTAAACGGCAATTTCTGCACTCAATGCGGTGCAAAAAAGCCTGCTGAAGATGGCTGGAATTGTTCATGCGGTTCAGTTAACAAGGGCAATTTCTGCTCAAACTGCGGCTCAAAGAGACCATCTGGTGCTCCGCTTTATCAGTGTGATAAATGCGGATGGAAGCCCGAAGACCCCAAGAATCCTCCCAAATTCTGCCCCGTATGCGGTGACAGATTTGATGAAAACGATATAAAGTAATTCCTTGAAAGCAAAGGGGGAATTATAGTGGATTTAATGACTTATAAGTGTCCCAACTGCGGCGGTGCAATAGTTTTTGAAAGTGCAAATCAGGAATTCAAGTGCGAAAGTTGTGACAGCGTTTTTACTCAGGAACAGCTCAGTGAATACGATGAAATTCTTAAATACAGCGGTCAGCCTGAGAATACACAAAAGGTTGAAGATTATGAGTGGCAAAGCGATGAGATTAGCGAAGAACTCAATAATATCAACACTTATTCCTGCAAGTTCTGCGGCGCTGAAATTGTAACTGACGCAACAACTGCGGCAACAGAATGCCCTTATTGCAACAACCCGATTATCGTTGCTCCGCAGCTTTCAGGAATCAACAGACCCGATTTGGTTATCCCTTTCAAAATTCAGAAGAAACAGGCAGAAGAAGCTCTCAAAGCTTTTTATAAAGGTAAGCCTTTTCTTCCGAATGAGTTCAAAACAGAGAACAAAATCAAAGAAATCAAGGGCGTCTATATTCCGTTCTGGCTCTTTGATTGCAATGTGGGTGCAAACATAACCTATAACGCAACAAGAACTCACATTTGGAGAGATAAGAACTTTGAATACACCAAAACCGATCGTTTTCGTGTTTTGCGTTCAGGTTCACTTGCATTTAAAATGATTCCTGCCGACGGTTCGTCAAAAATGGATGATGCCTATATGGATGCCATCGAGCCGTTTGATTATAGTGAGCTCATTGATTTTGATGCGGCATATCTTTCGGGCTATCTTGCTGATAAATATGACGTTGATATTGAGCAGAATAAGCCCAGACTCAACGAAAGAATTGAGAATTCAACTGCAGATGCATTCCGCAAAACCGTAACGGGCTACACAACTGTTTCCGTTGCCGATAAAAATGTGGGTGTTTATGACGGTAATGCAAAATATGCTCTGTTTCCCGTGTGGCTTCTTAACACAAAATATAAAGATAAAATGTATACCTTTGCGATGAACGGTCAGACTGGCAAGCTTGTGGGCAACCTTCCCGTTGATAAGAAAAAATTCTGGGGTTGTCTTGCGGGTATTGCCGCCGCAGTTTTCGCAATCGGTCAGTTTTTTGTACTTTAAGGAGGGCGGATTATGAGAAGAATTTTTGCTCTCTTAACGGCGGTTATGTTCATTTTTGTATTTTCAGTTTCATCATTTGCTTCAAACGGTGAATATCTTATTGATGATGCCGATTTATTAAGCTACAGCGAAGAAATTATGCTTTCCGATGAAATTGAAGAAATCTGCCTGAATCATAATATTTCTGTTGTTATCCACACAACCGATTACACCTATGGAAAAGATATTGCAACCTATGCCGATGATTTTTATGATAACGGCGGTTATCTGGAAGACGGTCTGATTTTTGTTATCAGTATGGCAGAGCGTGATTATTACACGAGTACGGCGGGTTATCTTGTTGATTCTTTAACTGCATATGACCTTGAAATAATCTGCAAAGATGTTGTTTCTTGCCTTTCAAACGGGGATTATTATAAAGCTTTTTCGCAGTATTTATCGCAGCTTAATCTCTTCCTCAACGGCGAGCTTGATTCCGTTGACGATTTTGTTTTTGCGGGCGATTATTATGGAGAATCAGAAGAAACAGTTGATTTGAATGATTATTATGAAGATGATTTTGCTTCATCATCTGTCACAGATATAATTATGCATGAATTTATTCTTTTTTTGATTGCGATTGTTATTGCGGTTGTGATAACAATGATTCTCAAAAGCAAAATGAACACCGCAGTTAAAAAACACGATGCAGATGATTATGTTGTTCAGGGCAGTTTTAATCTCAATATTCAGCGTGACGCGTTCATCGGCAGCGCCGTAACCAAAAGACCTTTGCCGAAAAACAACAATAACCATCACGGCTCACGACCCGGTGGCGGGGGAGGAATCAGAGTTTCCTCGGGCGGTGTAAGACACGGCGGTGGCGGTGGAAAGTTCTGATATTATTATTAAAATAAATATTATTGACATTCAAATATTGTTGTGTTAAACTATATTGAAATTTAATATAAAAGCATTGAAGGGGAGGGCATTATTTTCAAGCTCTCAGAGAGCCGATGTCTGGTGAAAATCGGCAGTGTTGGTTTAATTGCTGTAGCCCCTGAGCTGAAAGGAAGAAAGCGTTTTTCGCAATTAGAACCTTTCCGTGAAACTGCGTTAATGTTAACGGACTTTAAAGTCTGAGAGCGGCGTTTAATACGCAATTTGAGTGGTACCGCGGGTATAAATTATTACTCGTCTCATTGATTTTATTATCTGTGAGGCGAGTTTTTTCGTTTCACAAAAAGAAAGGATGATTTCCAATGGCAAAAGAGCTTGCCAAGCAGTACGATCCAAAAAATGTTGAGGACCGTATTTATGATTTCTGGCTTAAGGGAAAATATTTCCACGCCAAAACAGAAGAAGACAAAAAACCTTACACAATAGTTATTCCGCCTCCGAACATCACAGGCCAGCTTCATATGGGTCACGCCCTTGATAACACTCTTCAGGATATTCTTATCCGTTGGAGAAGAATGCAGGGCTATGATGCACTCTGGCTTCCCGGTACAGACCACGCTTCAATCGCAACAGAAGCAAAAATCGTTGAAGCTATGGCTGCTGAAGGACTCACCAAAGACGACCTCGGCAGAGAAGGCTTCCTTGTTCGTGCTTGGGACTGGAAAGAAAAATACGGCGGCAGAATTATTGAACAGCTTAAGAAAATGGGCTCTTCCTGCGACTGGGACAGAGAACGTTTCACTCTTGACGAAGGCTGCAGCAGAGCTGTAAGAGAAGTTTTTGTAAGACTTTATGATAAAGACCTTATTTACAGAGGCAACAGAATGGTTAACTGGTGTCCTTACTGTAACACATCAATTTCTGATGCAGAGGTTGATTACGAAGAGCAGGACGGCAACTTCTGGCATCTTCTTTACACCGTTAAAGAAACAGGAGAACAGCTTGAACTTGCAACAACAAGACCCGAAACAATGCTCGGTGATACTGCTGTTGCAATAAACGCAGAGGACGAAAGATATAAGCATCTTCATGGTTGCCACGTTATTCTTCCTCTCCTCAACAAAGAAATTCCCATCGTATGCGATGAACACGCAGATATGACAAAGGGAACAGGTGTTGTTAAGATCACTCCCGCTCACGACCCCAACGACTTTGAGGTTGGCAGACGCCATAACCTTCCTATGGTAAGAACCTTTACCTATGACGGATTTATGACAGGCGCAAAAGATAAAGCAATTTATGATGAGCTTGTATCAAGCGGTAAGGCTGCTGCGGATGAACCCGAAGTTCTTGACTGCGGAAAGTATGCAGGCTTATCAACAAAGGATGCAAGAAAAGCTATCCTTGCAGATCTCGAAGCAGGCGGATATATCAAAGAAATTGAGCCTCGTGCACACGAAGTAGGCACTTGCTACCGTTGCCACACAACAATTGAACCTATGGTTTCAAAGCAGTGGTTCGTTCGTATGGAGCCTCTTGCAAAGCCTGCTATTGAAGCGGTTGAAAAGGGCGAAACTGTTTTTGTTCCCGAAAGATTTACAAAGAATTATATGAACTGGATGAGAGGCACACGCGATTGGTGTATCTCACGTCAGCTCTGGTGGGGTCACAGAATTCCCGCTTGGTACTGCGCAGACTGCGGTGCCGCAACAGTTTCAAAAACAGATATTGACACTTGCCCCCATTGCTCAAGTAAAAACATTGAGCAGGACGGCGATACTCTTGATACCTGGTTCTCATCGGCACTCTGGCCGTTCTCAACTCTCGGCTGGCCCGATGAAACACCCGACCTTAAGCATTATTATCCCACAAGCACTCTTGTTACCGGCTATGACATCATCGGTTTCTGGGTAAGCCGTATGATATTCTCTGCTCTTGAATACACAGGTCAGGTTCCTTTTGATACAGTTCTTATCCACGGTCTTGTAAGAGACGCTCAGGGCAGAAAGATGTCGAAGTCACTCGGTAACGGTATTGACCCGCTTGAGATTATTGACCAGTACGGTGCAGATGCTCTCAGACTCACTCTTGCAACAGGTAACAGCCCCGGAAATGATATGCGTTTCTCCGATGAAAAGGTAAGCGCAAGCCGTAACTTTGCAAATAAGCTCTGGAACGCATCAAGATTTATTCTTATGAATATCGGTGATGACGAAGTTCCCTGTGTTCTTCCCGAAGCTCTTGCACTTGAAGATAAATGGGTTATCAGCCTTGTTAACACTCTTGCAAAAGAAGTTACAGATAACCTCGAAAAGTTTGAGCTTGGCGTTGCAATTGCAAAGCTTTATGATTTTATCTGGGATGTTTTCTGCGATTGGTATATCGAAATTGCAAAAATCCGTCTTCAGAAGGGCGGAGAAGAAGCAATGACCGCAAAACAGGTTCTTGTTTGGGTTATGGATAAAATCCTTAAGCTTCTTCATCCCTTTATGCCTTTCATCACAGAAGAAATCTGGCAGACAATTCCTCACGAGGGCGAATCGGTTATGATTTCTGCTTGGCCCGAGTTCAATGAATCATATTCATTCACAGCAGAAGAAACCGAGATGGAAAGAATTATGACTGCTGTTCGTGCAATCCGTAACAGAAGAGCAGAAATGAATGTTCCTCCCTCAAAGAAAGCAAAGGTTTATATTGCAACAGCATATAAGGCAACTTTTGAGCAGGGCGGTGTATTTATGCAGAAACTTGCAAGCGCATCAGAGGTTGAAATTGCCGATGCATTTGAACTTGAAGGCGCAGTCTGCATTGTTACTCAGGATGCAAAGATTTATATTCCTATGGGTGAGCTTGTTGATTTTGAAGCTGAAAAAGCAAGACTTAATAAAGAACTTGCAGCTGTTCAGAAAGATCTCGATTTTGTTAACGGCAAGCTTTCAAACGAAAACTTTGTTGCAAAGGCTCCCTCAAACGTTGTTGCAGCTCAGCGTGAGCAGGCAGCAAAATATGCAGAAAAGATTGCAATGCTCAAAGAAAGTATCGCTAAATTAGGTTAAAATTTTTAAGAGCCCGAGGTTTTCCTCGGGCTCAAAATCAAGGTGATTTTATGAACTGCAATGAAGCAATCGAATATATTCATTCGCTTGAAAAATTCGGAATAAAGCCTGGTCTTGAAAGAATAAAAGCATTATGTGAAATTCTCGGAAATCCGCAGAATAAGCTTAAAATCATTCATATTGCGGGCACAAACGGCAAAGGCTCAACCTCAACGATGATTTCAAATATTCTGCATAAAAGCGGATATAATACGGGGCTTTTCATTTCTCCGTATGTTATTGATTTTCGCGAAAGAATTCAGTATAACGGAAATATGATTGAGCATAACGAGCTTGCCGAATGCGTTGAAAAGGTGAAAAATGCGGCGGATATTCTTGCTGAAAAAGAAATATATCCAACCGAATTTGAGGCTGTAACTGCGGCGGCATTTGTTTATTTTGAAAAGAAAAAATGCGATTTTGTTGTGCTTGAAGTTGGGCTTGGCGGCAGATTTGATTCAACCAACCTCATTCTTGCTCCCTATGCAAGCGTAATAACAAGCATTTCGCTCGACCATATGAATATTCTCGGCAACACCGTTGAAGAAATTGCGGCGGAAAAATGCGGAATAATCAAATTCGGCGGTGCAACCGTTGCTTATCCTTTCCAGACAGAGGGTGCAATGAGCGTTATTGAGAAAACCTGCGAAGAAAAAATGAATAAGTTAATAGTTCCCGATGTTGATTCGTTGCAGATTGTTTCTGAAAAAGCGGAAGGCACAACGGCGGTTTATAAAAACATTGAGTTTAATTTGCCGCTCACGGGCAGACATATGGTCTATAACGCAATTACTGCGATTGAAGCGGTCAAATCCCTTGAAAGACTCGGTGTTTCGATTGATGATGAATCAGTAATAAACGGCATAGCGGCTTCTGCAATGCCTGCAAGAATTGAAATATTGAGAACCCGTCCTCTCATTGTTCTTGACGGCGGTCACAACGAGGGCTGTGCAAATGCTCTTTCAGCTTATGTTGAGGAATTTATTTCAGAAAGAAGAATTATTGCGGTTTGCTCATTGATGCAGGATAAAGACTATGAAACATATCTTAAAATCATAGCCCCTTATGTCAGCACTTTTATTGCAACGCAAGCACCCGTGCCCAGAGCGTTAAGTGCCGATGAACTTTGTGAATGTGCATCAAAATACTGTTCAAATTCTAATTCAGTTTCAAATCCACATAAAGCAGTTTCAGCGGCTTTAAGTTTGGCGGAAAAAGATGATGTTATTCTTGTTTGCGGTTCTTTTTATCTTGCAGGCGAAATAAGAGAAGATTTGATTAATTTTAATTAAACTACAATTCAACAAAATTTTTATTGATAATCCCTTATCCTTGTGGTAAGGGATTTTTTATTTTTAAGGAGGTTTAAAATGGCTGTTAAAATTTCTTCAACGCCTGTGAGGGTAACGATATCAATAAGCGGCGAAATAGATCATCATAATGCCGCTGCATTGAGATATGAGGCAGATGAAGCGATACAGACACATCTTGCACCGAATGTAAGACTTGATTTCGGAGAAGTAACATTTATGGACAGCTCGGGAATCGGTTTTGTTCTGGGCAGATACCGAATTGCTGAAAGCTACGGCGGTAATGTTGAGGTTGTTAATTTGTCGCAAAGACTTTATTCAATTATGAAGCTTGCAGGGCTTGAAAAGCTTGTGAAACTTAAAACCAAGTAAAGGAAGTGAAACACATGAAACCGATAAATGAAATGACATTAAAAACAGAAAGCCGTTCCGTTAATGAGGGCTTTGCAAGAACGACGGTTGCGGCATTTGCAACCCAGCTTGACCCTAACATCGAAGAACTCTCTGATATAAAAACTGCTGTCAGCGAAGCTGTTACTAATTGCATTTGTCACGCTTATCCCGACAAAGTAGGAATTATAAACATATGGGCGGGTATCTATGACAACGGTGTTATTCGCATAAAAATCCGTGATAAAGGTCTCGGAATTGAAGATGTAAAGCAAGCTATGGAGCCTCTTTTTACAACACTCGGCGGTGAAAGAGCGGGTCTCGGTTTTGCTGTTATGGAAAGCTTTTGCGACAAAGTAAAAGTTAATTCAAAGCTTGGAAAAGGAACTGTTGTTACCCTTGAAAAGAAAATTTACGGCAGAGATGCGGCAAATGAATGATTTAACAGAAAACAGAAATAATCTTGTTGAAAAAAATCTGGGGCTTGTTCATTCGTGCGCAAATAAATTCCGTGGCAGGGGAGCTGAATATGATGATCTTTTTCAGGCGGGATGTATAGGTTTAATTAAGGCGGCAGATAATTTCGACCCTGAAAGAGGATTTTCTTTTTCAACATACGCCGTTCCTGTTATATTAGGCGAAATAAAGCGTATTTTCCGCGATGGAGGCTCTGTTAAAATCGGCAGAGCATTAAAAGAAAAGTCAAGGCTTGCTTCCAAAGTTAAAGATGAACTTGCAATTAAACTCGGCAGAGAACCGACGGTCAGCGAGCTCTCCGAGGTGTTGGGTACGGAGCCGTCCGAAACAGCACTTTTTCTTAACGCATCGCTTCCTCTTCTTTCTCTTGAACCGAGTGAAGAGAATGAAGCGGGAATTGAAATTCCCGTATCTTCTCCCGAAGATGAAATATCGGATTTTCTTGCTTTAAGGCAGGTGCTTTTGCAGCTTGATGAGCGTGACCGCAAAATGATTGAATTGAGGTATTATAAAGGGTATACGCAAACATTGACAGCGCGGGAATTGGGAATGACTCAGGTTCAGGTTTCAAGGCGGGAAAAGTTAGTTTTGACTTTTTTGCGAAAAAAATTGACTGCATAGCATTGACAAAGATCGACACAAATATTAAACTAAAAGCGGCAGTTATGCCGCTTATTATTTTTTTCAGAGGTGCAAAGCTATGATTAAAAATATTCCCGATGGCGTTTATCCAACGATGATAACTCCGTTTACTGCCGACAATAAAATTGACTATGACGGCGTTCTTTCGATTCTTGATTGGTACCAAAAAAACGGCTGTGACGGCGTTTTTGCAATATGCCAGTCAAGTGAGATTTTCTTCCTTTCATTCGAAGAAAGACTTGAACTGCTTAAGTTTATTATGAAAAATGCTCCAAAAGGAATGAGTGTTGTTGCTTCGGGTCACACCGCAGATGACCTTGACCGTCAGATTTATGAAGCCAACGCTTTCATTGCAGAGGGCATTGATGCATATGTATTTATAGCAAACCGCTTTGCAAAGCAGGATGAGGATGATTCTGTTTTTCTTCGCAATTATGAAAAAATGGTTTCTTCAATTCCTGAAATCGGGCTTGGGGTTTATGAATGTCCTTATCCTTATAAAAGAATTATGACTCCCGAAACATTAAGACAGTGCGCTCTTGACGGCAGACTCAAATTCCTCAAAGATACTTGCTGCCACATTGAAGAAATCAAGGCAAAACTTGCCGCTGTTGACGGACTTGGTCTTAAGATTTACAATGCAAATTCAGCAACTCTTCTTGAGTCTCTTGAAGCTGGCTGTGCAGGTTTCTCGGGCGTTATGGCCAACTTCCATCCTGAGATTTATTCATGGCTTTGCAAAAACTATAAATCAGAGCCTGAAAAGGCAAAGGAAGTTCAGGCTTTCCTTGCTTTTGCTTCTCTCGCAGAATGCCAGCTGTATCCCGTAAATGCAAAATATCATCTCGGTCTTTGCGGTATTGATATCGGATATAACGCAAGAGTAAAGGATGCTTCTCTCTTTAATGAAAGCAACAAGAAAGAGATAGAGCAGATGTATACTGTTGAAAAAATATTCAAAAAGAACTTTAATATCGGATAATTTTACACGATAGTGTATTTTATTATAAAAATCTGTTGATTTATTATTAACAGTATGTTAAAATTCTATAGGTAGCAATTTGTCATTTATTAAATTTTTGGAGGAATTAAAATGGCTCAGAAAAAGACTGTATTCCTTACCGGTGCATCAGGCACAATGGGTTGGGAAAGCTTTAAGCAGTTCTATGCAAAGAAGAATGAGTTCAACATCGTTGTTCTTCTTCGTGACAGCGAAAAGAACAGAAAGCAGTTTGCTCCTTATATGAACGACCCCGCAGTTAAGGTTGTTTGGGGCGACCTCAAGAAGTACGAAAGCGTTCTTGAATGCGTAACAGGTGCGGATTATGTTCTTCATGTTGGCGGTATGGTTTCTCCCTCTGCTGACTACTATCCCATCGCTACAATCAAGACTAACGTTGGCGCTGCAAAGAACATAGTTAAGGCTGTTAAGGCTCAGCCCGATCCCGATGCAATTAAGGTTGTTTATATCGGTACTGTTGCTGAAACAGGCGAAAGAGACGATCCCATCCATTGGGCACGTACAGGTGACCCCGTTAAAATCAGCGTTTATGACCATTATGCAACATCAAAGGTTCTTGCTGAACAGATTTTTGCTGAATCAGGTCTTAAGCATTGGGTATCACTTCGTCAGTCAGGTATCCTTTATCCTGAAATCGTTAAGAATATGGAACCCATTATGTATCACGTTGTTATCAACGGTGTTCTTGAATGGGCAACAGTTGAAGATTCAGGCCGTCTTATGGTAAACGTTTGCGGCGATGATATTCCCGAAGAATTCTGGAGAAGATTCTACAACATCGGTTCAGGTGCTAAGTACAGAATCACAAACTTCGAATTCGAGCAGCTTCTTCTCGGTAAATACGGTCTTGGTCTCGGCGATCCCAGAAAGCTCTTCGATCCTGACTGGTTTATCACAAGAAACTTCCACGGTCAGTGGTATCTTGACTCAGACGTACTTGAAAAGTACTGCCACTTCCGTGCTAATATGCCCATTGAAGATTACTTCAAGAGCGTTATGAACAGAGTTGAATGGTTCTATAAGCTCGCAAAGCTTGCAAAGCCTTTCGCATTTGCTGTTAAGCCCTTCATGAAGAAGATTGCAAAGACTCCTGTTTACGGTACTCTTTGGTGGAGAGAAAACAATGTAACCGAAAGAATCAATGCTTATGTTGGCTCAAGAGAGAAGTGGGATGCAATCGGCAACGATTGGAACAAGGTTAAGGTTTACCGTCCCAACGATGATCCTTCAAAGGCTCTTGTTCTTGACCACGGTTATGATGAAACAAAAGACTTCGATTCACTCACACTCGAAGATCTTCAGAAGGCAGCTGCATTCAGAGGCGGTGAATGTCTTGCAACAGAAATCGTTGATATGTATACTCCTATTCTTTGGAAGTGTGCTCACGGTCACGAATTCATGATGTCACCCAACCTTGTTCTTCGCGGCGGTCACTGGTGTAACGAAGAGCTTCCCTCAACCCTTGAAAAGGCAGAGCAGAAGAAGTTCTGCTGGGCATATGATGCTGAAGCTAAGGTTAACCCCTTCTTTGCACAGGTTTGGTATCCTCTTCACGATAAGGATGAAGACAACGTTTATACAGAAGAAATCTACAGAGATTTCAAGGAATACAAGAAATAATTACATAAAACGGCGGAGAGCATTGCTCTCCGCTTTTTTTATATTATTATTGAAACTTATTGCTCTTTGTGATAAACTCATAATGACAGATTATTATTTCTTCTCAAGGAGTTTAAATATGAAAAGAATCCGTGCATTTATTTCTTTAATGCTAATTATATCATTGGTTCTGCTCTCGGGCTGTAAAAATCTTTCATCTTTATCGGTTGGTGACTCAGAACTTAAAATCGGTGTTGAAAAAATCGGAACAGAATTTAATCCTTTCTATGCAGAAAAGGGTGAAAACGAAGAAATTATTAACCAGGTTTTTGTTCCCGTTCTTCAAAAAAATTCCGATAATTCTCTTAAAAATTATTGCGGCGGAATCTCTTATGAATATGTGGGAACGCAGCAGGTTAAATATACAATCACCATCCGTGATGACCTTCGTTTTTCAAACGGTGATTATGTTACAATTCAGGATTTGATTGAATTCTTTTATTTTATCTCCGATGCAACATATAAAGGAACTTACAGTGACTTTTATTTAAACGATATCGTGGGATTAAAGGAATTTTATTTTGATGACAGGAATTATATAAGCTCAATAAATTCAATTGAAGATAAGATTCTTTCGGATTATACCGTTGCAACAATCGGCAAGGATGATTTGATAAAATATCTTGTTGCAACATCAGTTGAAGGGAATTATAAAGGGGGAGTCGATTCGCCTTCACCCTCGGGAGAGAGCTGGAGAGATTATTTTATCCGTTATCAGTATAAAGAAGAGCTTGAAGCACTGGGTTCAACTCCATCTGATGAAGATGTTCTTAATCTAGCCGCGAAGGTTGAGTCGGAGCAGAATCCCCGTTCATATAATCCTGAAAATTGGTACAGAGAAAAATTCTATAATGAATATATAGAGAAAAACTATTCCGACGGGATAAATGTTAAAGAAATAAGCGGAATAAAAAAGGTTAACGATTATACTTGTACGGTTCTTTTTAATTCAAGAAATATTAATGCAATTTCTCAAATTAATATTCCCGTTATTTCGGCAGAACAGTATCTTTTGCAGTATATTAAAGGCAATGCCGAGGAGATTCGCCAAACTGAAGAAAAACCTCTCGGTTGCGGTCCTTACCGTATTACAGAGATTTCGGATGACGAAGCAGAATTATCGGCAAATGAATTCTATTTTAACGGAAAGCCCGATTTCGGTATACTGAAGTTTGTTGATTTATCAGAAGAAAAGAAAACCGCTTCTGAGCTTTTTTTGTCAGATAAAATTGACGTTGCAACAACTTTTGCAACAGCAGATATAATCAATTCGTTTGCGGATAAATCAGTCAAATATTTTATTAATGATGTTAGTCAATATACATCGGTTTTCTTTAATTCATCAAAGCTTTCTCTTCAGCAAAGAATGGCTCTTATGGGTCTTTGTTCGCTCAACGGTGCGGTTGAAAATGAGATAGGTTCATATTATACGGGTCTTAACAGACCTATGAGCGTCAGATTTAAAGAGTATCCTTCACATATTACTGAACCCTATTATAAAGAAAGCGCATATACCGCATTCACCATTGTTAACACAGAAACCTTGCCAGAAGAGCTGACTGCATATTACTGCGGAGATGAGCTTGAGGCAGCTTGGCTTGAAGAATATAAAAATATTCTTTCTTCAAAAGGAGTTAAGCTCAATATTCTTTCTGTTTCAGAAGGGGAGCTTTATTCAGGAAAGGCTGATTTATGGATAGCATCGGTAGATGATGGGGCAACCTGCGATAAATATGATTGGTTTAACACTAACGGTTCACTTAATAAAGCAGGAATAAGTAATCCCGAAATAGATGCATTTACAGAGCAAATCCGTTCATCGGTCGGTCTTTCTGATAAAACCGCATTAACGGAAAAGGTGCTTGAACTTGTTATGGTTCAGGCGGTTGAATGTCCGTTGTATCAGCGCCAGAGTGTAACAATGTATAATACGGAAAAAATAAATGAAGAAACATTTACATCTGATTTCAATTATGACGGTTTCCGTTATTCAATTGCGGCTTTAAAAGAAAAATAAAAGGATAGTGATATATATGTCAAAATTAATTCCTGTTGCTTTGTTCGGTGTTGGAGCAGCTATTGCGGCAAAATATTTAAAAGACAATAATTACAGTGTTGGTTCTGCTGTTAAAAAAGCTTCAAATCTTGTAAAGCTTACCTATCCTGTTGAATCAAATTATAATAACGGAGTTGCTTTGACTCCGCCGATGGGCTGGTCAAGCTGGAATTTATTCCGCAATAAAATCGATGAAAACCTTATTTACGAAATGGGTGTTGCGCTCAAAGAGAGCGGCTTGCTTGAATGTGGATATAAATATCTTAATATTGATGATTGCTGGCATTCTTCAATGCGAGATAAAAACGGCAGATTGCAGGGCGATTTGGTAACTTTTCCCAGCGGTATCAAGAATCTTTGCGAAAAGGTTAACGCTCTTGGTTTGAAGCTCGGCATATACACATCAAACGGTACACTTACCTGCGAAGATCTCCCCGCAAGCCTTGGATATGAGGCAATTGATGCAGATACTTTTGCTGAATGGGGAATTGAATATTTTAAATATGATTTCTGCCATAATATTCCTATACCTAAGGAAGCTCCAAAAATAGAAAAACTGACATTTTCGCTTAGGGGTTCATCGGATTATATTGAATGCAGACCCGATGATGCTGTTTTGAGCGGAGATGCGGTCATAATTGACGATTTATCGCTTTCAGAGGGTAAATATATATCCGGTCTTTCAGCTAACGCAGGAGCCTGTGAATGGCAGAATGTTTTTGCAGATGAAGCAGGGGAATATAACCTTACTATTTGCATACGCAAAATGAAAAATGCTGATAAATATATTGAAGTTCTTATTAACGGAAAAGATATTTATAAGACAACGCTTCCTTCAACCAAAAGCTTTACTCCTGACGGAAAGCATCAGATTTCTGTTTATCTTGAAAAGGGCGTAAATACGGTTAAGCTTTATAATCCCGTAGCATCAAAGCAAGACAGCGCCGCAATTCAGTATACCGATATGGGAAAAGAGCTTAAAAGAGCAACCAAGGAATATGCAGAGAAAAACGGCGTTGAAGAAAAACCAATTGTTTATTCTATTTGCGAATGGGGTAAAAACTTCCCTTGGAAATGGGGCAGACAGGCAGGCAACCTTTGGAGAACAACACCTGATATTAAACCTTTCTGGGCATCTGTTCTCGGTATTTACGAGTTCAATGTAAGACTTTATAAGTATTCAGATATCGGAGCGTGGAATGACCCCGATATGCTTGAGGTCGGTAACGGAAAGCTTACTGTTGAGGAAAACAAGAGTCATTTCACTCTCTGGTGTATGATGGCAGCTCCGCTGATTCTCGGAAATGATATAAGAACTTTTATAAAGCACGACGGTTCGGTTGATACCGAAAATGATATATATAAAATTCTTTCAAATAAAGAGCTTATTGCGGTTGACCAGGATGCTTTGGGAATTCAATGCAGAAGAATCAAAACAAACGGAATGCACGATGTTCTTGTTAAACCTCTTGATAATAACGAATTTGCACTTTGTTTCTTCAATAAATCATCAGAACCGTTTCTTATTGAGCATTCAATAAGAGATATAGTTTTCAGACCTTTTGTTTTAACGCCTTATTCAAAACAGTATTCTGTTAAGGATTTATGGAGCGGCGAAGCAGAAACTGTTAACGATATTGTTTCAGCAACTGTTCAGGGTCACGGAGTAAGAGTTTTCAAAATCAAAGCAATATAAAAATAAGCACCATGGTTATCCATGGTGCTTTTGCTTTATAAAATTACTTCTTCGGGAATGCCGTTGTTTTCTCTTGATTTATCAGCAAGGAAAACAACAAGATGGCCTGAAAGAGAATCGTGAATATCTGTGCACGAAACCGAAGGCTGTTCGTTGCGAACATATGCAACAAAATCTCTTACAAGATCAAGATCGCCGCCGCCGTGGGTATCATTATCAATCTTCAAATCAAATTTTGTATCGTCGTGCTCACATCCCGGTCTGGGGTCAATTTTTGAAAGAACAAATTTTGCTTTTTCAAAGTCACCTTTGATAATACCCTTTGTACCGGTTATGTGAATTGTTCTTGTGCCGTAGCTTGTGCCGCCAACCATATTATGAGTGCCTGTTGCGCCGTTTGCAAACATAACGCTGACACTCTGATGGTCAACAACATTGTTATCGCTCTTATATGCACAAACGCCGTAAGGGCTTGTTTTAAGAAGATTAATCTTATCCTCAATGGTAGGAGTCTCAATGTTTTCAAGGGCATCCCAGACATAAAATGACCATCTGTCGGGGTGATCAATATAAATTCTTTTTGCAGAATAAAGGCATTCATCAACAAGAGGGCAGTCAACAAGGCAACGGGTTCCTGAATTATCAGGAGCGTTTTCTTTAACAAACTGCATGTTGTTTCCGAAACTTGAAACATATTTTGGTTTTACATTGCCCATAAGCCACATCATAATATCAAGGTCGTGGCAACATTTTGCCAGAAGCATTGAACTGTGGCATCTGTCAGAATTGTTCCATTTGCCTCTTACGTGGCTTGTTGACATATGGTGATAGCTTACATATTCATTGGTCTGAATGCTTATTATATCACCGATTTCGCCTGCAAGAATAAGGTCTTTGATTTTTCTGTAGAAAGGTGCATATCGGAGAACAAAGCAAACCATAACCTTTCTGCCGTATTTTTCAGCAGCTTCAACAAGAGCTCTGGCTTCTTCTTCGTTAACAGCAAAGGGCTTTTCAAGAAGAACATCATAGCCTGCTTTGAGAAGGGGAATGGTTGTTTCGATATGTATATGATCCATTGTGCCGTTGATTACAGCATCAGCAAATTTAGGTGCAGCAGCAAGTTCATCGGCAGATTTAAAACATTTATCTTCCGGAATGCCAAAACGCTCTGCAATTGTTTTTCTTCTGTATTCATCGGGATCTGCAACTCCGACAATTTCCATTTTGTCGCTTTCAATTTCAGAAAGGGCAGCATAGGTAAGGCTTCTGTGTCCGCCACCGACAATAATAGTTTTTAACGGTCTGTTTTTCATAGTGTGTTTAAACGCTTTCTTCTATTTGAATTTTAATTGTTTGATTTTCATCGGTCATTTTCAGGTTAAGGTCGCGTCGTCTTTGCATTAGTTCAGAATACATCTGATTTCTCAAATTGCCTGAAAGGGGATAAAGAAACTTGGGTATAACCGCAAGAATACCTGTAAGTTGGGGCACTCCCGTGCAAAGAGCGAATAACCACCATTTGGTCTTATCACTTTGTGTTCCGATCGCAATACCTTGTTCATAACCAATAGCACTTAAAATAAGGCTTTTTGCGGAATTCATAACAATATTCTGTATTTTCGAAATGAGGTTTCTTGCAACACCGATAGTTGCTTCAACACGGTAGCCGTTTTTCCATTCGCAATAGTCCATAGCTTCGTTGTAAAGCTCCGCTTTAACAACTTTTCTTATTCCGAATGCCCATTTATCAAACCACGCCTGAATTCCGAAAAGAATGCACATCAAAAGGCGCTTTTTGTAGTTCTTTTTTATTGAACCGATTATAAATAAAAGAATAATCCAGAATCTTGTGTATAAATCTTCAAAGACCCATATTGCCTTGGTTGAAAATCTTTCTCGGATAGGTTTAACAAAAGCATAGCTGATAGAGCCGTTTAATCCTGAGGGAAGGTTGAGAATGGTTTGAAGTGTAGCTGAACCGAGAACATCTATGAAATAGTTGGTACTGCTTGAGCCAACACTGAAACCGCCAAGAAAATCTGAAAGGGTAATAAGTAAAACAGGGTAGTTATTAATAACAGCCTTAAGACCTTGTTTTACACTCGGAGCTTCAATTGACTGCATAACTCTTTCTCTTGAAACCAAGAAGAAATAAAGTGTGAAAGCAGAAGAAATAATACTTGTTCCGAGACCCATAGCAAGGAAAACATTCTGCAGTTTCCATTTAAGTATATTATTGTTTATAAGATCTACCAGAACACCCATTATGTAGTTTGGCAAATCTTCACCCATATATCCCGTCAGCAATTCTGCCATTGTAATAAGCCGCGCTCGGTCATTTGGGTGAGGTGTTATTGTTGTCATATATCCTGCTTTGGCGATACTTGTGAATGTGCCTGCGGTTTCGTTGACAACATTAAACGCAAAGTAATAGATAAGTTTTGGAAGGAATGTGCCCGAAGTTCCCGGGAATAAAAAGGGTATGAACCAATAAAGTGCACCAAGCAATGTCATAGGAATCTGAAAAGCAACAAGATAAGGGCGGAATTTACCCCATCTGGTTCTTGTTTTATCAACGATGGTTGCAATTATCGGGTCATTGATAATATCCCATGCACCGGTGAACAAGCTGACAAGAGCATTAGTCTTAAAATCGATTTTTACAACGTCCCAGATAAATCTGTCGGTATACCCGTTAATATTAAAGGCGTTCGAAAAATCGTTAAGCAGATATGCTATTGTTTCTTTGTTTCCGACATAACGTCTGTTATAAACATTAAACTCTGATATACTACGGTTAACTTCATTACCCATAATTTATCGGACTCCCATTACTCTAAAGAAAGGCGTTGCGGTTATTTTCCGCAACGCCCGCTTTAATAAAATAATAAATCAAAGACTTTTAACAGCGTCTTTAAGAGCTGCCATTTCTTCTTTGCTGAGTGTTACACCCTTGCCCATTTTTTCATGGTCAGGAGCCCACTCACGAATATCGTATTTGGGATCTCTTCCGTTCCAGCTGATGAGGTTGAGTTCCTTTGTCCAACCCTTGGGGTTTTCTGAAAGAACTGCTACGGATTCTACGATTTCATAAGTAAATTCAGGCATTTTACTTCTCCTTTCGAGTCTTTTATACAACACAATTATAATATAAAGAAATAATAAAGTAAATATATTTTTTAAAAAATTTTATAAATATTGGCTGTTTTTTTGAGATTTTTAACAATATATATGTCATATTGAGCCGTTGAATCGAATATATTGAGTTGAAAAGAAAAAAACCGATGCTAATCGGTGGGTTAGGAGTGCAAAATATGAACTTTAATTCAGAAAGAAAAAAACTCGGTATTTGCGAAAATACTTTTGAAACAACAGCAGAGCTTTCGCTTGAAGCTGATTTGAATCTTCCTGATTATTGCCCTGAAATTCAGCGGATTCTGAAATGCTGTGTTATTCCTCATATAACATCTGTTCAGAATTCTTCGGGCAGAGTAAATGTTCAGGGGGATGCAGAAGTTAAGCTTATTTATGTTGGGGATAACGGAAAACTTGCGGCTTTTGAGCAAAATTATCCGATACAGAAATTCTGCGAAAACAATAATCTTTCTTCAGAATGTGCCGTCACAGCAAGAATAAACACAGATTATGTTAATTGCCGTGCGGTTAATTCAAGAAGAGTTGATGTTAGAGCAATGCTTACTTTCATATTTAATGCGCAGAAAAAAAGAGAGGAAAACATTCTTTGCACAGCAGAGGGGTCGGGAATACAAACAATTGAAGAAAGATGCAATTTTGCATCTTTGACAGGTGTTTGCGAGAAAATGTTTTCTCTTAATGAAGTTATAGAAATAAAAAAAGAACAGCATTCTGTTTCGCAGATTCTTAATGTTTCTTCGTCTGCAACCGCAACGGAAATTAAAGTTATAAATAATAAAGCACTTTTAAAAGGTGAGTGCAGAGTAAAAATATATTATATAGCTGAAAATGAAAATTCAGTTGAAAATATTGAGCATTCAATGCCGATAAGCCAGATAATCGAAATGGAAGGTATTGATGAAAATTCATTAACAGCCTTAAAACTCACTGTTTGTTCTTCACGCGCTTTAACAAAGGTTGATTCATCAGGCGAAATGAAGCTGATCGATATTTCAGCCAATATAAGTGCCAATATGACAGCATTTGAAGAAAAGAATGTTTCGTTTATTAAAGATACTTATTCAACAGATTATGAAATGCAAACCGTCACCAAAAGCTTTGAAATGCTTAATATAAATGATTCTTTTGATACTTCATTTACAAATAAGGTTGTTCTTGAAAGCATAGGAGTGAGTGTTGACTGCATTATATGTGTCTGGTGTTCTGATTTGAAATATTCATTTTTAACCAAGGATAAAAAATGCATACTTAACGGTTCATACACCTCAAATGTTATATATAAAGATTCTGAAGGCAAAATTGATATTATTCAGAAAACAGTTGATTTTGAATATTTAATTAAAACAAAAGAAGAATCCGAAAGAAATATTTGTTTCGGTAATGTGGCAATAACCGGCTGTGCCTGTAATGTTTTGGCAGACAGCAGACTTGATTTTAAAACTGAAATTGTAATTTCGGGAATTGTTTTATCAAGTTCAATAACAAAATATATAAGTAATATCGATATTTCAGATTCAGCGGTAAAGAAATGCGATACTTCTGCTCTGACTGTTTATTTCAGTGAGAAGAACGAAAAAATCTGGGATATTGCAAGAAAATATAATACTACCGTTCAGGCCATATCCGATGAAAATGAAATTTATGAAGATTTTGTCAGCGAAGGAAGAATGATACTCATTCCGCGAACTTGATTTTGTTTTAAATTTTAACATCTGAATTATCACAAAGTTTTAAGGAAACATATAATTGTTGAATTAAAACTGAAAGGTGATAATTATGAAGGTTTTTGATATTACGGGCGACAGCTATACAAAAGAAGTTGAAAAATATAAAGGAACCGTATTGATAGATTTTTTTGCAGAATGGTGCACACCTTGTAAAATGCTTTCACCGATAATTGAAGATGTTGCAAAAGGTGCAAATAAAAAAGTCAAGGTTTGCAAAGTTAATGTTGAAACCGAAAAAGAACTTGCCAAAAAGTTCGGCATAATGAGTATCCCGACCCTTGTTGTTGTTAAAAACGGTGAGGTTAAAAACCGAAGCATCGGTGTTACAGGCAAGCAGGCTATAATGGATATGTTGGAATAAAATAAACTCCGATCGGTATATGCCTTTCGGAGTTTATTTTATAAATATAATTCAAGATATTTTTTTATGAATTCTTTTGCCTGAACCGAAGCTTCGGGGTCTTTATTTAAAGCGTGACCTGAATTCTCATATATCAGCAAATCGTTTTTTACTCCTGAATTGTTAAGTGATTCCAGGAAATTATGAATATGTTCCAAAGGAATGAGTTCGTCACATTTACCGTGAAAAACAGCAGTGGGAACGCAATTATTACTTATAAATTCTTCAGGAGAAATGCTTTTGAGCGCAGTTTGCTGAGGGGTGTTCATAAATGTTGATTTGGTTATCTTGATACCGCAACACTTGGAAAGAACTTCATATTTCCAATCCTCGAATTCTCCTGATATTCCCAGAAGAAAATCAGATTTTGAGCAGTTAACAGGAGGGCAGTAAGCACAAACGGCGACGGGAGTTACGGGCGCTTCGCAGTTTCTTGTATAAGCATACAGCAGAGAAAGATTAGCTCCTGCAGATCCGCCTGAAAGAATAGCTTTTTTGATAATTAAACCAAACTCAATGCATTTTTCTTTTATAGTTTTTAATGCGGAAGTAATATCGTCAAGTTCGTTAAATATATTGATTTTGGGGTCTTCAGAAACAAATCTGTAGTTCATTGCGGCGCAGATATATCCGAGCTTGCAAAAATGCTCTGCATCACAGTGATGACCGGATTTATCGCCTTCAACCCAGCCTCCGCCGTGGATGAAAAGCAAAATTCCTGAATCGGATACTGCTTTTTCGGGGATGAAAATATCAACTTTTTGTCTTTCGTGATTACCGTATGAAATATCTTTAAGAACAGTAAAATTATTAATCATAAGATTTACTCCTTGATTTTATAAATTGATATTATCACAGAAAATTAAATATTACAACACAGCAAATGTTGTTTGTTGTGTTTTTTTATGTGTTATGATATAATTCTGTAGGCAGCAATGAAACTATTGATTTTATAAGAGATGAAGAAGCACTTAAAATCACTTTAAACAAAAAATTTAAAAATGATTTACCTGTTTGTTTTAAAATTTCAATTGGTTAAATCAACGGAGAGAAAAAGTGTTTTTGACTTTAAAATAAAATTTCTATTGTTTTTGTTATAATAAATGATATAATATATATTCAAAGCTTATAAGGAGGGGTAGTTTTGGAAAAGAGAAATCTTTATTTTGTACAAACAGGTTGTGTTTTTAATAATGAACATTTTTTGCCATATGCTGCCGGAATTATAGCTTCATATGCATTTCAAAACCCCGTAATCAAAGACTCTTATAAGCTTGCAGATATAATCTATAAATGCGATGATTTTGACGCTACTCTTTTATCGATAGAAAACTCATCGGTTATTGCATTTTCAAATTATATGTGGAATTTTGAATTTAATTTGAAACTTGCAAAAAAAATTAAGGAGAGAAGTCCGCAGAGTGTCATAATTTTTGGCGGTCATCAAATTTCAAATACAAAAAAATGGATGGAAATGTATCCTTTTATTGATTTTGCAATTTGGGGTGAAGGCGAACGAACCGTTTCTGATATATTATTTAAACTATGTTCAGATGGTGATTTTTCATCTGTCCCCAATATTTCATATCGTTATAACGGAAATATTATAACAAATCCAACAGAGAGTATATGCGAAGATATTAATAAAATTCCTTCTCCGTATTTGACAGGTATTTTTGATGAAATTTTAAGAAACAATAATGATAAATTTGCCGCAATTATCGAAACCTCACGCGGATGCCCTTACCATTGTGCATACTGTGATTGGGGAGATTATGATTTAAAATTAAGACACTTTGATGTTGAGCGAGTAAAAAAAGAAATTGAATATTTAGCGAAAAATTCAATTGTATTTGTTGTTTTAGCAGATTCAAATTTTGGAATTCATCACACAGATGAAGAAATTGCAGATGAATTTGTCAGAGTTAAGAATAAATACGGATTTCCAAAAGCTGTTGAGGCGGCTTTTGCAAAGCATAATCCGGAACGCGTTTTTTCAATTAACAAAAAATTCTATGATAACAATATGAGCAGGGGAGCAACGCTTTCAATGCAAAGTCTGGATCCGACTGCTTTGAAAAATATTGGCCGTGAAAATATTACTAAAGAAAAATTCTCTGAACTAATTCGCTTATACACTAAAAACAGTATTCCTACATATACAGAGCTTATTTTAGGCCTTCCGGGAGAAACTTATGAAAGCTTTTGTGACGGAATAGAATATTTGCTTGATAACGGTCAGCATAATTCTATTCATGTTTTTTTCTGCGAGGTTTTGCCTAATTCTGTTATGGGCAAAAAAGAATATTTGAATAAGCACAAAATTCAGGTTTTGAAAAGAGAGTTTTCTCTTCGTAACGGGATGAAATCTCCGGGCATTCAAGGAGAATCGCAGATAATTATTTCAACGGAAACAATGAATAAAGATATGTTTCTTCGCTCTATGCTTTATTCGTTTACAATTCAGACCTTTCATAATTTTGGGCTTTGCAGAGTTCTTGCAATGTATTTTCATTATGAAAAAAATCTTAATTACTATGATTTCTATAATAGGTTGATTGACTGGCTTTTGAAAAGTACATACAGTTATTCAGGCAAGATTTTCAGAGAGTTTGCAGCAAGGTATAAATTATCGGTTGATGGAAAATGTGCCGATACATACGAAAACTCTGCTTTCGGGAAAACACAATATAATTTGTCTGACGGAGCATTCCTTGAATATGTTAATGAATATCAGATATTCTATAATGAAATTTTTGATTTTTTGACAACGTTGTCTGATGACTTAACGACACTTAAAGAGCTGATCAGATTTCAAAAAATGATTATTCGTAAGCCTGATAACAAAGAAACTGAAGAAAGTTTTGAATATAACTGGGTTGATTATTATCTTGGTTTAATTGAAAACGGTTTTGCTTCGTTGATTAAAGAAAAATGTAATATTAAAATTTTAAGTTCTTCCGAATACAATGCCGATGACACTGTTTCTTATGCAGAAGCAATTGCTATAAAAGGACGCCGTATCGGAAAAAGTATCAGCTTATCTGATAAAAACAGCTATTTTATAAGTAAATGATAAAAGCTGTCAGCACACTATGTGCTGACAGCTTTTTTATTTGTTTTTAATGGTATTCAACATTTTTCCGTTTCTTTTTCCGTACCACACAGCTTCGCGTGCATATTCAGACCAGTTTTGTGATTTGGTTTCCTCAATTTCCAAAACAGTTTTTTCTTTTCTGGGCAAAGTTACAGAATTGTCAAAGATATGCTCAAAATAATCATACCAATTGTATTCTGTTATTAATAATTTTGATTTTGCACCGGGTAAGGATATTCTTTCTTTTTGGTATTTTGATAAATCTTCAAAAAGAGCTTCGTCATCAAAATATTTCTTTGCATAATTAAATATTTCTTGATAAAATGCATCAAGTTCTGCTGCACAGCAAAGAAATAATCCGTCATCAAAATCCCAATAGATATTTCCGAATCGTTCATCAGCAAAATAAAGATTTCCTTCACCTTTAAAAAACGGTTCAAATGTTTTGCATGTTTGAGTAAGAAGTTGTTTTACCGTTGTACTTTCATTTTCTATCCAGTTGTATAGGTTCATATAGAATTCATAGTAAGAAATGTTTTTTGCTTTGCGAAGGTATAGTGCAAAGAAACGAAGTAATCCCATACAATGAAAGCTTTGAGCACAAATTGAAATTTTTTGTGTTGTAAACCAATCATCCATGCTCATTGTATTTGTTTCTACAATGATTTGTGAACGAGATGCAAAGGTAAGGTCCTCATCAATACAACTGTGCTTTTGGCAAAGTCTTGAACTTATGGTTTTGATTTTGTATTTTTCTTGTATTTCGCTTGAGTAAAGGGTTGTATTTGGGAACACTTCACATCTGTGAACACTTATTGCATAATGCTGACCGGCTTCCATAATATCAAAAAGACCTTTGCAAAAGCTTTCTTTTGTTTCACCCGGCAAACCCAGAATCAGTTCAGTGTATGCATGCATATTGTTTTCACGGTATTTTTTTAACTGATCAATGAAACTGTCAACCGGCATATTTTTTCGGCCTATAATTTCAAGAACAGTAGGGGACATACTTTGAACAGCAACCGAAACTCCGCGATTTAACTTGTATTGCTCTAAATTATAATTAATCTTAAATGTTAAATCATTTTTATTTTTTGCAGAAGCTGTTTCAAAAATATCGGGGAAACCGTATTTTTGTTTCATTTTAATAACGTAATCTGCAATTTCCTGGTCTCTTTCTAATATTCCGAAATTGGAATCAGCACAAATACAATATGAAATCTTGTTTTTTGAAATCCATTCAATATCTTTTTTTATGCGGTTTATCGGAAATTGTCTGAATGAGGATCCGCTTCGTGACCAGTAACAGTAGATGCATCCGTAAGGACAACCTCTGTTGGTTTCAAGCACTGCATCAAAAATAAAAGAGGAATATCTGTCGTCGTCAATTATATAATCGAAAAGTCCCATTTCGTAAGGGGAAGGGAAGTCTTCGATGCTGCACGGAATTTCTCTTGGGGTTTTTGCAATATTATTGTTGTTTCTGTATGAAATATTTGCTATATCTGATAAATTACCGTTATCAAGTTTTTGGTTAAGAATTTCATAAAAAGGAATTTCACCCTCACCATGTATCAGAATATCTATATAATCATATTTTTCAAGATATTCTGTATTATCAGGTATTTGAGGGCCTCCGAAAACAATAATACAATCCGACCATTTTTCTTTGATTTTTTTTGCTAATGTCAAGTTGTATTCCACATTCCACATATAGCAAGAAAATCCTGCAATATAGGGATTCTTAATTGAATTTAAAACTTCATCTATATTTTGCTTTATGAAGATAAATTCAGAAAGATGATAGTTGTTTTTTATTTTTTCGTGTTGAAACGAGTAAGCGGCAATTACTCCGGCTGAATACGGAAGGAAAACAGATCTGGATAAAGCGTTGCTTGGTTGAATAAGATATACATTTTTCATAGCGATGTTATCCTTTCACATTAATCAACATACTTTATTTTTGTTATGATATTTTGTCCGCCTTTTCTGCCATACCATACGGTGTTTCTGGCATATTCAATCAGATTGTCAGAAACCTCACTTGAATCTATGAACAGTTTGTTTGGCTTTTGAGCAAGTTCCGGATTATTGCAACCGTTATAAATATCTGTGAAATATTTATAAAAATCAAAATTAAGCTCTAAAATCGCAGATTTTGAATATGGGTTCTTAACAACGGATGATTGATAGCTGAATATGTCTTTAAGCAAAACAGAATTATCAATATACGAACTTGCAAACATTATAATTTCATTATAAAAATCATCATAATTCTTTATAACCTTAAGAAAGCAACCTTCCTCAAGCGGCCATGTAAGTTCACCGAAATCGGGATCATAGCAAGTTAATGAACCTGAATTGTTGAGGATCTCTTTGTATTTGCTTTCTAACCAAGAATAAAGCTTACCGCAAATTGATTCCGGATTTTGTTTTGCGTAATTTATTAAATCGCAATAAAAATCTAAATACTTGATTTTTTTCTCGTAGAACAAGTATATTGCGATACATTGCAATAAGCCGAGGTTGTGGAAGGTTCGGACGAAAACGTGAAGAATATTACATCTTATCCAGTCTTCACGAGTCATTGTTGATGTTGAAACAACAATCTTTGAATACTCGGGTATACCTTCTTGGTTAGGAACAACATGATATTGGTGTTGTTCGGTTACGGCATACTCAATTTTATATTTTTCAATATAGTCAGGGTCACTCATAATTGAGTTAGCTAAAATTTCACAATTGAAAAAGTTTATTGCCATATGTTGGCCGCACTCAAGAAGTTGTTCTATACCGTCGCGGAAACTTTCGTAAGTTTCTCCGGGAAGGCCGAGTATTATTTCTGAATAGGCGGCAATATTGTTGGAGTTATAAAGAGACATCAATTCCAAAAAATTTGAAAGGGGCATATTTTTTCTGTTTATACAGTCAAGAGCATCTTGGCTCATAGACTGGAATGATAATGTTGCTCCTTTGCTCATTCCTACTTCATTGAGCATTTTATTGATTTCAAAAACAGTTTCCGGGTTGTTTTTGGAATATGTTGCCTGGAATTTTTGCGGGTATCCGTTTTCTTGATTCTTTTTGATGATGTATTTGACTATTTCGATATCTCTGGGGAATAATCCGAAGTTTGAATCTGAACAGTAACAATATTCAATTTTATTTTTACTCATCCAATCAATTTCTGATTTTATAATATCAATATCGAAGCTTTTAATCTTAGATTTAATATTTCCCCAATCACAAAAGGCGCATTTGTTAGGACAACCCCTGTTTGTTTCAAGAATTGCAGAAAATTCAAGATCTTCATTTTTTACAAGATCTTCAAATAATCCGTTAGTATACGGAGATTGTCTTTCAATAAAGACAGTTTCAACAGGGTTCATTTTAACATCGTTGTCTTTGGATTTATAAATAAGATTATTAACTTTATCAATCGATATATTGCCGTTCAGCGCAAGAAGCAGCTTTCGGAAACTTTCTTCGCCTTCACCCTTGATAATGAAATCAACATATTCAGTATTAATGATGTTGCTTTTCTCATTAACCTGGTGCCCGCCGAAAACAATATAACATTCAGGAAATCTTTCCTTAATAGCTTTTGCTAAAGATTTATTGAATTCATAATTCCATACATAACAAGAAAAACCGATTAAAAAAGGATTATCGATTTGATCGATTATTTTCTCGATTTGACCCTTTTTATATATAAATTTTTCGAAGCTGTATGCTTGTTTAATGGTTTCATCTTTAAAAGCATAAGCAATAATTGATCCCGCAGCATACGGAAAATAAATAGAATTTCCGTAAACCGAGTTAGGTTGTACCATATATATTTTTTTCATTTAATCGCCTCGTTATTTATATTCTGGCCGGTTATTTTGGGCTCAAATCTAACCTTTAAAGCAATAAGAAAATATGTTATTGCTGTTTTAAATAATTTTAATTTATTGAAATTGGTTGCCCCTTCGGTTCTTTTTTTATATACTGTCGGGATTTCTTCGTATTCTATATTGTTACGCAAAGCCTTGATTGTGTATTCAAAACCAAAAGTTTTACGGTTATTAAAATTTAATTTTTTGTAAACTGAAATCGGATATATCTGATGTATTGAAAACGGATCGCACACTTTTTGACCGAAAATAATACTTATAATCCAACCGATGCATCGGCTTGCAATTTCATGAATCTTTCCGTATCCGTGTACAGTTGAGTCCTTATGCCATTTTGCACCGCAAATAATCTTACAAGGATTTTCTTTGGCTTTGCAGATAAATGTGTCAATATCATTAATATCCATTTCGCCGTCCGCTGCAGTGATAACAAAATGAGAGGTTTCAACAAGAGGGGGTAATTCAGATACACATAACTCTATACGGTCAGATTTCTGAATGTATATGTCAAGTTTATCGCTGTTAGCAGAAATGATTTTTTGCGCTTCCGAATAAGCGGGACATGTTATGCTTTTAACAACAACAATAATTCTGTTGATATCGTTAAAATATTTTAATCCTCGTATTTGAGATATTGTGTTATTTAAAGATTCGGTTTCGTTAGTAGCCAAAATAAAAACAGTAAGTGAGTTGAAACTTTTTTGTGGGGGATTCATATTATATCTCTCCAGGGTAGTTTACTTTAATTTAATTATTATATCAAAAGATTACAGATAAATCTATATAAAAATTAAAAATTATTATAAAATATTATATTACTATAAGTAAATTTTCTGAACGCTTATAGAAATATTGAGTTTTTTGTGGTATATTAATAGTTAATAAATGAAAATAACTTGGTATTAGATTCGGAGAATTAATTATGGCGTGGTATAACGAAGCAATATTTTATCATATATATCCTTTAGGAATGACGGGGGCGCCGAAATTGAATTGTTACGGTGAACCCGAAAGCAGACTGAATTCACTTTTACCGTGGATTTCACATATCAGGGAAATCGGGTGCAATGCAATTTATATAGGGCCGCTTTTTGAATCTGTCGGTCACGGCTACGAAACAACTGACTATAAAAAATTGGATAGCAGACTCGGTACAAATAAAGACCTTGCAAATTTTGTTTCCGAATGTCATAAACAGGGGATACGTGTAATATTTGACGGTGTCTTTAATCATACGGGCAGAGATTTTTTTGCATTTAAAGATTTACAGCAAAACAGAGAAAATTCTCAATATAAGGATTGGTATTGCAATGTTAATTTTTGGGGTAACAATTCATATAATGATGGCTTTTCTTACGATAATTGGGGCGGATATGACCTTCTTGTTAAGTTGAATCAGCGTAATCCCGCAGTTAAGGAATATATTTGCGATGTTATCAGATTCTGGGTAAAAGAATTTGATGTTGACGGCATTCGTCTTGATGCGGCTGATGTTATGGATTTTGATTATATGAAAGCATTGCGGAATGTTGCAAACGAAGTCAAGGAAGATTTCTGGCTTATGGGTGAAGTTATTCACGGCAATTATTCGCGATGGGCTAATGACGGTACGCTCCACAGTGTAACAAATTATATGCTTCATAAGGCTCTTTTTTCGGCACATAACGACCATAACTATTTTGAGGTTGCTCATACGATTAAATATGTGAACGATATGACAGGAGACCGCCTGAAACTTTATACTTTTGCTGATAATCATGATGTTGAGCGTATTTTTACAAAGCTTAATAATAAGGCTCATTTTGTGCCTGTGCATATTATTCTTTATACTTTACCGGGAATTCCGTCGATATATTATGGTTCTGAATTCGGAATTGAGGGAAAAAAAGAGCGTAACAGCGATGATTCATTAAGACCTGTGTTGAATTATGATGATTACAAAGATGCGGTTGAAACTAATTGTTACACAAAGCTTATTGCTTCGCTTGGAAAAATCCGAGGAAATACACCTGCTCTTTGCTACGGAAATTATAAAGAATTATTTCTCAGTAATACCTGCTTTGCCTATGAAAGAATATTGAACGGCAAGAGTGTGATTGTTGCGGTCAATAATTCTGATAACGATGCCAATGTTAACCTTCCTTGCTTGGATTCCGAAATGTATGTCGGTGCGTTATCGGGAGAGAAAGTATATGTTAATAACGGAAGAATTCAGGTGAAGATTTCTGCAAACAGTGGCGAAATCTGGCTTTCAGATGGTTTGCAGTCGGAAAATATTATTCCGATTAACATTCCGGAAATAAATAATAATTCTGAACCTGTGTCAGTTAAGGAGAAAATTGTCAGAACGGAGGAATTTAAAGCTCCCGAGGAAACAAAAACAGTTCCCACTGTTTGCGTTTCCGATAAACCTTATGGAGAAATGACCATTGAGGAACTTCAGGAGGCGATTCTTGAAAAAATGAGATGTAACGGTCCCGTAACTGAATATATGCTTGGAACAGTAAGGGAAAATACTCATCACGACTCTTTGGTGACATGGGTAAAAAGCTTCAGGAATAATTGAAGAAAAAGGTGCTGCAGGTTTATATCCTGCCGCACCTTTTTTTAAAAATTTAAAACAAAATACTGAGTTGTAACATTCTGTGAAATATATAATAATTTATTTTTGTGCTAACTGTTTTCTTTTTTTACGTCGCACTCGGTTGATATGTCTTTCGTAGTCGCCGTTAGCAATAAGTTCTGCTAAAACGATCTGTATATACGTAGGAACAGTGCAGGAATAAAATCCGAGCCGCTCTTCAAATTTTTTTGTAAGTTTTTTCGGTAACACCATATATCCCACACGCAGCGATGAAGAAACGGTTTTAGAAAATGTATTCATATAAATAACATTGTCCATTGACGAATGGCAGAATAAGGTTTCTTCCGACTTTCTTGAAACAGAAAATTCCGATTCAAAATCATCTTCAATTATATATCTTTCTCTTTTTTCTGCCCATTTCAAGTATTCGTGCCTTTTGGATGCTGATGCAGTTACACCGCTGGGAAAACTTCTGTAAGGGGATATGTGCAAAACATCAGCAGAACAGTTTTTGAGTGCAGAACTTTCAATTCCGTTTTTTGAAAGCGGAAGTTTTTGAATACGAACATTTGATAATGAATATACTTGCTCAATTTTATTGTAAGAAGGAGATTCAATGCCGTAAATTAGATTTCTGCCAAGCAAATCGATAATAAGATTATACAGATATTCCGAACCGGAACCGATAATAATCTGATCAATATCTGCAACAATTCCTCTGCTTTGAGCAAGATATATCTGAATAGCTTTTCTTAATTCTGCACAACCCGAATTAGGCGAGCGAACAAGAATGCCTTCACCTATTATTCCGATAACTTTTCTCATCGTTTTTGCAAGAACGGAAAACGGAAACTCATCATCGTTTTCGGAATTTTGCGAAGGTAAAGAAAAAATATCAAATGAATTTTGCGGAACGGGAACGAATCCGTCATCAGAGCAGAAAACAACAAAATATCCGCTTCTTTCCTTAGGCTCAATATATCCCTCGTCACGCAGTAAATCATATGCGTGTTCAACCGTGATGGTACTAACCCCCGTTTCGGTTGCAACGGTACGCTTTGATGGGAGCTTATTTCCGAAAGAATAAACGCCATCGGTTATATCTTTTCTGATTTGATTATATAGTTGGAGGTATGCCGGTACTGTTGATTTTTCGTCAATTACATATTTCATCTGGTTATATAAAAAACTCCTTTTTTGATTATTACTATATTATCAGAATTATTGTATACTGTTCTCACGATAATTTCAAGATATGAAGAGGGTTTTATTATGAAAATTAAAAACTCAACGCAAAAACTCGCTGTTGCCGCTTTGCTTGCGGCACTTACCTGTGTTGCAACAATGGTTATAAAAATACCGTCACCATTAAAAGGGTATCTGAATTTAGGTGACTGTGTTGTGCTTACCGCAGGCTGGGTACTCTCTCCCTTATACGGATTTCTTGCGGCAGGTTTGGGCTCGGCTCTTGCTGATGTTTTTTCGGGATATGCCATATATGCACCTGCAACTTTTTTGATCAAGGGTCTTATGGCTTTGGCGGCTTACTATATATATAAAGCACTTAACAAGAAAATTAACAACTCTGTTTCGTGCATTATAAGCGGATTTGTTGCAGAAGTAATAATGGTTCTCGGTTATTATGTTTTTGAAGGTTTTATGTATGGCTTTGCAGAGTCCCTTGTCAATGTACCCGCAAATGCTGTTCAGGGCGCAGCAGGTCTTATTCTTGGCGTTGTGTTAATTAAGATATTTGAAAAAACAAAAATCTCAATTAATTAATATAGTTCATTTCAATAAGAAACCGCACGGACTTTTATGTCTGTGCGGTTTTGCATTTATGAAATTATAAATTCATAATTCATCTATCCTGAATTCTTTGCTCTATCGAACATAGCTGAAACTGTTATATGTATACTACAGCATTTTTGCTTGAATTATTCGACATCAGACAGTATAATATTATTATTCATAATTGGGAGTTGATATTATGGCTAAGATTACAACCGTAAAAAAACACGAAAGCGGCATTGCTTTGGGTGGCATCGGTGCCGGCAGTGTTGAACTTTTGCCCGACGGTGAGTTCCATTTTTGGCAGATAGCTAATCCGCCGAGACTTACACGGGTATGTTTTGAAGATAAAGTTGACGACGGTGAGGGCAGTACAGGTGCATTATCTTTTTATGTGCGTGAAAAGAAAAGCAACAAGGCTCCTGTTGTGCGAAAGCTTGGAATGAAAACCGATGCTGATGATTTTACATACAGAATGTTTTCTTGGAATAAGCCTGTAGAAAGAATTGATTTTGACGGAAGATTCCCGATGTGTGACCTTGACTATACAGACAGTGCTCTTTCCTGTAAATTGAGTCTTCGCGCGGTTTCGCCCTTTGTTCCGTTTAACTCTGATATTTCATCTGCTCCTGGCTTTTATATGGATTTTACTGCAGAAAACCCCACAGACAGCGATATTGATATCAGTATTTTAGGTACTCTTGTGCCCGATTTTGCAAACAAAGAAGATGGGAACATAAATTCTCTTTATACTATGAATGACAGAGTTGCCGTGCATATTGAGCCTGCGAGAAAATCGGAGTCTCCTTGCTGCGGTGATGTATGCTTTTCTGTAAGCGGTGACGGTGATAAATCATATATTACGGCTGACTACTATCGATTTATGAAGGAGTTTATAGCTGATTCAAAACTCGGCATAACACAGGAATCTGTTCTTTTCGGGTTCAGAGAAAATGGCAGTCTTCCCAATACCGATATCGGAACAAAACCCGAACCCTTGCCGCAGGACTTAACTTTATTAAGTGATTCTCAACTTGATTCCCTTTGCGAGAAATTCAAGAAATATCCCTATGTTGCTTCAATTCTTAGCCGAATATTATATTGCAACCCCGATTTTCTTGCTTCAAGAGAAAATAAAATTTTGTTCCTTGACTGCTGCTATAATAAGAATGAAAGAAAGGGCGAAGATTTCGGTGGATGTGCTCTTTGCTCTGAGGTAAAACTTAAACCCGGTGAAAAGAAAAACATCCGATTTATTCTCAGCTGGTATTTCCCGAACCTTACCGCAAGGGATGGCGAAATGCTTGGCCATTATTATGAAAATCTTTTTAAAAATTCTCTGGATGTAAACAGTTTTCTCGAAGAAGGTTATAACAGTATTTTTAAATCTGCCACAGGTTTCGCTGAACTTCTTTATGCAACCGATTTACCCTCAATTTATCCTGATGCGTGGTCATCAAATCTTTCGCAGCTGATAAAATGTTCTGTTTATCATAAAAACGGAAATTTCGGCTTGTGGGAGGGACTTGGCTACTGTGGACTTCATACAACCGACATAACTTATCACGCATCATTTTCACTTATAACCCTTTTTCCTGATTTGCAGAAAAAACAGATGAAAATGGGAGCTGAATATCAACGGGAAGATGGCAGAGTACATCACTCTTTCAAGCCCGATATGAAATGCTCTGATAACGGTTTTGCCCGTGTCGATTTAAATATGCAGTTTGTTCTGATGGTGCTTCGTGACTTCCTTTTTACAGGTGATAGAGATTATCTTTTATCACTTTGGGATAACATTAAAAAAGCGATGGATTCCACAGGAGCGCTTGACACTGATAACGACGGTCTGCCCGATTACGATACCAAGCGCAACACCTATGATGCTTGGAATTTCTCGGGAACACCTGTGTATATTGATATTCTCTGGTTGGCGGCACTTAAGGCGGCTGCGGTTATTGCTGACAGAGTTGGCGATAAATCCCGTTCTGACTATTGGAATGATATTCTTGAGAAGGGTAAAAAATCACTTGAAGAAAAGTTATGGAACGGCGAGTATTATAACCTCTGGAGAAATAACGATGTAACCGATGAATCACTTATGACAGACCAGCTTGACGGCGAATGGTTCCTGCGTATGATCGGTCTTGACGGTAATCTGCCTGATGAGAGAGTTCGTTCGGTAATTGAGTTTATTTTCAAGAATAATTTTGATAATGAGCAGGGGCTTGTAAACGCTACCATACCCGAAAACAGATGGACAAGCATAGATACCTATAACAACTGTCAGACTATTGCCGTGTGGACTGGTATAGGTTATGCATTCTCTGCGCTTGCACTTGCTGTCGGAAAAACAGAAATATCGGATACCGTAGTTGATTCAATTCACAGTAATCAGTTAAGATTCGGACATTTCTGGGATCATTGGGAATGCGGACACCATTATACAAGACCTATGTCAAGCTGGAGCACTCTTTTAGCTGCAGCAGGACTAAAAATCGATTATGAAAACAAAAAGCTGAGCTTTAATCCGATTTGTAAAAATATTACTTTCCCCCTTGTTATACCCGATGTGCTTGCAAAAGTTACTTTTACAGACGGTAAATTCAGCATCGAATATATTCAGGGTAATCTTGCCGATTGGGAAGTACTTTCAGAATAATTTTGAATTAAAATTACAAAAACTCCGAGAAAATAAATTATCGGAGTTTTTTAAAATACATTTTTCACTGCACGCCGTTCTGAACGGTTGCTGTCAGGCCGCCTGAATAGACAGCTGTTTCGCCGTCGAAATCCTGCGGCGTGCGGTCAAGGTTCCCCATGACAAGGTCCTCGATATGGATACCATCGGGCAGACGAGGATCATAATCCCTGCGCTGGGCTCTTCCGCCCCAATAGAGCGACGGCGGCATCACGTCAGGGGAATACGGCGGATCCCACCAACACATCGGCTGCAGACCTGTCATCGGTTCACTTCGCCCATGGAAGCTGCCCTCCGAGGTTGCGTCAAGGCCCCGTTTCCGCAGCCAGAGTATCATATCTCGAATAGCTTGCTCTTCATCCGAACGCGACACGCCGAGCGCGGGCGCGATATTCGCCTGCCAGTTGTCGATGTGGAGAGTATGGGTGTCAGCCAGTTCCGGTATCAGGGAGAGTAGCTTTTCTATGCGCTTTTGAAATTCCCCTGAACGCCAAAGCCGTTATTGTCTCCAAGGGGACAGAGATGTTATCTTAATGAAAAAGCAAAAAGACCGCCATACGGCGTTCTTTTTGCTTTTGGTGGAGATGAGGGGGATCGAACCCCTTACCTCTTGAATGCCATTCAAGCGCTCTCCCAAGTGAGCTACACCCCCATAGTTGAGGACACCAAGTAATTATTTTATTAAATTTTTGCAGGGCGTGTGGCTCACAAATGAACTACACTCCGAATATCTGCTCGATTATATTAGCATACTTTATTTTAAAAATCAATACCCAAAATAAAAAAAGAAAAGATGCAGTTTTTAACTGCATCTTTTCAGATTAAAGAGTTGCAATAAAGTCTTTAACTATGTTGACAATGCCGGCAGCTTCGCCTTCACCAAGAGAACCGAGAAGGTTCTTAACGCCGTCAAGAATTCCGGTTACCCCTTCACCTGAAAGACCGCCGATGAATTCTTTAACGATGCCAACAATGCCTGCTGCTTCGCCTTCGTTAAGAAAACCGAGAAGGTTCTTAACAAAATCAAGAATAGCTGTAATGAATTCCATTATCTTTTATCCTCCTGTGTTTTTACAGTTGAACTGTTAACAAAATATTAACATATCTTTTAATAATTGTCATTATACAAACAGGGTGCATTGCCTAAAATCATACAAAAAATGCGATATATATATAAATTACATTATCGTTGACAAGGAAATTCAGCTATGATATACTTCAATGAGAGGTGGTATAAATGAAAAAATCTTTCAATAAAATTATATCCAAGGTTCTGGTTCCCGCTTACTTCAATAAGTATCTTCCTTTTGTTCATATTGCAAAGCTGTTTAATAAACCTTCGCAGGTTATTTCAATAAAAGATAATAATGTTGCAACAGAAAACGATCCGGTTTTTCTTACAGCACACCGAGGTGTAACATCGGTTGCTCCGGAAAACAGTATACCTGCATATCAGGAGGCGGTAAGACTCGGCTATTACTCTGCAGAGTGTGATATAAGACTCACAAAGGACAACAAATGGGTGCTTGTTCACAACGATGAAATTGACAGAAGATTCTGTGAAAACGGCAAGGTAAATGAGTTCACTTTTGATGAAATCCGTTCATTTACATATAAAAACGGCTCAAACTTCTGGAAGATGAGAGATGTTAAAATTCCTACTCTTGATGAGTTCCTTGATGTTTTTGTAGGAAGCAACACAAGACCGCAGATTGAAATCAAAGCAGAAACATACGATTTGTTATATACTGTTATCGATGCCGTTGTTGCAAAGGGTCTTGAAGGAAGTGCAATTATTATTTCTTTTGATCTTGAACAGCTTAAGAGAATTCACGAAATTAACAGCAACATTGAACTTTGGTATCTTATTGACAGAATTGAACAGAAGCATATTGATGAAGCAAAGGCAATTGGCGATAATGTATGGCTTTCACCCTGCTTTGACAAGAACGATAAGCAATCAATTCAGCTTGCGGTTGATAATAAAATCGGCGTTTCTTTCTGGACGGTCAACACAATTAAGGATGCAAAGATGCTTTATGAAATGGGCGTCAGATATTATGAAACTGATATTCTCTGCAATTAAAAAATCAAGCCTCACCAATTCGGTGAGGCTTTTGTTATTATTTTGCAAGTCTGTCGTTGATGATACCCTGAACGGTTTCAATAACCTTATCAAGTTCAACCTTGAGGCTGATTTCTTTATCGCGGGTAACAATTTCGCAAACGCCTTCTTTGAGGTTTCTGGGGCTTACGATAACTCTTACGGGCACACCGAGAAGGTCAGCGTCAGAGAACATTGCACCGGGACGGATATTTCTGTCATCATAAATAACTTCCATTCTCTTATCAAGCATCTGCTGATAGAGTCCGTCTGAAACGCCCTTGCATTCCTCGTCGTCTGCTCTCAGGCAGCAAACCTGAACGTGCCAGGGTGCGATTGACATAGGCCAGATGGGGCCGTATTCATCGTGGTGTGCTTCACAAACCGATGCGGCAAGTCTGCCGACCCCGATGCCGTAGCAGCCCATAATGGGATACTGAAGATTGCCTTCACTGTCAAGATACTGCATACCCATTGATTTGGTGTATTTTGTACCAAGCTGGAAGATGTTACCAACTTCAATGCCTCTTGAAATTGTGATTGCAGGTTTTCCGCATTTGGGGCAGATTCCGCCTTCCTTGATTTTTGAAAGGTCAATATATTCAACATCGCCAACATCGCGGCTGATTTTGAGACCGGTATAATGATGGTCAAGCTTGTTTGCACCGCAGGAGAGGTTATGGGTGTTTTCGAGTGATTTATCAAAGAGAACTGTAAACTTTTCGGTGTCAAGACCAACAGGTCCTATAAAGCCTGCAAAAAGACCGCAATCATCTGTTATTACTGCGGGATGAACTGCTTCACCAAGATAATTTGTGAGCTTTGTTTCGTTGATGTCAAGGTCGCCTCTTGTGAAAATAACAACATATTCATCAGTCATATTCTTCTGATAAACAACAGCTTTGCAGGATTCTTCAAGAGGTGTTTTGAGGAAGTTGCAAATATCTTCAATGGTATGAATGTCAGGAGTATAAACAAGCTCAAGCTCATTGTTTTCGCCGTTTATTTCATTTTTGATAATGCTTTCAGCAGCTTCCATATTTGCTCTGTAATCGCATTCGGAGCAAACTGCAATTGAATCTTCGCCAACGGGGGAGAGAAGCATATATTCGTGTGAAACACTTCCGCCCATCATACCGGAGTCTGATGCAACTGTAATTACTTCAGGAATACCTGCTCTTGCAAAAATTCTTTCATATGCCTTGTAGCAGATATCATAATATCTTTCGAGATCTTCCTGTGAAGTATGGAATGAGTATGCATCCTTCATTGTGAATTCGCGAACACGGATAAGACCGCCGCGGGGACGGGCTTCATCGCGGAATTTAGTTTGAACCTGATAAATCATAAAGGGGTATCTTGTGTATGTATTTGCATATTCACGAACCAGCTGAACAGCTGCTTCTTCGTGAGTCATACCAAGAACCATAGGAGCATCGTTTCTGTCTTTAAAACGCATAAGTTCGCTGCCGATGCTTTCATATCTGCCTGATTCAGCCCAAAGAGATGCAGGCATAACAACGGGGAACTGAACTTCCTGACCATCAATTGCATCCATTTCTTCTCGGATAATGTTTTCGATTTTTCTTGTAATTCTTCTCAAAGGCATAAACGAAGAATAAATGCCGTTTGCAACGCCCTTCATATAGCCGCCTCTGAGCATTAAAGCGTGGCTGTCTATGACGCAATCCGAGGGCTTTTCTTTAAATCTTTCGCCTGCAAGTTTGTCGATTTTCATTTTTTTACCTCCAAATAAAAATGTCCCGAAGCCATAAGGCTCGGGACAAACATAATAGTCTGCGGTACCACCCGAGTTCAGGTTAAAAACCTGCTCTCATTTTCCTGTAACGGGGAAATCCGTCAATGCTTATTTTCACATTGAAGCTCAAAGACGGGTTCAACGGATGCGAATAAATGCTTTCATCAACCGCATTCTTTCTGAAAAACACAAAACCGTTTACTGTTTCTTTTCATCGCTTTTAATTATTCGCTTTATTTTACAACAATTGAATAAAATTGTCAATGAATATTTATTTAAAATAAACTGTCGATGTAAAATCAGATAAATAACACTCGTTGTGTCAAAAATGTTTGACTTATAAATATGAAAAGAGTTATTATAATTTAAAGATTAAGGAAAGAGGTTATTTTTTATGGCAAAATTAAGCGCTGTTACCGGCGGCAAAAGAGACAGATAAACTTTGGAAAGTTAATTTTGAAGGCACAAAAAACGTTGTTGATGCATGTAAAAAATGCGGAGTTAAAAAGCTTGTTTATGTATCTTCCGTTTATGCAATACCCGTCACAACTGAGGATGAACTGATTGTTGAAATCAGCAAATTTAATCCTGATTTAATAGACGGAGATTACGGAAAAACCAAAGCGGCGGCAAGCCAGTATGTTCTTGATTCTGCAGACGAAAATCTGGAGGATTTCATTGTTCATCCGAGCGCTTGCATAGGTCCTGATGATTTTAACGAAACCTCAATTGTTTTATCAATGATAAAACTTTATAATAAGGGCTTGTTCCCAGTGACTCTTGATTTCGGTGCAACCAATTTGGTTGATATCCGTGATGTTGCAAAGGGTATGGTTGCTGCTGAAAAGGGCAGAAGCGGAGAATGCTACATACTTTCAGGTCACAGACTTACTATGAATGATTTTATGACAGTTCTCTCAAAAATCAGAAATAAGAAACCGCCCAAAATTTCAGTGAAAAAAGACTATATTGAAAAAATACTTCCGAGTATTGAAAATATTTTTGAAATGGCAAATATCCCGCCTGTTCTTAATGAATACTCATTAAGAAAAATTTGCGAAAACTGTAATTTCTCAAATGAAAAAGCACGGAATGAACTCGGATATATTCCGAGACCCTTTGAGGCAACTTTAATTGATACACTTGAATGGATAAAAAAGAGATTAAAAATTCGGCACCTCTGCAATACAGAGGTGCCTTGTTTTATACAGTTCCGATTACAGTAACGGTAGCTGAACCTGGTGTGCTTACCCAGGCACCGGTTACGGGATCCTGTTCAAAAGTTGCAGCGGGAACGGTTATCTGACCGGGGAGAGTAGCAAATTCACCTGTTGTTTCATCATAAGTGTAGTTTGTTCCCTCGGTCCATGTTGTTCCGTTATAGGTTACGGTTATGGGATTAAGAATGGGATTAAATGTGTCTGTTATTACTGCATTGTCATCTGCTTCAGCAGGCTGGCTTCCGAAGTTTTGGATAACAAAAGTATAGGTTAACTGACCGTTTTCTGCAACTGTTGCAGGGCTTAATCCCTTTGTGATTGCAAGCAGAATCTCATCAATTGTTGTTATAGTGTCCTGAACGGTAATGGGTGTTGAAAGTCCGCTACCGCTTATTATTGCTTCATTAGTTACGAGAGATCCTGTACCTGTCGGAGCAAACTGATTAACTGATGCAGAATAAACGATAACAGCGTTTCCGCCCGCCGGAACATTTATGCCGCTGATTGTAAGCGGAGGTCCGGCTGTAACTGCAGGTGCAGCTTGCAAAGTGCCGTTAACATAATATTTTACGGATTCGTCAACATAAGTCAAAGGAGTTAAAACGTTACCGTTAAATTCATATGCTCCAAGGTTATCCGTAAGTGTCAGACCGGTATAAGGTGTTGTTCCGGTATTGACAATGCTGACAACATAAGTTACGGTGTCGCCTTGTCTGTATGATTCTGTAACTGAAGTTTTTGCGGCAGAGAGAACTTCAACAAGTTCGCCCTGAACTATATTGGAAGTTGTTACAATATTGTTATAGGTCAATGTTGCCTGATTAAAAAAGGTTTGCATTTTTATGCCCCCTATGCAGGAATAAGAGCAAACAAGCTCTCAAAAGCATAATGTGCAATATTTATTTTTTTGTTAAATTAAGATTAATAATGTTGATATTATTTTATTGACAAAAAATATTTAAAATGTTAAACTAACAAAATAAAAATAGGGGGATAGATTAAATGAGCGGTTTTCTTGAAACGTTTTATAACGAAGTTATAGTTGATATTTTGGATAATGATTATATGATCATAAGAATGCTTCTTTCTTGTTTTTGCGGTATGGTTATCGGCTTTGAAAGAAGCAAAAGACAGAAAGATGCCGGTATCAGAACGCATATGCTTGTTGCCTTGGGTGCAACGCTTGCGATGCTTGTTTCAAAGTACGGATTTTTTGACTTGATTCAGTATGAAGGCTTAAGGGCCGATGCATCAAGAATCGCTTCTAACGTAATAACCGGTGTCGGTTTCCTCGGTGCGGGCGTTATATTTGTAAGAGATGTATCCATAAAAGGCTTGACAACTGCGGCAGGTATATGGACTACAGCCAGTGTTGGTCTTGCAATCGGCGCAGGAATGTATACTGTTGGTATTTTTGCAACAGTGATAATGATTATCTTCCAGCTTATTCTTCATAAATATCTTACAAAGCTTGAGAACACTTCAAATGAATTTACCGTTGTGGTTAAAGATTCGCCTGAAGCTGTTCGTGAGTTCAGAGAAATGCTTAATAATATGAATATCAGGCTTGATACCTGTAAAATGACAAGAAACGGTGATTCAACAATATCTCTTGATGTAACTATCAAAAAATCAAGAACAACATCTATGGATGAAATAATGCTTATTGCAGAGCAGAACGAAAATATTCTGTCAATTGATATATAAAAATAAAGGCTTTCCTGTTTAAGGAAAGCCTTTTGTTATTTACATTCAATTCTTTTTAGGTTTTCTTTCTGCCATAACAAGAATAAGGCACCAGAGTGCAGAAAGAAGAACAAAAAGAACACAAACAAGAACAACATTTTCCATTGCAAAATTAAGAAGACCGCCAAGAACGGGAATATAGAAGCTTACAATACCGTAGCAACTGTCGCTTGTTACTGTGTTCTGATAACCGTATCCGTTTGAAATTGCGGTTGCATTAATGTTTGCTGTTTCAAGGGTAAGTTGTGAAACGCTATCAACAGAATTGATATCACAGCCTGTTGAATCGGTTGCGGGAACGGCGATGAGGTCGCCTGCCTGATAATCAAAAGGTGAATCGGGCTTTGTTGAGATAATAAGGTCGCCTTTTGAAACTCCAAGATTTTCTATATCCTGACTCATTGTGTTGAAGCAAGTGTTTCCGAGAGATGTTCCGTTATTATCAAGGAAAACAGAAATAAAGCAGCCGAAAACAAATGTTAAAACCGTTGCACAGAGAAGAACAATAGAAATTATCTTAACGGCAAGGTTTCCTTTTGAAGCCTTTTGGGTGTCATCGGGTTCAACATAAACTTCGCCGTAGTTACCGTCTGAAAAATCAAGGCTTTCGCCTGCATTTTCTTCACTTTCTTCTTTAGCTTCGGGTGCAACAGGTGCATAAGAAATCGGATTCTGCCCGATAGGAGTGAGAGGGCGGGGCTTAACTTCTGTTTCTACTGGCTTGGGTTCGAAAGCAGCGTTTGTTTCTGCTTTGTTAAAGTATTTTTCGGGCTGAGTTTCAGCAAAAACAACAGCGGGTTCTTCCTTGCTTATTTCAGGAATAACGCTGTTCTTTTCCGCAGCTTTTTCTGCTCTTATTTTAGCAACAAACTCATTGTCAAATTCTTCAATGCTTTTGAGCTTAAACTGTTCCATCAATATATCTGCCTTTCAAAAAATTATTTTACAATCTTACTGCGTAAAGCTGCATTTTCTTTTGCAAGCTCTTCGCTGAGCTTTGCAATTTTTTCAACGCTTTCAAGAATGGAAGCATCTGCGGAGGGTGCTTCGGGAGCAACTGCACCGTTTGCTTTGAATGCCTTGTTCTCGTCTGAAAGTGCACGGCAGATTTTCTTGAGTTTTTCATTGTTTGCTTCTGTTGCTTTTGCATATTCAAAAACTTTTTTGTATTCAGCTTTAAGAACATTTATGTATTGCTCAACTTCATCACAGCTGTAGCCTTCCTGAACCTTATTGAATAAATCTTTATTTTCCATAAAAACAACCCTTTCACATTTTATAAAACATTTACCATTAAAATATAACATATTCAGCGGTGAAATACAACATTTATATTTAAAAAATATTAAAAAAAACACTTGATTTTTTTAAATCGGTCATATATAATATACAAGCATTTGATTTGCAGATACGGAGAGTTGTCCGAGCTGGTCGAAGGAGCACGATTGGAAATCGTGTAACGGGCTATAACCTGTTCGAGGGTTCGAATCCCTTGCTCTCCGCCAGAACCCCATAGAAGTAATAACTTCTGTGGGGTTTTTCTTATGCTTTCAGCTACAGTAAACTATCCCCAAAACCCACTCCCGACGACGAAAAGACGACGATACATCGAGCATAAATATCCCTAAGGTCGCCAAGAATATCTGTCACCGTCGTCAAAATGATGTTTTCATAGTAGATTTTTTGATGTGGGTATGGTATAATTCAGTTCGACAAATAAGAATTTAGCAAGAAGGTTATCTGTATGAAAAAATGTTTAAGATGCGAAACTGCAATGGTCGAAGATTTAGCTGTTATGGTCACTAATGGCGGTTATTGTGTAGATGTTAGAGAAAAAGGAATGTTCAAAACTTCTTTAGGAAAAATCAAATGTGCAGTATGTCCTCAGTGCGGGTATACCGAAACCTACATAGATAACACTGAAAGTATCAAAAAACTGGTTGAGAGAGACAAATAAATTTCATTTTGTTGTTGTAATTTATTTCGCAATATGGTATAATCCGTTTATTGGGAATGAGGTTCTCCCATGGGTATAAATCCCTAAACCGCATTTTAATGCTGATGACTTCTGCGAATCTTACGCAGAAATTGTCGGCATTTTTTATTTCTGCGATTCAGGAGGAATAATTTTGTTAACAAGCATTGCAACTGTTTTACTTTCAGGTCTTTTCGGCGGATGGATATTTAAAAAGATTAAACTTCCGAGTTTGCTTGGTATGATTATTGCCGGTATCATTATAAGTCCGTATGCCTTGAATCTGATTGATGAATCAATGCTTAATATTTCAGGAGATATAAGACAAATCGCACTGGTAATCATCCTTACACGGGCAGGGCTTTCACTTGATATTTCTGATTTAAAAAAGATGGGCAGACCTGCTGTTCTCTTATGCTTTGTGCCTGCTTGTGTTGAGATTATCGGAACGGTTATTTTAGCACCGATTTTATTTGATATATCGGTGTTGGATGCCGCTATTACAGGCAGCGTTATTGCTGCTGTATCTCCGGCAGTAGTTGTACCGAGAATGATAAAATTGATTGACGAAGGCTATGGGAAAGAAAAAAGCATACCGCAGATGATTTTAGCAGGTACGGCGGTTGATGATGTTTTTGTTATAGTCATTTTCACTGCGTTAACATCATTGGCTTCAACAGGAAATATATCCGCAATCAGCTTTGTTCAGATTCCCGTATCGATTATTTCAGGTATACTCTTGGGTATATGTGTTGGTTTTGCTCTTGCTTTCTTTTTTAATAAATTCAAGTTTGATTATATCGTAAAAATTATTATAATGCTTTGCGTGTCTTTCCTTATGCTTGAGTTTCAGAACAGATTGGCAGATGTTATTTCGATATCGGGACTTCTCGGTATAATGAGTATGGGAGTTGTGATAAAGAAAAAGCACAGTCTGTCGGTAGCTTCATTGTCTGCAAAATACAATAAATTATGGATAAGTGCAGAGATATTCCTTTTTGTTTTAGTTGGTGCGGCAATTGATTTAAGATATGTCAAATCCGCAGGTATAATGGCAATATTGTTTGTAATTGGTGCATTGGCATTCAGAATGGCAGGTGTCGCATTGTCGTTGCTGAAAACAAAGCTGACAGGAAAAGAAAAAGTGTTCTGTATGGTGGCATACACACCAAAAGCAACAGTACAGGCGGCAATCGGTGCTATACCTTTGAATATAGGAATGAGTTGCGGTAATCTTGTTTTAACAATTGCTGTTTTGTCAATTCTCATTACTGCACCCTTTGGTGCTGTTTGTATTGATAAATTGTATAAAAAAGCATTAGAAAAGAATTAGTTTGACAAATTCCAATTTGTCGGACTAAATAATAAAACATTTAAGTGCAATGGGATATAAAATCCTGTTGCACTTTTTCTATTTGTAAAGGAGAATTAGAATGAAACAAACAACACTTGAAGATTTATACTATGGCAACATAAACCCTAATGAAATAAGTTTTGTGAGGGGTTCTGAATATGGTAAATGCTTTGATAAAGTAATAGAACTGTCAAAGACAGTATGTAGTCAGTTGCCTGAAGAATACATAAATAAGATGAATGAACTTGAATCAGCCTACACCCGAATACTGTCCGAAACAGAACGAGAGTATTTCATATCCGGCTTCAAACTCGGTGCTAAAATAATGACGGAAGTATACAATGGTCATAGTAACACATTTAGAGAAACATAATTTTATATATTGAAATTTTAATGTAATAGTGATATATTAGAAATTGGAATATTATAACATTTGGAGGCTTTGCTATGAAGAATGTTTTTAAAAAATCTATATCAATATTACTTGTTGTTGTAATGATTTTTGGTTCTGCTCCTCTTGCAGGGTTAGTAGGACTTGAGTTGCCATCGCTTGGTGAGTTGTTTAGTTTTAAGGCAAAAGCTGCAACAAGCGGTACATGTGGCGAAAACTTGACCTGGGATTTTGATGAATTGACAGGTACTCTTACCATCAGCGGTACGGGAGATATGGATAATTGGTCTTATTTATCACCTCCTCCTTGGGATGATATTATGTATAATGTTAATAAAATTATTATAGATGAACGAGTTACCAGTATTGGAAATTATTCGTTTTGTGGTTTTTCTAAAGTTACGAATATTAATATCCCAAACAATGTAACTAATATTGGTGATGGTGCTTTTAGAGGTACTGGAATTGAAAGTGTAGAAATTAGCAAAAATGTTACTAATATTGGTCTTTATGCATTTAGGGAATGCTACAAATTAAAAGCTATAATTGTCGATAAAGATAACTCAAAATATTGTAGTGATGAGTTTGGTGTTCTTTATGATAAAGACAAAACTACATTACATCAATTTAATATTAAGAATACATGTACACATTATCAAATTCCAGATAGTGTAACTAAGATTGTCAGTTGCGCATTTGAAAATAATAAAATCATAAAAACTTTAATAATTCCAAACGGGATTAAAAAAATTGATATTTATACTTTTTCGGAGTGTGAATTATTAGAAAAAATCGTATTGCCCAATAGTTTGACTGATATTTATGCCTATGCATTTTATGATTGTAGTTCACTTACGGACGTATATTTTACCGGAAGCAGTGAAGAATGGGACACAATAAATATTAGCTCGCGTAATGAATCGTTATTAAATGCAAAATTTCATTATTTTTATGGTTTAACTATGATTAGATGGATTATTGATGAAATTGAAACAGTTGATTTTGTTAGTGCTGGTGATAATATTATTACACCTAAAGATCCGGTTAAAGAAGGATATGTCTTTTTGGGTTGGACTCCTACAGTTCCAACTATTATGCCAAATCAAAGCTTGAGATTTGAGGCTGTTTGGGAAGTGATAACGAATACTTGCGGTAATAATTTAACTTGGACTTTTGATGAATACACAGAAACTCTTACCATCAGTGGCACAGGTGAAATGACAAACTGGTCGTCTTCATCTGATGTTCCTTGGAGCGATTATTCTTCAGCTATTAAAAAAGTTATAGTTTCCGACGGTGTTACGAGTATAGGTGAATATGCTTTCTCTGATTGTACAAACCTTGCAAGTGTTACAATCGGTGACAGTGTGACAAGCATAGGCGATTCTGCGTTCTATTATTGTACCAGCCTCAGAAGTGTTGCTATTCCAGATGGCATAACAAGCATAGGAAATAATATGTTTGATAGTTGCGAAAATCTCACAAGTATAACAATCCCCGATAGTGTAACAAAAATAGGTGATTCTGCGTTCAATTATTGTATCAATCTCAGAAATATAATAATTCCCGACGGTGTAACAAGTATAGGTTCTTATGCATTTTATGGTTGTGGAAGCCTCACAAGTATAGAAATTCCCGATAGTGTAACAAGTATAGGTGATTATGCTTTTTATGAGTGCGCAAACATCTCAAGTATAACAGTAGGTGTAGATAATCCCTCATATTCAAGCGATGAACATGGAGTTTTATTCAATAAAGATAAAACAGAATTAATTCAATATCCTATTGGCAGTATAACAACAAGCTATATAATTTCTGACAGTGTAATAAACATACATTCCGATGCATTTTTCGGTTGTAATAATCTCACAACCGTTACAATCGGTGCCAGTGTAACAAGAATTGAAGATGGTGCATTCTACGAATGTTACAGTCTGACAAATGTAATAATTCCTGACAGTGTAACAAGCATAGGTCGTTGGGTGTTTTTTGGATGCTCAAGTCTTGAAAGCATATCAATTCCCGACAGCGTAACAAGTATAGGCGAAAGGGCTTTCTATGGTTGCAATAGTCTTTCGAGTATATCAGTAGATACGAGTAATCCCTCATATTCAAGCGATGAACATGGAGTTTTATTTAATAAGGATAAAACAGAATTAATTCAATATCCTATTGGTAATACAAGGACAAGCTATGTAATTCCTGACAGTGTGACAAATATAAGTGATTATGCGTTCGAAGGTTGTGCCACTCTCACAAGTATAACAATCCCCGATAGTGTAACAAACATAGGTAGGGATGCTTTTTATAATACACCTATTTATGATGACAACACAAACTGGGAAAAAAATGTTTTATATATTGATGATTGTTTGATTAAAGCGAAAAGCTCTCTTTCAGGGGCTTATTCAGTTAAAGACGGAACAAGAGTAATTGCTGATAATGCATTCTATTCTTGCAGAAGCCTTACAAGCGTAACAATCGGCAACAGCGTAATAAGCATTGGTGATTATTCGTTCACATCTTGTGTTAAGCTTTCAAGTGTAATAATTGGGAATGGTGTGACAAGCATAGGTGATGTTGCGTTCTCTTATTGCGACAACCTCACTAACGTAACAATCGGCAATAGCGTAACAAGGATAGGTAAGTATGCGTTCTCTAATTGTACAAACCTTGCAAGTGTAACAATTCCCAACAGTGTAACAAGTATAGGCGAATCTGCATTTGGTGGCACAGCTTTTTACAAAGACAGCAACAACTGGGAAAGTGACGTTTTGTATGTAGATAATTGTCTGATTCAATCAAAAACATCTATTTCGGGTGCCTATTCAATTAAAGACGGAACAAGAGTAATTGCTGACAATGCATTCTTTTCTTGCAGAAGCCTAACAAGTATAGAAATTCCTGACAGTTTAACAAGCATAGGCGAATCCGTATTTAATTATTGCACCAGTCTTACAGGAATATCGGTTAATTCGGATAACTCCTCATATTCAAATGATGAACAAGGAGTTTTATTTGATAAGAATAAAACCGTATTAATTCAATATCCTGCGGGCAACTCGAGTTTAAGTTATGCGATCCCTGATAGTGTAACAATTGTTGGAGATAGGTCTTTTTCCAGTTGTGATGCTCTTACTAATGTAACAATTCCAGATGGTGTTACAAGTGTGGGTATTTGGGCGTTTTATAATTGCGGAAGTCTCACAAGTATAAAAATTCCTGCCAGTGTAACAAGTATAGGTTTTTACGCATTCAATGGTTGCACAAGCCTCACTGATGTTTATTATACAGGCTCGCCTGAAAAATGGAATTTAATAACAATTGGCATGTATAATGATTCTCTTCACAATGCAAAACTTCATTTTGACTCATCTTACTTAAATGGTACATGTGGCGAAAATATTACATGGACATTTGATGATGTAACAGGAACTCTTGTTTTAACTGGTAACGGTAAAATGCCTGATTGGACTGCTTCGACGCCTAAGCCTTGGAGTGGTTTCAAAAATTTAATTAGAACTGTTGTTTTAGATGATGAAATAACAAGTATAAGTGATTATGCATTCTATAATTGTTCTAACTTAACTAATATTACAATCCCAAACGGTATAACATATATTGGTTACTGTGCGTTTAGCGGTTGCAAATCTCTTGAAGAAGTTAACATACCTGATAGCGTCACAACAATAGAAGATTCTGCATTTAATAGTTGTACATCACTTGCAGAAATAACGCTACCAAATCATGCTTTAAAAATCGATAGAGTTGCTTTTGGCAACACAGCTTACTATAATGATGAGTCAAATTGGGAAAATGGCGTTTTATATATTGGCAATCATCTTATAGTTGCTAAAGATTATTTAGCAGGAGAATACATTGTTAAAGATGGTACTCTGTCAATTGCAGGTCATGGTTTTTACTTGTGTGAGCAATTAACAAATGTAGTAATGCCTGATAGTGTTGAATATATTGGAATATCTGCATTTTTAGGTTGTAGCTCAATTAAAAACTTGAAAATTCCAACAAAAGTAACTACGCTTTGTCGTGAGGTATTTGGTGGTTGTACATCGTTGTCTTCAGTCAGATTTTCAAAAAATATAACTCAAATTGAAAAGTGGGCTTTTAACGATTGTGAAAATCTGACAGATGTATATTTTGTTGGATCAAGTGATGATTGGGACAATATTATTATTGCAGAAGGCAATGAATATTTGAACAACGCAAACATTCATTATCAAATCAGACAGGTTACTTGGATAGTTGATGGCGAGTCAACCACATATAATGCTATATGTGGTGAACCAATCATTGTTCCTGAACGCCCTGAAAAAGATGGTTATAAATTTATCGGTTGGACTCCTGAAGTCCCCGCTATAATGCCTGAATATGATTTGTCATTTACAGCTGTATGGCAAAGGATTTATAACATTGAGTTTCCGTATGAAACAATTGATATTCAAGTGTGTGGAACAAAACAGCTAGACATTGTTATAAGTCCGGAAACTGAAGAATCACTTGATATTATTTGGTCTTCAAATAATAAGTCTGTTGCGGTTGTTGATGAAAATGGTTTTGTGTCAGCTATTTCATGCGGTTCTGCGGTTATAACAGCAGAATATGACAGCAAAATTATTTTTGTAACAGTGAATGTCACACATAAATACAATTCAAATACAACTAATGCAACTTGCACTCAAAACGGTTTTACAACCTATACTTGTACTGCGTGTGGAGACGTATACACAGATAATGTTATTGAAGCTAAAGGACATTCATATTCTCAAACAAAAGTCGAATCATCTTGTACCGGTATAGGATACACCAAGTATGAATGTTCAGTTTGTGGTGATACATATACTGACAATGAAACTCCCGCAAATGGACATAAATATGATTCAATAACTATCAAACCTACTTGTACATCAGGTGGATACACAATTAATATGTGTTCAGTATGCGGACATGCATACAAATCAGATTTAATTGATGCATTAGGACATAGTTATTTGGAGAAGATTGTTAATTCAACATGCGTTTCAGAGGGTTATACTGAACATACTTGTCTGAATTGCGGCGATTATTTCATAGACAATACCATCGGTTTAGGAGAGCATAATTATATTGTTACAAAGATTGTCGAAGCTAACTGTAGTGAGTCAGGCTATACTGAACACACATGTTCTGTTTGTAGTAATACTTTTACTGACAATATGATTGATGCGTTGGGTCATAATTTCATTTCTGTAGTTACAGTACCAACATGTTCAAACGAAGGTTATACCCTCAACACTTGTGACGTATGTGGTTTCTCATCTATTACAGATAAAATCTCACCACTCGGACATGAGTACATATCAAAACTCGTACCTGCAACATGTGAAGTTGATGGTTATACAATGCATACATGTGTAAGAGGTGACCACGTTTATACATCTGATGATGTGCCTGCTTTTGGTCATGAGTTTGAATCATTAGAAATTGTAACAACTTGTATTCAGAGAGGTTGTACGCTTGATATTTGTCTGAATTGCGGCAGAGTTAATAAATCCAATGAAACCGAAGCGTATGGACATACTTTTGCAGAATGGATAACTGTTACAGAACCGTCTGAAGATACAGAAGGTCTTGAAACAAGGAATTGTAAGAGATGTCGTTACACCGAAGAAAAGATTCTTCCTATGCTTCAGCGAACAACATATACAGCAACATTTGTTGCAGATGGAAATGTTGTTTCATATGTTGAATTTCTTAAAGACACAACAGAAATCATAGAACCTGAAGTTCCTCAAAAACACAGATATATCGGTGAATGGGAGAAGTATACTCTTACAAATTCCGATATAACTATCAATGCTGAGTATACACTTGTTGACCTTGATACTCTTTCAGGTATTGATTTTAGAAAGAACGCATCATATAATTCAACAACCGGTGAGGCAACAATCAGTCTTTATGCTTCATCTGATGCTGAAACAATTATTTCAACTTCAAGCAAGCGAATACCTCTTGATATTGTTTTGGTTGTTGATCAATCAGGAAGTATGGCAGAAAAGTTCAGTGGAAACGTTTCGAAACAAGATGCACTTATTGAGTCTGCAACTGAATTTGTAAATTCTGTTTATGCTGATGCTTCTGCAAATGGAGTTGACCACAGAATTGCTGTTGTTGGTTTCGGCATGGGTAACAAATCTAACGGGTACGGATATCCCGCATATCTCAACACCGAAATTCTTACCACTGGCGGAAATCCCATAAGCATGAAAAATGCAAAATCATCAGACTATGCGTCTGCTCTTATGTCTGTCAATAATAACGGAACAATAAATGCAAACATTGTCAATGCAATAAATTCTATTGATGCCAAGGGTGCAACAGCGGCTGACTATGGTTTGTCAATGGCAAATAATGTTTTTGCGAACAACTCCGATACAGAAGGCAGACAGAGAATTGTTATCTTTATGACAGACGGTGAACCTACTTATTCAAGTGGTTTTGCAAATAATGTTGCAAATGCTGCTGTTCAGCAGGCTTATCAACTTAAGAATACTTATGGTGCAACGGTTTATTCTGTTGGTATTTTCAATAGTTCAAGTGATAAACTTACTAAATTCATGAACTATGTTTCATCTAATTGCGATGACGCAAAGAGTGCTTCCGGCAATTTTGATATTGATTCTGAAGATTTCTTTGTGATGGTTGATGATGCGGATGCTCTTTCAAATGTGTTTACAGAAATCATTGTTGAAAATGTTACTACAACAACAGATTTTGATAATTTAACACTTATTGATACAGTATCCAAATATTTTACACTCACAACACAGCAGGAAAAAGCGCTTCGTATTTCTGCAATAGAAAAGTTTGGCATTAAAAATTCGGATATTACTATCACAAGAAATGCTGATGGTACAACAACAATAATAATCAAATCGGTTAATCCTGTTGAAAAAGGTAATAAGTTTGTTGCTGAACTTGGTTTTAAGGTTTCAGCTAATGAAAATGCCTCAACTGCCGGAAACTACGCCACTAATACAGAGGATGCAGGTATTATTGTTGGAGATTCGGAAAATTACGAATGCATATTTAATGTTCCGACTGTAAATATACCGTCTGACAGAAATACCGTTGTTTTCAAAGTCAACGGTGAAGTTTATGCAATCAGAACAGTTGCTCCTGACGGAAGAATAACTGCTCCCGAGACGGATTTCATAGGTGACTATAAGTTTACAGGCTGGAATATTCCTGAAGGAACAGTCGCAAATCAGCCTGTTATGGAATTTGATTCAACGCTTGTTAATCAGGATTGTGTTGTTATATGGAATACAGATAGTGGAACAGAAACAGTAACATACGCTCCCGGTGACGTTATTGATATTCCTGATGTTACGCCTGACAGATTGGGAGATGCATTCAGAAGATGGAATGGCGAAGTTCCTGTAACAATGCCTGCTGAGAGTATTGAATTTACTGCAGTATACGGTGACCATGAACATAAATATCTGATGGAAATAGTTAAAGTTCTGTCATGTGTTGAAGATGGTCAAATCAAGTATACTTGTTCAGTCTGTGATAAGTCATATATTGAAACAGTAGAATGTGCAGGCGAACATAATTGGAAAGCCATTACCGGTCCTGCTGATAAATACGGTCACGCAACAGAATCGTTTAAATGTGAAGTCTGCGGTGTTTCTGATGAGAAAACTCTTGAGTATATGCTTGTCGCTGAAGCTGACGGAGCCATTACACAGGAATTCAACTATGTTGATGAAAACGGAAACCTTTGTCAGCCTGATGATGAACTCACAATCACCGTTCCTCTTGACGAATACAGCGATGCGAACAGCTTTAATGTATACAGAGTGAATGAAGACGGAACAAAGACACTTTGCGAATCAAGATATGCAGACGGTGTTCTTGAGTTTGATACCAACCATTTCAGTACTTACATTTTTGAACCGGTTTATCAATGTATGATTCAAGGAAATCATCCTGACAGTAATGATGACGGCAATTGTGATATTTGCAGAAAATGGCTCGGAGTAATTGTTACATGGGTTATAGATGGCAAAGAAACTAAAGTTAAATCAAAGCCCGGAACAGAACTTGTGAAACCTGAAAATCCCGAAAAAGAAGGATACACATTTATTGGTTGGACTCCTGCTGTTTTGGAAACTGTACCTGAATACGATGTAACATATACGGCTGTTTTTGAGGTCAACACTTATACAGTTAAGTGGTTTGTGGAAGGTAAGGAAACAACTGAAACGTATGAATACGGCAGTGAAATTTCAATTCCTGTCAGACCTGAAAAAGATGGATATTTCTTTGCTGGATGGACTCCTGCAGTGCCTTTGTATATGCCTGCAAAAGACATGATATTTACTGCAAAATTTGCTGATTATGATGTAAGTAAAATCAAGGTTACGATTGCTACTCCTGAAACAAGAACGATTGCATACAGAGAATCAATTACTCTATATGCAAATGTGACCCATCTTCCTGAAGGCGCAAGAATCAAGTGGAGTGCAGATAATAATTGCGTAAATATCGAAACCTCAAATGGCGGTAAAACTTGTACTGTAACATCAAAGTCAAACGGAAATGTTGTTATTACCGCATATGTTGTTGATGCAAACGGAAATGTTATTACAAACGAAAAAGGTGTTCGTATTTCTGATTGTGAAGGTTTAACATCTGAAGTAACATTCTGGTCTTTGATTGTTTATATGTTCAAGCAGATTTTTTCAGGCAATCCGTTTCTGAAATTTATTTTCCAAGATTTGTTTAATTAATGCATAACCACCATTGGTATTACTAAATACTGATGGTGGTTTTTTGAGAATTGGATAGTAATAATTATCGAAACAACCCAAAACTCCGTAGAGCTATACTATATCGTGTAACGGTATGTAAAACTGAAAACTCAATACAACTTTCAAAGCCCTTGATATACAACAGTTTTCAAGGGCTTTTTGATATCTTCTGATACTTTCATATTTATCTTGAAAGCGGTGTTTTGTCGCCGATTTGACGGCGAGAGATGTGAAAGAGGTATGGATTATTTAAAAAAGCACACTTAAATAGCCAACAACCCTTAGCGATAAAGCAGTCGTTAAGGGTATTTTTTATGTCCAAAACAAGGAGGTCACTATGTCAATATTTAAAGTAAAAATCATTGAAACTCTCGAAAGTGAGATGAGTATCGAAGCCGACAACCTGAATGATGCAATTCAGGAAGCAGAGGAACGTTGGCATAATTCTGTCTACATTTTGACCGGAGATAACTTTGCCGATGTAACTTTCAAGTCTGCCGAGTTTGTGAGTTCCTGAGTTCCGCACCGAAGTTCTTTCCCATATCATCCAAATCTGACCCATTTATATGGCAATCAAGGAGGTTTTTAAATTGCTCGTTTTTTCGCACCTTTTGACCCGCAAATTCAAACTCGACCACAAGCTTTGGTTCTTCCTATCTATGTAAATTGAACTCTTTGCATAGCAATCAACAATATTTTAAAACAGAGGTATTTTCAATGAAATCAGTAACAACAACCATAACTAGCGAAGCAACTTTCAGCGATGACAACAGACACAGATATGCCCTCAAAAAAGTATGGAACAGTAGCAGACCTATGGCATTAATAATCTCGAAATCAGCCGGTAGTGATGACGGTGTGTTTGAAACTTTGACACAAACAATCATAACCAATAACTTGTATAAGCTCGGCTACGGCGGTTTCTGTCTTTGTAATCTCTTTTCATCAATCAATGATAAGGATTCCGACAAAGACAATATGCAGACAATCAAGGAACTTGCCAATTCAAAGGACTATCCGGATATAATCATCTGTTGGGGGTGTCTGAGTGCAAGTAAAGAAAGCATTCAGGAACAGGCAATCAAGGTTGTAAATATCCTTGCAAATGTCAAAAAGAAGAACATCTACACCGTTTCAAATGGCATAGCTACTAATTGTCATCCCTTGTCACCGTCAGTAAGAAAGTCATTTGATATTGTACCTTTTGAATTTGCATCAGAGGAAGGTGTTAAGGAATGAAGTGGTTCATATTTGGTTTTGTCAGCACATTCGCAAGCCTGATAGCTATTAATAAGTGTATGGAAAGGAGCGATACCTGATGATAATATCAGCCTTCACAGCACTTTCAGCCGCAACAATAACAAGTATTGAATTATGGGTAGCTGGATGTTCTGCTGCTATATCACTTTACACCGGAACAAAGCTCCCGAAGAACAGGAGGAAATAATGATAACAATAAACAAAGTTGAAGATGTACCGGTGTTTCTTGGGTGCATCATTTTGACAGAGCATTTGAAAGATAAGGTTAAACAGATGCTTGCAACTCTTGAAACAGATAACCTTGAACCTTACGGCAGTATATATGTAATACAGTTCGAGAGTGATTGGGATGTGTCAACAGAGATCGGACTTGTTGAACCCTTGAAAGATACGCCCGTAGAGTTCGCAGAAATACACACACTTGATAACGGTCATGGTGGCACTATAGATGTGTTTCATGGCTGTTTTTGTTTGTCAAATGACTACTCATTCGATGTGTATTGTCCAATGTACCTGATGGATGAGAAGGCTTTTTATGAATGGACTGCTAATTTAGTTGGAGGTAAGAAATGAGATTTCAAAACACAGCATACATGACAAACGGATTCAGCGAAAGAATACCGGCGGCACAAAAGCTAATGATACTTGATGGCATAAACAATGCAAGGCTCTTTCCGGAGTGTGACTATCTGCAGGTGTTTAAACTGATGCCGACCGACCATGAGGGTAGACGGGCTCAGAAGATAGTGCATACTCAGGAGCAGCCGCCGTATGAGAAAGAGTATATCTTGTTGACCGATGAAATAGTCACAGAAAAGGTTTTCGTTATAGATGACGAAACGCATCACACATTCTTGCTCGCAGAGGAGTATTAAAAAAGCAATCCCATCTCACGCCATAGGGTGTGGGATGGGATATTTGTGTTGTCTGTGTTTTTTTTTGATTTCAAAGGCGGAATAGGTGGCAGGGCGGGAACTTTTGAATTCGTGCTGATATTCAGATTGTTGAAAATCTCACGAGAAATTGAATTTTTCCCGCCTTCCCGCCTGAACTGTTGATGTATAAGGAAACCGGCAAATTTCACCCGCCTTTTTCCTGCCTGTATCACGCCTGATGTATGGTTGTATTTTCATTATGTATCGTCGATTTGAAATATATCGTCGTATCTTTTCGCAAGGGGAGGACTAATGAAAATCATTTTTGTGTCGATATTCTGTGTTTTTGGTTAAAAACTATTTTTTATATTTTTCTATTTTCAATTTTTCATCGTCGAAACCGTCGATATCGTCGTAATAAATGTAACAGAAATATTTTCAAATATATATCATAATTTTGAGGTGATATAAATGACAGGTCACATAAGAAAACGCAAGGTTAAGGGCGGAGTAAAGTATCAGGTCGTACTTGAAAAAGGCATTGATGGAACAGGCAAGAGAAGCCGAGAATACGTCACTTGCAACACCTATGAAGAAGCGAAAAACACTATGGCACAGAAGATTCACGAGTTCAATTCGGGTTCGTATATCGAGCCAAGCAAGGTAACTGTTCAGGAACTTTGCGAAGATTGGTTTGCGGTTCATGTTGCAACTGAGCTTGCTGTTAATACGCAAAACGGATACCGCAATAATTTGGAAAAGCACGTTTACCCTTACATCGGTTCGATAAAGGTGCAGAAGTTGACCCCTGTGCAGATTAATAATATGTATCAAAAACTCAAAGAAAAGGGTCTTTCTGCTCGTTCTGTGAGATATGTGCATACAACCCTTCACGAAGCCTTGGACTATGCTTACAGGCTACAGATTGTATCGAAGAACGTATCTGAGTTTGTGAATCCGCCGAAGGTAGAAAAGTATCAACCGGTCATCTATTCGGAAGAAGAAGCAATATTACTTTTGAATGCCTGTAAGGGTACTGACCATGAAGTTCCGATTAATCTTGCTATGGGTTTAGGACTCCGCCGAGGTGAGGTGTTCGGATTACAATGGAAGGATATTGATTTTCAAAGCAATACGGTTCACATCCGCCACAACCTTGTTTGTACTACCGGCAAGAAAGAAATCGGTAAAACAAAGACAGAAACAAGTACAAGAGACCTTCTGATGCCGCAAGCTATAGTTGACTTGCTTAAAAAACACAAAGTGAAACAGGCAACAGAACGCTTGAAATTCGATGGTGAATACTTTGACAATGATTTAGTTTGTTGCAGTTCTAACGGCACTCCAAAGCACACAGGAGCGTATTCAAGGATGTTTTCTGAGTTCCTTGAAAGAAAGGGATTGAAACTTATCCGCTTTCACGACCTCAGACATATTAACGCAACCCTGATGCTTCAATACGGTGTTCCGGCAAAAATCGCATCTGAAAGACTTGGACACTCGACAATCCAAACAACAATGAACATCTACTCCCACGTGTCGGTTGATATGCAGAAGGATTCCGTCAGTACATTTGAAAACAATCTCTTTGCTAAGGTCGCAGAGGGCTAAAAAAATAGCGGTGACAGATTTCGCATCTGTTGCCGCTTTGTTCTTCCTATCTATCCAAATTGAACTATTTGCTTGATGGTCATGGCAATTCAAAAAACGAGCTGTTTTTGTAGGCGGAAGGGCGGCACAGGCGGGTATTTTTGAGTTCGTGCTGATTTTTCATCTACTCAAAAACTCACGACAAATTGAAAATCTCCCGCCTTCCCGCCTGAACTGTTGACTTGTATCAAAACCGGGGATTTTCTCCCGCCTTTTTCCCGCCTACATCCCGCCTTGGATAGTTTGTTTGAATACATTTCATTCTATGTGTATTGAATGTTTCATAGGGTAGATATTTTTAGAAAACCAGACGACTTCTGACGACGGAAAGACGACGGTAGCGGTGACATAAATGTCCGAAACAAGTATGATTAAAATATCATTTTCTGCCGTCGCAACGAAAATATGAGAGGCTAAAACCCTATGCAAATCAACAAACTTTATCGCTTTAAAGAGCTATTGGAAATCGTGTAACGGGCTATAACCTGTTCGAGGGTTCGAATCCCTTGCTCTCCGCCATGAAAAAAGAACAGATACCCTTGTGGTGTCTGTTCCTTTTTGTTTGCAGAGGTTAAGATGGGATTCGAAGGACGAGCGGTACAGAGCAACAGTCCGGTGGACTGTTGTGACCGCGAGCGACCAAGCGACCGCAGTCGCGCGAATCGAATCCCTTGCTCTCCGCCAGAACCCCATAGAAGTAATAACTTCTGTGGGGTTTTTCTTATGCTTTCAGCTACAGTAAACTATCCCCAAAAGCTACTTTCGACGACGAAAAGACGACGACACACCGAGCATAAATATTTCTATGGTCGTCAAGAATATCCGTCATCGTCGGTAGCAATTCTTCGTACTTTGAATTTTGCTTTTATTTCAAGTGTTTTAATTCTTGACAGCAATGAGAAAATCGATTATAATATATAATAATTAAATACGATATTAACTGGATACGGTTTGAAACGCATTGCGGAGTAAATCAAAAGGGAAATCAGGTTAAAATCCTGAACAACCGCCATTACTGTAAATTACAAATCTTATTGTATAAGTCAGAACACCTGCCGTATCAATTCTGGTTAAACACAACTTTGGTGAGAAGAGTGCAACCGATTAACTGCTTAACAGTGTATCGGGTGTGCTTTTTTATTGCCTTTGTTGAGTTGTTTGTCTGTTGTACTCTTTTAACTTTTGGGTTAAAAGGGTATTTTTTATGTTCAGAATCAGTGGCCACTGTTTTGATAAATTTTATTCAAAGGAGTTTTCGGTATGAAAAAATTATTCTCGGTTATGCTTGCATTTCTTATGATTATGGGATGCACGAGCATAACATCTTTTGCGGATGACGTTTCCGCAACAGTTTATGTTTCTATTTCAAACAAAGGTCAGCTTGTTGCTGCACAAGAAAAAGTTACCGTTAGCGATATCGACGGCGACAACGCTCTTACTGTTAATGATGCTCTCTATGCGGTGCATGAGACTGTATACTCAGGCGGAGCAAAAGAAGGTTACAGCTATTACACACACAAAGATTACGGTCTTTCAATCGGCAAACTTTGGGGAGATACAAGCGGAAACTTTGGCTACTATATCAACAATTCTTCATGTTGGAGCCTTGCAGACCCGGTTAAGAATGGTGATTATCTTAATGCTTTTGTTTATTCCGACAGTAAAAATTATTCGGATAAATATTGTTTCTTCAACAATTTTACAGTTACGACAGATGCAAATTCAGACATTGAACTGACTCTCAGCAGTGCGGGTTATGATGCAAGCTGGAATCCTGTAACAATTCCCGTTGCCAATGCAGAAATAACAGTTGACGGCAAAACAACAGGTGTAAAGACCGATGTAAACGGCAAAGCAACAATACAGATCAGTGGTGCAGGTGAGCATATTATAAGTGCGGTTTCTGCATCTGAAACTCTTGTTCCTCCCGTGTGCACAGCACAGATTAACGGCGGAATAATATCATCAGTTCTTTCAGCGATAACCTCGTTTTTCTCTGCAATCATCAGCTTCATCCTTTCAATTTTTGCTTAATTTATGAAATTGTTTTACCAGCTGAAAGTTTTTATTGTTGCTTTGATTATTGCGGCGGCAGGATTTGTTCCTGCTGTCGCATACGGCAACGAGGCAAAACGATATAAAGAAGAAATAATTGAATATAATCTGCAAAAGTCATCTGCAGATTCTGTTCAGGAATGGATTGACGGAGAATTGACCCGTGATGCCGGAGCAGGCTCTGAGTGGTATATTCTTGCTTTGAGTAATTACGGGAAATATGACTTTTCGGATTATAACATCGCTTTAAATAATTATCTTTCGGAAAATGAAGTGGGCTCCGCATCTTCCCGTCTTAAGTTTGCACTCACATATATCACAATCGGTGATAAAACAAACCCGTATATTGATAAAGTTCTCGGCGATTCAATCGGTGAACAAGGAATAATGAGTCTTGTTTTCGGTTTGCATTTGCTCAACAATGATTGTATAAGTGATACTTATTCTGAGAACAAACTTATCGATGAACTGTTATCTTTGCAGCTTGCTGACGGAGGTTGGGCGGTTATGGGAGAATACGGTGATATTGATGTGACAGCAATGACTGTTCAGGCATTGGCTATTCATTATAACAGTAATTCCGCCGTAAACTCTGCTGTTGATAATGCTCTTGTTTTTCTTTCTGCTCGTCAGCTTGAAAACGGTGGATATTCGGCATACGGAGTTGAAAATCCCGAAAGTGCGGCGCAGGTTGTAATAGCTCTTTCATCTTTGGGCATTGATGTTTGTGATGATGAAAGATTCATAAAAAACGGCAACACGGTTTTTGACAGAATGAGCAGTTTTTGTTTGGCTGACGGAAGTTTTTGCCACAAATATGGCGGTGCTTCAGATTCAACTGCAACTGCACAGGTTTTAAGTGCTTCAATCGCCTACGAGAATATGAAAAACGGCAAGTCGCCAATCTATATTTTTAATCAAAATAATAATGTTTCTGAAGGAACAACAACCAATGCAATTACAACTGAAACGACCTTAACGGAACCAACTTCAATAACCGAAACAACAGTTCTTGTTGAGAATACTTCAAAAATCGCAAGCATTACAATAACCCTTGAATCCGACACACAAAAAAATGAATCGAAAGAAACTTGTGAAGAGAAAACCGATTATGTCCGATTCATAATTATCGTTCTCTGTGTTGTTTCAATATTAATATGTGCTGTGCTTTTTGTAACAAAAAAGCACAAAATCACAGTGCTTGTTATTGTGGCGGCAGTTGCTGTTATTGCTTTGGTTGCAGGAATATCTGGTGATAAAAACACAGATTCAATCGGTTCTGTTACCATAAGCATAAACTGTGACGTGATAAAAGATAAAGATAAAAGCTACATTCCCAAAAGCGGAATTATTCTCGAAGAAACCGGGATTGAAATAGAAACAGGTGATACAGTTTACGACATTCTTGCCAAAGTTTGCAAAGAAAACGGGATTCTTTTTTCTTCAAATATGGGATATATTGAAGGAATCGACAATGTTTACGAAATGGATTTCGGTAAATCCTCAGGCTGGATATATTTTGTTAACGGAGAATCGCCGTCGGTTGGCTGCGGAAATTATGAGCTTTCCGATGGTGATATAATTGAATGGCATTATACCTGCGAAATGGGTAAAGATCTTGACATTGATTTAAAAAAATAATATAATCAGACTACGGTTCGAAACGCTTTGGCGGAGTAGATTAAAAGGGAAATCGGGTCAGAATCCCGAGCAACCGCCATTACCGTGTTTGTGCTTTGACACATCAGTCGGAACACCTGCCGTAAACTGGTTTAATACTTTTTGGATGGAAGAGTGAAGCCGACTTGCACCTGAATTTTCGGGTCGGATCTGCTATATATTTATGCTTGTAAACTCTTTCAGCCTATCGTGTTGAAAGAGTTTTTTTGTTTGGTGAAAATAATGATAAATAATAAAAAGAAAGAATGGGCAATCGAAACCCTTTGTCGGAAAAGCGAGGAACTTGGAAGATTGCCTAAAAAGACTGATTTTGATGTAGCAACAATGTCACGGATAAAAGCTTTTCTCGGTCCGTGGCCGAGAGCTTTGGAGTCTGCAGGACTGAAAGAAGCAAAGAAAAAGTAACGGTGAAACTATGAAACAAGACGCATTCTCAAAACTTCATCCTGCGGTGAATCTGCTGTTTTTCGTCGGAGCAATCTGCTTCGGTGTTCTTCTGCAGCACCCAGTTTATCTGCTTGCAGGCATATTTGCAAGCGGAGCATATTACCTTAACCTCAACGGCAGAAAAGGTATAAAAAACATCTTGTTGATGATACCGCTTTTTATCTTTGTTACACTTTTCAATCCTATTGTAAACACCCGTGGCGCAACGGTTCTTTTCACATATTTCGACAGACCATATACCCTCGAAGCTCTGATTTACGGTGTAGCCGTTGCAGCAACATTTGTGCTGATGCTTCTGTGGTTCGGATGCTACGGAAAAGTGCTGACGGGCGACAAATTCACCTGTCTTTTCGGCAATCTTGCACCGTCATTATCGCTGCTTCTCGTTATGGTGTTCCGTATGATACCGAATCTTCTTCAAAAGGCAAAACAGATTATCGGTGTCCGAAGTTCAATAGGAAAAGGTACGGCGGAAAAATCATCTGTCAAAGACAAATTCAATTCGGGAATGACGGTTATCGGAGTTCTC
>JAZRTQ010000003.1:0-1679 GCA_045652165.1 Acutalibacteraceae bacterium | reverse complement strand
GACAATCACAGAGAGCAAACGTCGTTTCAGCAACGAGCAAAATCGTTTTTTCTATGAGAAACACAAACTTTTCCTCTATAAAGAAGACTTCGAAAAATTCAGCAATGCATTAAAAGAAACATTGAATTTCATTGAAACAGGCGAATATCCAGAAGGATACTTCGACCAACCAAGACACGAAGACTTCGAAGACGATGACAAATCATTAGAAGAATGGTTCGATGATTTAGACAAATAAAATGGCTAAAGACAAAAGTCTAATGACTAAAGGTTTAAGGGAGCTGCTAATAAATGGCAGCTCTTTTTTTTGTTCATAATGAAAAATTGAGAATGAAGAATGAATAGTTAATAGTCCGTGCGTCTCTACCCGATATACAAGTAAAACCCACGCATAGACGCACAAGAAATAATAGAACAAACTCGTGGTAATGCATATCAAGCTATCAACGTTGCAACGATACAACGCAATTGGCTTTTAGGCAAACGAATAGCTGACGAAGAACTAAAAGGCAAAAACAGAGCTGAATATGGTAAGGAAATTGTAAAAAAACTTGCAGAATTCTTAACCAACAAATATGGGAAAGGATTTGATTTCAGCAGTTTATATAAATATGTACGTTTCTACAAGGAGTTTCCAGAGATTTTGGACTTGTCGAGTCCAAAATTCTACCTCTTATCATGGACGCACTATAGGTCATTGTTACGGGTCTCAGATAAAACAGCCAGAGATTGGTATATGCATGAGGCAATCAATGAGACCTGGAATGTAAAAACGCTTGACAGAAACATTGCTTCTCAATATTACTATCGTCTGTTGCAATCACATAACAAGCATGTTGTAAAAGATGAAATGAAACAGATAACAGAAAACTTACAAAAAGACAAACTGGAATTTATAAAGAACCCTATTGTTGCAGAATTTTTGGGATTATCTCCCAATACCGATTTATCTGAAACGCATCTTGAGAGCGCCATCATCACGCACCTTCAAAACTTTATTATGGAATTAGGGAAAGGTTATGCCTTTGTTGCGCGTCAGCAGCACATACACACAGATATGGGAGATTTCTATATTGACCTTGTATTTTACAATTATATTCTAAAATGTTTTTTACTCGTTGACTTGAAAACAGAAAGGATAACACACCAAGATGTCGGACAGATGGATATGTATGTAAGGATGTATGATAAATTAAAAAGGACAGAAGGAGACAACCCGACCATTGGACTAATTTTATGTTCTGAAACAAGTGAGGATATGGCTCGTTACTCTGTCTTAAACGACAACAATCATCTTTTTCAAGCCAAATATCTAACATTCTTGCCATCAACAGAAGTATTGATAAACGAAATCAAACAGCAAAAGATAATTTTCGAACTACAATCCGAGAATAAATGATCTGACAACAATTAAATATTGTTGAAAACTTCCTTAAAACAGACGTGATTTTTTACAATAAAAACACTACCTTTGTAGTTTGATAAATAAATCAACAAGATATGGGAAAGATAATAGCGATAGCGAATCAAAAAGGCGGTGTAGGTAAAACAACCACAGCGATTAACCTGGCAGCAAGCCTTGCAGTCCTTGAACACAAAACACTTCTTATAGACGCCGACCCACAGGCCAACTCGACATCAGGCGTGGGCTTCGACCCTAAGGAGATTGACAACAGCAT
>JAZRTQ010000002.1:0-19025 GCA_045652165.1 Acutalibacteraceae bacterium | reverse complement strand
TGAGAATATCGCTGTGAAGAGCAGAAACACCGTTTACCTTGTGGCTGCCTGCAACGCAGAGATTTGCCATTTTAACAGCACCGTTTGAAATAACTGCCATTCTTTCAACTCTGCCTGCATCGCCTGTTGCATCCCAGATTTTCTTTCTGAAACGGTTATCAATTTCTTTAACAATCTGATAAATTCTGGGAAGAAGGCGCTTGAAGAGGTCCTCGCCCCAGCATTCAAGAGCTTCCGCCATAACGGTGTGGTTAGTATAAGCACAGCATTCCTGAACAATTCTGAAAGCATCGTCCCAGCCGTATCCGCATTCATCGAGCATAATCCTCATAAGCTCGGGAATTGCCATTGTGGGATGGGTATCATTTATATGAATTGCATTTTTCTCTGCAAAATTTTCAAGTGAGCCGTATTCTTTGAGGTGTCTTGCAACAATATCCTGAACCGATGCGGAAACAAGGAAATACTGCTGACGAAGACGAAGGCTCTTTCCTTCGGGATGATTATCTGCAGGATAAAGCACCTTGCTGATAACCTCAGCCATAGCTTTCTCTTCCATAGCTCTCATATAATCGCCCTGGTTGAACATTGCCATATCAATGCCGTCAACCTTTGCTGACCAAAGACGGAGCACTGCTGCGCCCTTGCCGTCTTTAGCAGGCACCATCATATCATAGGGAACAGCCTTGACTGTTTTGCAGCCAACAAGCTCAACATGGTGATAGTTACCTTCCCAGCTGTCTTCAACGCTGCCTTCGAATTTAACTTCAACAGTTTTATCCTCTCTGGGAACAAGCCATACTTCTCCGCCGGGAAGCCAGAAATCAGGCATTTCAGTCTGCCAGCCCTCAACGATTTTCTGCTTGAAAATGCCGTATTCATAAAGAATGGAATAACCCATTCCTCTGTAGCCCTGATTTGCAAGAGCATCAAGATAGCAAGCGGCAAGTCTGCCGAGACCGCCGTTGCCAAGACCTGCATCAGGCTCGCAGTCATAAAGCTTTTCGAGCTTTATTCCGTAAGTTTCAAGTGCTTTTTCTGCTGTTTCTGTAAGATTAAGGTTATAAAGTGCATTTTTAAGGCTTCTGCCCATAAGGAATTCCATGCAAAGATAATAAACCTTTTTCTGACCTTTTTCTGATGACTTTGCATCAAATTCTCTGCGTGACTCTCTAATCATATCTCTTGCGATAATTGCAAGAGCCTTATAGAACTGTTCATTTGTGGCGTCTTTGGGAGAAACGCCGAAAACGTGTGAGAGCTTTGAAGAAATCATTTCTTCAAGGCGGGTTTTAGTGATGTTTTTGCTCATAGTGTCCTCCAAACTTATAAGTTTTTGATCCGTTGTTTCAAAAACTGTATATACAAATATAATTTTACACCAAAAATAAAAATAATACAACAAATTTTTAACATTTGGTTAATCAAAAAGTGCTTGTAAGGCATAGAAATTTACTGTATAATAAATAATATATTTATAAAAAATGCTGAACAGGTGATATTTTTGGACACTTACAACGGTTTTCGTTCCGAACTTTTTCTGAAAGAGGAAAAAGAGAGAAAAAACATTTCATATATAAGTAAAATAACAGGTTTTTGCATTATAGCATATGTTGCCCTGCAAAATCTGCTTTCTGTTCCGTTTATGTTTGATCCTCTTAACTCAATTTACAACACAAGTGCAATAATGCAGCTTGCTTTTTCAATGATACTTTCGGTTGCAAGCATTCTTGTTCCTTTTATCATCGGCGGAAAAATGATAAAAAAAACCACTCACCTTCAGACGCAGGAATTCAACTCGCCCGCAAGTATTCCCCTTATGCTTTCTGCAAGTGCACTCGGCTTCTTCATCTGCCTTGCAGGCAACTATTTTTCGGGTATTTTTCTTTCTTTTGCGGAAAGATTAGGGTTTGAACTTACTTCCCCCGATTTTGCCGTTCCTTCGGATTTCTTCGGCAGACTGGTTTATGTTGTCGCCATTGCGGTTGCGCCTGCTCTTATTGAAGAATTTGCATTCAGAGGAACTATAATGCAGCCTCTTCGCCGCTACGGCGACCGCTTCGCAATTATCGCCTCTGCCGCCGCTTTTGCCGTGCTTCACGGAAATCTTGTTCAGGCTCCCTTTGCTTTCATCGCGGGTCTCGGCATCGGATATGCGGTTTGCATAACCAACAGCCTCTGGACGGGTATTCTCATTCATTTCATAAATAACCTTTATTCCGTTATTATTGCCTTTATGATCGAAGATATTGCCGACGAAAATCTTCTGAACATCATTTATATGATTATGAACGGCGCACTTTATGTTATTTCAATTCTCGGCGCTGTAATTTTTGTTTTGCTTAAAGAAAAACGAAAACTCGTTCCCTCGTTTACTGTTTCAAACAGTTTCCAGAAAGCCACCGCATTTATAACAATTCCCGCCGTTATCGCTTTTATAATAATGCTTTATATAACAAAAGGATATGTTTCTTTTAAATAAAAAAATCCCGATGCGTTTAAACGCATCGGGTAATTTTATGCCTGTTTTCAGATTGTGCGTACTCTTATTGCGCCCTCAACCTTTGATGCATCAAAAGGTTTATCGGTATCAATAACGGTATAGCCCATATCCTTTTTGTTTGCGGTGAAAATTGCGGTTACACTTGCACCGTCTGCCTTTGCGGCTGCCTCTGCCTTAGCTGCAAAATCATCTGCATTTTCCTTATGGATAAAGCAGGTGCGGCAAGCAAAGCTTTCTGCAAGAGAAGTGTTGGGAAGGTTAACGGAGTTTTTGATTGCGCCCTTTTCAAGGTAATCCGCAACCTCAACAGCCGCCATAACTGCACAGTTTTCTTCGCTTTCGGGAGTTGATGCGCCAAGATGAGGAATAGCTGTTACACCGTCAACGCCAAGCTGCTCATCGGTGGGGAAATCGGTAACATAAGCCGCCGCTTTGCCGCTTCCAAGAGCATCGATAATTGACTTTGAATCAACAAGCTCGCCTCTTGCAAAGTTGAGGATACGGATTCCGTCCTTCATAATTGCAAGGGTATCTGCATTTATCATTCCTCTTGTTGAGTCATTAAGAGGTGAATGGAGCGAGATATAATCACTTCTCTTATAGATTTCGTTAACATCGGCAACAACCTCAATGCCTTCCTTTTCCGAAACAAAGGGGTCATAGCCGATAACTGTCATACCGAGTGCCTTTGCGCCCTCTGCAACAAGAGCACCGATTGCACCCAGACCGATAACACCAAGAGTTTTGCCAAGGATTTCGGGACCTGCGAAAGCACCCTTGCCTTTTTCAACAAGCTTGCCAACGTTTTCACCCTCACCCTTAAGGGTCTTGCACCAATCCATAGCCGCACTTACTCTTCTTGATGAAAGGAAGAGTGCGCAAAGAACAAGCTCTTTAACTGCATTTGCATTTGCGCCGGGAGTGTTGAAAACAACAACACCCTTATCGCTGCAAGCTGCAACGGGAATATTGTTAACGCCCGCACCCGCTCTTGCAATGGCTACTGTTTTTTCGGAAAGCTCCATTTCGTGCATTGATGCTGAACGAACAAGCACGGCATCGGGAGCCTCAAAGCTGTCTGCGCAAACATATTTTGCTTCATCAAGCTTTGAAAGACCTGTTTTGGATATTTTATTTAAAGTTAAAATTTCAAACATTGAGCACACCTCAGTTCTTCTTTTCGAATTCGGTCATGAAATCAACAAGCTTTTCAACGCCTTCGATGGGCATTGCATTATAGATGCTTGCTCTCATACCGCCAACCGAACGGTGACCCTTGAGGTTAACAAAACCTGCTTCGGCTGCCTCTTTAACGAATTTTGCATTAAGCTCATCGCTCTCGGTAACGAATGTTACGTTCATCATTGAACGGTCGCTCTTCTTAACGGGGTTATTGAACATCTTGCTGTTGTCAATAAAATCATAAAGAATTGAGCATTTCTTTTCATTATGAAGCTTCATTGCTTCAAGACCGCCGAGATTCTTAATCCATTCAAGCACAAGCTTGCACATATAAATTGAATAGCAAGGCGGTGTGTTATACATTGAATCGTTATCTGCCAAAGTCTTATAGTCGAGCATTGTGGGAGTATAATCCCTTGCATTGCCGAGAAGATCTTCGCGAACAATAACAATGGTAAGACCTGCGGGGCCAACATTCTTCTGTGCGCCGCCGTAGATTACACCGTATTTCGAAACATCCATAGGCTCCGAAAGGAAGCAGGATGAAACGTCTGCAACAAGGGGAACATTGCCTGTATCGGGAAGTGTTGCAAACTTTGTTCCGTAAATTGTGTTGTTCTGGCAGATGTAGAAATAGTCTGCATCGGGTGTGAATGTGCTCTTGTCAAGTTCGGGAATACACGAGAAATTCTGCTCCTTCGACGATGCTACCACTTTGATTTCGCCGTATTTCTGAGCTTCTTTGTATGCCTTAGTGGAGAACTGACCTGAGAGAACATAGTCGGCTTTTCCGCTGCCGTTAAGGAAGTTCAGAGGGATAGCGGCAAACTGGGTAGAAGCTCCGCCCTGGCAGAAGATAACCTTATAGTTTTCGGGGATATTCATAACCTCTTTGAAAAGGTCACGGGCACCGAAAATGATTTCTTCATAAACCTTTGAGCGGTGTGACATCTCAAGAACAGACTGCCCGCTCCCTTTATAGTCCAGCATTTCTGCTGCTGCTCTGTTGAGCACGCTTTCGGGAAGCATTGAGGGGCCTGCTGAGAAGTTGTAAACTCTTGCCATGAAAAATCTATCCTTTCTGTTTTAATAGATAAAATAATTATTCGTCTGCCGTGATTGCAATGCCCAGATCGGTAAGCTGAACGCCGTCAACAACAGCGGGGCAATCCGTCATGGGTTCGCTTGCATTCTGCACTTTAGGATATGCAATAACATCCCTGAGTGACTCACAGCCGAGCATCTGCATAACAAGTCTGTCAAGACCGATGCCCATACCGCCGTGGGGAGGAGCACCGTACTTAAATGCATCAAGAAGATAACCGAACTTTGCGTGTGCCTCTTCATCAGAAAGACCGAGAAGCGAGAAAATTCTTGCCTGAAGATCGGGGTTGGTGATTCTGATTGAACCCGAGCAAAGCTCAACGCCGTTGAGAACAAGGTCATATGCCTTTGCTCTTACCGCACCCTTATCTGTTTCAAGATAATCAAGGCACTCATCCATAGGTGATGTGAACGGATGATGCATTGCAACAAACTGCTGTGCATCTTCATCCCAATCAAAGAAGGGGAATTCGGTAATCCAAAGAAGATTATATTTATCATTGGGAATAATATCAAGTTTCTTTGCAACAAGCTGACGGAGTGCACCGAGAACGGAAAGCACAAGAGAATTCTTGCCATCGCCAATGATAAGCACTACATCGCCGGGCTTTGCATCTGCCTTTTCAAGAACAGCTGCCATTTCTTCCTCTGTAAGGAATTTTGCGAATGAAGAACTGAAAGTGCCGTCTTCATTCATTCTTACCCAGGCAAGACCCTTGGCACCGATGCCTCTTGCTGCCTCTGTAATCTTATCGATTTCTTTTCTTGTAAGAACATTAACTGCGTTCTTTGCGGTGATACCTCTTACGCTGCCGCCTGCTTCAATTGCACCTGTGAAAACACCGAAGCCGCAGTTTTTAACGGTATCGGTAAGGTCATAGATTTCCATTGCGTAGCGGGTATCGGGCTTATCGCTGCCGTAACGCTCCATAGCCTCTTTATATGTGAGTCTGGGAAGGGGAAGCTGAATATCAACGCCCATTGCCTCGCGGAAAACTCTTTCCATATAGCCTTCGCCGATTGCAAGAACATCTTCCATATCAACGAACGACATTTCAAGGTCAATCTGGGTGAATTCGGGCTGACGGTCTGCTCTTAAGTCCTCGTCACGGAAGCAACGGGCGATCTGCATATATCTGTCAAAGCCCGCAACCATTGAAAGCTGCTTATAAAGCTGGGGTGACTGGGGAAGAGCATAGAACTTGCCCTTATGGATACGGCTGGGAACAAGATAGTCTCTTGCGCCCTCGGGAGTTGACTTGATAAGAATGGGTGTTTCAATCTCGATAAAGCCGTTATCGTCAAAATAGTCTCTTGTAATCTTTGTGATTTTGTGGCGAAGAAGAATATTCTTCTGAAGGTCGGGTCTGCGAAGGTCAAGATAGCGGTACTTGAGTCTGGTAAGCTCCGCTGTCTGGCAGTCCTCAATAATTTCAAAGGGAGGAGTTTCGCTCTTTGAAAGAAGACGAAGATCCTTAACCTCGATTTCGATTTCGCCGGTGGGGATTTCGGTGTTCTTTGCAGAACGCTCTCTTACAACACCCTGCGCCATAAGAACATATTCGCTTCTTGCCGAAGCCGCTTTTTCAAAAATATCCTTTGCGGTTGACTCGTCAAATGCAAGCTGAACAATGCCCTCTCTGTCACGAAGGTCAATGAAAATAAGTGCGCCGAGGTCTCTCTGACGCTGAACCCAACCTGCAACGGTTACGGTTCTGCCAATATCGGATGCACGCAGAGTGCCGCAATAATCGGTTCTTTTAAGTCCTGTCATAAAATCCATTTTCTGTTCCCCCTTAAATAAGTGAGCTGAGGTCAACGCCTTCAATATCAAAGCTTTCAGCAAGCGAAAGAGTTGCCTGCTGAACAAGGAAATTCATAAAATCCTCTGCAAGATTTGCAAGTTCAACCTCTGTAATCTCGCCGTTATCCATATTTTTAAGGTTTGCCTTGCCGTTTTCAATCTCGTTATCGCCGATAACCATAGTGTATTTTGCACCGATTTTATCGGCATATTTCATCTGTGCCTTAAGCGACCTGCCAACAACATCGGTCTGTGCGCTCACGCCGTTTGCACGAAGGTCGGCAACAATTGCTGCAGCTTCAAATGAAGCGTTTTCACCCATGGGAGCAATATAAATATCGCAGCCGTTGGGCTTGGGAATTTCAATTCCCTGAGCCTGCATAAGCATAAGAAGTCTGCCCGTGCCGAGTGCAAAGCCGAGCGAAGGTGTGTGCGGTCCGCCAAGCTCTTCAACAAGTCCGTCATATCTGCCGCCGCCGCAAACGGTGCCCTGAGCACCGATATCGGTTGAAATGAACTCAAAAACAGTGCGGGTATAATAATCAAGACCTCTTACGATTCGGGGATTTACGATATAATCAATGTTCATTTTGTCAAGATACTTCTTGGTGCTCTCGAAATGAGCCGAGCAATCATCGCATATATAATCAAGAATTGCGGGAGCACCCTCGCAGATTTCTTTGCATACGGGGCTCTTGCAGTCAAGAATTCTCATGGGGTTTTTGCCCAGTCTTTCAAGGCAGGTGGGACAAAGATTTTCTTTCTTTGACTCAAAATATTCCTTGAGAGCGTTATGATAATTCTTTCTGCATTCGGGGCAACCGATTGAATTTATTTCAAGGCGAAGATTTTCAACGCCGAGGAATGCGAAAATTTCGTTTGCAAGAGAAATAATCTCTGCATCTGCCGCGGGATGAGCCGCGCCGAGCATCTCAACGCCGAACTGCTGGAATTCTCTCCATCTGCCCGCCTGAGGCTTCTCATAACGGTAGCAATTAAGAACATAGCAGAATTTCTGGGGCAGAGCCTCATTGAAAAGACCGTGCTCCAAAAATGCTCTTACGGCACCTGCTGTGCCCTCGGGACGAAGGGTTATTGAACGCTCGCCCTTATCGTTGAATGTATACATCTCTTTCTGAACAACGTCTGTTGTTTCGCCAACGCCTCTCTGAAAAAGCTCTGTATGCTCAAAAACGGGAGTGCGGAGCTCTCTGAAACCGAATTTTTCCGCAATTTCAAGCATTGTGCTTTCAATAAACTGATTTTTATAAACCTCTGAGGGCAGAATATCCTGCGTGCCCTTAATGGCTTTTGTTACAAGTGCCATAATAATTCTTCCTTTTTCTTCAATAAAACTAACAGGGACCGTCATACAGACGGTCCCCGCAAAATCAATTAAAATTTGAAATTCGGGGTCAACCCCTTTTATTTTCTTGGATTAACAATCTCTCTCCAGTCGAGGTCACCTCTTGCAAGAGAATGGATAAGCGCCTCGGCAGTAGCAATATTTGTTGCAACGGGAATGTTATGAACATCGCAAAGACGAAGAAGCGTTGCTTCGTTGGGCTCGTTGGGCTTTGCGGTGAGCGGATCCCTGAAAATAAGCACAAGGTCTATTTCGTTGCAGGCGATACGCGAAGCAATCTGCTGATCGCCGCCCTGAGTGCCGCTTAAAAATCTTGTTATTTCAAGACCCGTAGCTTCAGAAACCATTTTACCGGTTATGCCCGTTGCATAAAGGTTATGTCTGCTTAAAATTCCGCAGTAAGCTATGCAGAATTGGGTCATAAGTTCTTTTTTCGCGTCGTGTGCAACCAAAGCAATGTTCATTATGATCTCCCTTCTTGATTTTTATATCAAATAAATTTTAACAACTTTTTAGATATAATATCAAATATTGTCTTATATAGCAAGTACTTGTTCAAAAAAATTTTTATTCTTCCGCCTCAGCCTCGGGTGCATCTGCATCTTCAACAGACTCTGTATTGTATTCGGCGCCTTCCTCTGCGGGAACGGAAACTGCAGTAATAAGTCTTTCACCCTCGTTAATCTTCATTACTCTTACGCCCTTTGAGGGTCTTGCGCAAAGTCTTATTCCGCGCTCGCCGCCAATGGGAATACGGATAATGATACCGTCGGAAGAAATAAGCATAAGGTCATCTTCGGGATTAACAAGCTCAATCGCCGCAACATCGCCGTTTTTATCGGTGTGATAGTTGGTGAGACCCTTGCCGCCTCTGGACTGAATTCTGTAGTTATCAATCTCGCTGAGTCTTGCGTTACCCTTTTCGCTTACGGTGAGCACCTTCTTGCCCTCGGTAAGAATATCCATACCGATAACTTCGTCGCCTTCCTTAAGTTCGATTGCCTTAACGCCTCTTGCGGTTCTGCCGATAGCTCTTGCGCCCGTTTCTTCAAACGCAATGCTCATACCCTTTCGGGTTGCAACAATAAGCTTATCGTGACCCTCGGTGAGTTTTACCCATGCAAGTTCGTCATCATCATCAAGGTTAATTGCAATAACGCCGTTTTTGCGGATATTTTTATATGCATCAAGCTCTGTACGCTTGATAATGCCTTTCTTTGTTGCCATACAGAGATAGTATTCCCCGCTTTCGAACTCGGGAACCCTTATCATTACCGAAACTCTTTCGCCCTCTTCAAGCGGAAGCAGGTTAACAACATTCATACCCTTGCTCTGGCGTGAACCCTCGGGAATTTCATATCCCTTAAGGCGGTAGCCTCTGCCTCTGGTTGTGAAGAACATAATATAATCGTGGGTTGAGCAGGTGAACATTGTTTTAACAATATCCTCTTCTCTGCGGGTGAGACCCTTAACGCCTCTGCCGCCTCTGTTCTGTGCCTTATACTCTGCCATGGGAATTCTCTTGATATAGCCCATATCGGTGAGAGTATAAACGCAGGTTTCTTCGGGAATGAGGTCTTCAATATCAACCTCGCCCGAAACGTTAACGATTTCTGTTCTTCTGTCATCGGCAAATTTATCGCGGATTGCCATTGCCTCTGTTTTAACAATATCAAGAACCTTTGCTTCATCGGCAAGAATTGCAAGGAACTCTGCAATCTTTTCTTTGAGAGCAGCAAGTTCTTCTTCAATCTTGATTCTTTCAAGGCCTGTCAACTGACCGAGACGCATCTGAACAATCGCCTGAGCCTGAATTTCGTCAAGACCGAAACGGTTCATAAGAGCTTCCTTACCGTCGGCAACGCTCTTTGATTTTCTGAGAATTTCGATAACCTCATCGATATAATCGAGTGCAGTCATCAGACCTTCGAGGATGTGGGCTCTTTCCTGAGCCTTTTTGAGGTCATATTTTGTTCTGCGAACGATAACCTCTTCCTGGAACTTGATATAGTGTGAAAGGCACTCTTTGAGCGAAAGCTGTTTGGGCTCGCCGTTAACGAGAGCAATCATTATTGTTCCGAAAGTATCCTGAAGCTGAGTGTAGTTGAAAAGCTGATTGAGAACAACCTGCGGATTTGCATCGCGCTTAAGGTCGATTGAAATGAGCATACCCTTCTTTGAAGAGTAATCGTTAACATCGGAAATGCCCTCAATACGCTTGTCCTTAACAAGATTTGCAATGCTTTCAATAAGCTTTGCCTTGTTGACCATATACGGAATTTCAGTTACCTGAATTTCAAATCTGCCGTTTTTCTTTTCAACGATTTCTGTTTTTGCACGAAGAGTGATTTTACCTCTGCCTGTGCTGTAAGCGGCTCTGATGCCTGCTCTGCCCATGATAACGCCTCTTGTGGGGAAATCGGGGCCTTTGATATGCTCCATAAGACCGTCAAGGTCAATATCGGGATTATCGATAAGAGCACACATACCGTCGATAACCTCTCCGAGATTATGGGGAGGAATGCTTGTTGCCATACCAACAGCAATACCAACCGAACCGTTAACCAGAAGATTGGGGAATCTTGAGGGAAGAACGGTGGGCTCTTTAAGACGGTCATCATAGTTGCTTGTGAAATCAACGGTTTCCTTATCGATATCGGTAAGCATTTTAAGAGAAAGCTTGCTCATTCTTGACTCGGTGTAACGGTAAGCAGCAGGGGGGTCGCCGTCAACCGAACCGAAGTTACCGTGACCGTCAACAAGAATATATCTCATTGAGAAAGTCTGAGCAAGACGAACCATTGCATCATAAACAGATGCGTCACCGTGGGGATGGTAGCGTCCGAGAACGGAACCGACGGTATCGGCACACTTTCTGTATGCCTTATCGGGGGTAAGTCCGTTTTCGTGCATTGTATAAAGAATTCTTCTGTGAACGGGCTTTAAACCGTCTCTTACATCGGGAAGTGCACGGGATGCGATAACCGACATTGAATAGTCGAGGAACGCATCACGGACTTCTTTATTCAAATCAATATTTATAATTTTCTGAGTGTCGCGTGCGTCACCAAAGTTCATAATTATTTAGTCCTTTCTTCGGTTTGCGAATCATATATCAAGATTCTTAACAAATCGTGCATTCTTCTCGATGAATTCACGGCGGGGTTCAACCTTATCGCCCATGAGAATCGAAAATGTTTCGTCTGCTTCCATTGCATCCGCAAGTGTTACGCGGAGCATAACTCTTGTTGCGGGGTCCATTGTTGTTTCCCAGAGCTGTTCGGGGTCCATTTCACCAAGACCTTTATATCTCTGAATATCACAGCCGCCGCCAAGCTCTTCGATTTTTTCATCTCTTTCGGCATCAGAGAAAGCATAGGCGAATTTCTTGCCCTTGCTTACCTTGAAGAGAGGGGGCTGTGCAAGATAAACGTGACCCTCTTCAATAAGAGGACGCATATAGCGGAAGAAGAAAGTGAGAAGCAAAACTCTGATGTGGGCACCGTCAACGTCGGCATCGGCCATGATAACAACTTTTTCGTAGCGGATTTTGCTCAAATCAAAATCTTCGCCGATACCCGTTCCGAGTGCGGTAACAACGGGCTGAAGCTTATCGTTGCCTATAACTCTGTCGAGTCTTGCTTTTTCAACGTTGAGCATCTTACCCCAGAGAGGAAGGATTGCCTGATATGTTCTGTCTCTGCCTTCCTTTGCCGAGCCACCCGCCGAGTCACCCTCTACGATGTAAATCTCGGTGCCTGCTGCCTGCTTTTCGGTGCAGTCTGCAAGCTTACCGGGAAGAGAGTTGCCTTCAAGCACTGATTTTCTTCTTGCCTGATCTCTTGCCTTTCTTGCAGCTTCTCTTGCTCTTGAAGCATCAAGTGCTTTTGAGAAAATTGCTTTGGCAATTGAGGGATTTTCTTCGAAATAGGTCATCAGCTTGTCATAAACCATGGCGTTAACCATTTTCTGAACGTCGGTGTTACCGAGCTTGCTCTTGGTCTGACCTTCAAACTGAGCCTCTGTTATTTTAACTGAAATGATTGCGGTAAGACCTTCTCTTACGTCATCACCCGAAAGCTTTTTATCGCTGTCTTTGAGAATGCCGTATTTCTTGCCGTAATCGTTAAACACTCTTGTGAGTGCATTTTTAAAGCCTGTTTCGTGAGTACCGCCGTCTTCTGTGCGAACGTTGTTTGCAAATGAAAGCACGAGTTCATTGTAGCTGTCATTATAAAGAAGAGCCACTTCGGCATATTTATCGTCTTTGACTGCCGAGAAGTGAACGGGCTTTTCGTGAAGAGGAGCAAGACCTCTTACATTGGTGAGATAATCTGCGAATGACGAAAGACCGCCCTCATAGCAGTATTCTCTTTCGATGATGTTATCGGGGTCTCTGCTGTCTTTAAGCTTTATTGAAAGACCCGCGTTGAGGAATGCCGATTCGCGCAGTCTTCTTTCAAGAGTTTCAAAATCATAAACGGTTGTTTCCTGGAAAATAGCCTCATCGGGCTTGAATCTTACGAATGTGCCCGTTGCTTCTGTGTCACCGACAATTTCAAGGTTTGTTTCAATGTTACCGCCGTTTACGAAACGCTGACGGTGGATTTTTCCGTTCTGCGAAACTTCAACTTCAAGCCACTTTGAAAGAGCGTTAACAACCGACGAACCAACGCCGTGAAGACCGCCCGATACCTTGTATCCGCCGCCGCCGAACTTACCGCCTGCGTGAAGCACGGTGAGAACAACAGTTACCGAAGGCAAGCCAAGCTTTTCGTTGATACCAACGGGAATTCCTCGTCCGTTATCTCTTACGGAGATAATGTCACCGGGTTCGATTTCAACCTCAATGTGAGTACAGTAGCCTGCAAGAGCCTCGTCGATTGAGTTATCAACTATTTCATAAACAAGGTGGTGCAGACCTCTGGGGCCGGTTGAACCGATATACATACCGGGTCTTTTACGAACAGCCTCAAGACCTTCGAGAACCTGAATCTGGCTTGCGTCATATTCTTCGGTTACGGCAGTATTCATTTCAGCAAGGTTTGCAGCTTCAAAATCCGAATTTTCTTCCTGAACAGGCTGAACAGCGTTAATCTCAATATTGTTATTATTCTGATTATCCACTTTTATTGCCTCCCAATCACATTCCAAGGCGTGACATCATGCCTTTGTTATTTTTTGCCTTTGCAGGCTTATATTTGGGCGGATTTTCAAGGCGCATTCTTGCGCTCTTTCCGCTCTTTGAATAAAGGAACTTGTTAACGTTGATAACGGGTGCCGTCATATCTTCGGACATATAGTCAACGCAGTTTGCGAGAAGCTCCTGATTATTTTCAAGTGAACCGAGGATTGTTACGGCGATAACGCTCTGTGTTTCGTTTGTGCCGTCCTCATAAATATCGTTGAGAAGATTGAAGAGCTTCTTCATTTTTACGGGGTTGTTTTCTTTTATTGTTTCAATAACAACCGCATTGCCGTGGTTGATAAAGAATTCTTCGGGGAGGAACTGACCGTATTTTTCGCAGTTCTCTTTGTATGCATCGCGAAGCTCGGGATAAATTGCGGTGAAACGGTTTGCAAGAGTGTTGGGGTCATATGAAACCGAGCCGCTCTTTGCCGCCGCCTTTGAAACGGGGGTGGGAAGCTTTGACTTGACAGGCTTCACGCTCTTTGTTCCGAAGTTTTCAACAAGAGTTTCCGAAAACTCGTTAACGATATACTTAACATCCTTTTCGTTTGCGTTCTCTGCCTCAAGAAGAGAAAGCGAAAGCTGGGAATAATCGCTTGCAAGAATTTCGCCCTCTTTGTTAACTCCGAGAAGTGAAATCTTATTGTTGAAATGCTCTATTTTGAAAGCCTTGTTTTCACCCTTGTATTCAATATAAACTCTGCCCGAATCGGTAACTGCAGGAACAGCGTCGGGCTCTGTGCCTTCGGGAATAACGGCAACGAATCCGCACTCTTTAACGGTAGCGGCAATTCCCTTATAAACATCTCCGAGAACGGAATAAATATCAGCCATAACCAAAAATCTCCTTTAATACATAGTTATACACGATGTATTATAACACACTAATTCTATATAATAATTCTAATTCAACAATATAAGTATAATTTTATAATAAAATATTTAAAAATAATATATAAAAGCATAAAAAATATGATAATTTCTTTTGTTTTTATAATGTTGACTATTTCTGAGTCTTGTGATAATATATCTTAATTGTGAATATTAATTATCAAATAACTCATTCGGAGTGGTTTATATGAAGAAAAAAGTTCTTGTTCTTTTCGGCGGCGTTTCAAGCGAGCACGAGGTTTCACGCACCTCTGCAAGCTCGGTTATCAAAAATATCCCCGCCGATAAATATGATGTTGTTGCCATGGGCATAACCAAAGACGGCAGAAGCTTTGTTTTCTCAGGCTCGCCCGACCTTATGCCTGACGGCAAATGGGAAACCGACAACGCAAATCTTGTGCCCGCAGTTATCTCACCCGACCGCTCACACCACGGCATTATCCGCCTTGGCAAAAACGGCGCTGAAATTGAAAAGGTTGATGTTGTTTTCCCCGTGCTTCACGGCAAAAACGGCGAAGACGGCACAATGCAGGGTCTTCTCGAGATTTCGGGCATCCCCTATGTTGGCTGCAACACAGTTGCAAGCGCAATTTGTATGGATAAGGCGTTCACAAACGCTATGGCAGACTTCAACGGTATCCCCCAGGCAAAGTGGACCGCTTTTGATAAATACGCTTATTCGGTCAATAAAGAGGATTTATTGAAGGGTGCGGCAGATAAACTCGGCTTCCCCATTTTCGTTAAACCTGCCAACGCAGGTTCGTCTGTAGGCATCAGCAAGGCAAAAGATATTGACTCGCTCGCAAAAGCTTGTGAAAAGGCTTTTGAACACGATACAAAGGTTGTTCTTGAAGAAGGAATCATCGGCATGGAGGTTGAATGCGCCGTTATGGGCAACGACAGCCCCGTAGCTTCAGTTGTAGGCGAGGTTGTTCCCTGCAACGAATTCTATGATTACGAGGCAAAATACCTTGCAAACGAGAGCGAGCTTCATATTCCCGCAAGACTTTCGGATGAAATGCTCAAAGCGGTTCAGAATGCCGCAGTAAACGCATACAGAGCACTCGGCTGTTCAGGCTTCACAAGAGTTGATTTCTTTGTTCGTGAGGGCGACGGAAAAATTATGCTCAACGAGCCAAACACAATTCCCGGCTTCACCTCAATCAGTATGTATCCCAAGCTTTTCGCCGCATCGGGTGTGCCCTATGCAGAACTGCTTGACAGACTCATAAACTACGCACTTGAAAGATAAAGATATGAAAAAAGCTATTGTAAAAATAACGGATAAACATTTTCAGGACGGCGAAGAGGCTTGCGCAGAGCTTACCACTACGGGCACCCTCGAATTCACAGAAAACGGCTTCATAATCACCTATGAAGAAACGGGCGAAGAACTCACGGGCTGCACAACAAAGCTTTATGTTGAGGGCGATGAAAGAATAAGTATGACCCGCACGGGCAGCTTCAACACAGACCTGATTATAGAAAAAGACAGACGCCACACCTGCTTTTATTCAACACCCTACGGCGAACTGATAATGGGTGTTTACGGCAAAAGCATTCTTCCCGATATGACGGAAAACGGCGGCTCACTCAAATTCAGATATACACTTGATTTCAACAGTACCCCTGCATCGGAAAACGAACTGGAAATATCCGTTGCGGTAAAGGAGAGTTAAAAATATGTCACTTTTAGTTAAACAGGCAGTTATGCAGGCAAGACAGGCAGTTATGGAAGCTGCCGGCAGAGCCGTTGCAAACGGCGATTTCCCCGAAGCTCCTTTGAGCGATTTTATTATTGAGGTTCCCGCAAACAAAGAAAACGGCGACTACTCATCAAACGCCGCTATGGCATGGGCAAGAAACCTGCGCAATGCCCCCAGAAAAATTGCAGAAATCATCGTTAAAGAAATGGACCTTACAGACACTTTCTTTGACCGTTGCGAGGTTGCAGGCCCCGGTTTCCTCAACTTCTTTCTTTGCAACAGCTTCAACGCTTGCGTTGTTCAGGATATTCTTGAAAAAGGCAAGGATTACGGTCGCTCCGATTTCGGCGGCGGCAAAAAAATAAATGTTGAGTTTGTTTCCGCCAACCCCACAGGCCCTATGCATATGGGTAACGCAAGAGGCGGCGCTCTCGGTGACTGCCTTGCCGCAGTTCTCGATGCCGCAGGCTACGAAGTGAGCCGCGAATTCTACATCAACGATGCGGGCAATCAGATTGATAAATTCGGTCTTTCGCTCGACATCAGATACCAGCAGCTTTTCCTCGGCGAAAACGCTCCCGAGCTTCCCGAAGACAGCTATCACGGCGAAGATATTATCACAAGAGCAAAGGAATTCGCAGAAATCAACGGCGATAAATATATCAATGCTTCCGAGGCTGAACGCAGAAAGGCTCTTGTTGAGTTTGCTCTGCCCAAAAACATCGATGCAATGAAAGAAAATCTCGGCAAATACCGCATTGCATACGACACCTGGTTCCACGAAAGCACTCTTCACAACAACGGAGAACTCAAAGAAACCCTTGAGATTATGAAAGACAAGGGTCTCACATATGAAAAAGACGGCGCAGTCTGGTATAAGAACAAAGAGGTTCTCGGCGCAAGACTTCTTCGCGAGGGCAAAACACCCGAAGAAATTGAAAAGCTTGAGCTTAAAGATGAAGTTCTTATCAGAACAAACGGCAATCCCACCTATTTTGCCGCAGACATTGCATATCACCGCAACAAGCTTCTCATCAGAGGCTTTGACAGAGCCATTGACATCTGGGGTGCAGACCACCACGGTCACGTTGCAAGAATGAAGGGCGCTCTTGACGCTATCGGATGCAACGGCGATGACCTTGATATTATTCTTATGCAGCTTGTTCGCCTCACAAGAGACGGCGAGGTTGTAAGAATGAGCAAGCGTTCGGGCAAGGCAATCACTCTTGTTGACCTTCTTGAAGAAATTCCCATTGATGCCGTTCGTTTCCTCTTCAATATGAGAGAGCCCGGCTCACAGATGGATTTCGATCTTGACCTTGCAGTTGAACAGAGCTCACAGAACCCCGTTTACTATTGCCAGTATGCACACGCAAGAATCTGCAGCATCGTTAAAAAGCTTGAAACAGAGGGCAAAATCGCAAGAGAATGCACAATTCCCGAGCTTGTTCTTCTTACAGCACCCGAAGAGAAAGAGCTTATCAGACACCTTGCTTCTCTCACCGATGAAATTATTCTTTCTGCAAAGAATTATGACCCTGCAAAGATTACCCGCTATGCGGTTGACCTCGCAACCCTCTTCCACAAGTTCTATAACGCTTGCAGAGTTAACTGCGAGGATGAAGCACTTATGCAGGCAAGACTCAGCCTCTGCCTTTGCGTAAAGAATGTTTTAAACAACATTCTCACAATGTTCAACATCAGCGTTCCCGAAAGTATGTAAAAAGAAACCGCCGAAGCTCAAATGAGCTTCGGCGGTATTTTTATGTTATTGAATTAAAGAATCTCGCCCATCATACCGGGAACAGCGCCTGCTGCGTTTGATTCGTCGGTATCAATGTGCATTGCAAGAGCAAAGTTGGGATGAACTCTTACAACAACGTCATCAAAGATAAGGCTTCTGCCGTTTGATTCAACCTTAACGCAAACAATCTGCTTATCTTCAAGACCGTATTTCTCTGCATCTGCGGGAGTTGCGTGGATGTGTCTTTTTGCGGAGATAACGCCGCATTCGATTTCAACTTCACCCTTGGGGCCAACAAGCTTGCAAGCACCTGAGCCTGCGATGTCGCCGCTTTCACGGACGGGAGCTGTTACGCCGATGCTTCTTGCATCTGTAAGTGAGAGCTCAAGCTGAGTTGCGGGACGAACGGGACCGAGAATTGAAACAGCGGGGAAGCTGCCCTTTGAGCCGATAACAGCTACTCTTTCTTCGCAAGCAAACTGACCGGGCTGTGAGAGGTCTTTCTTATGAGTTAATTCATAACCCTCACCAAAGAGGATGTCAAGAGCTTCGCGGCTTACATGCACGTGACGTGCAGAAGTTTCAACAAGAACTTCCTTTTTCATAGTAAATCACCTTTTATTTAAATTTATTTTTAACGCAATAATGGTGACCGCCAAAAAGACGGTCACCTTTTTTAATTAATAATTGATTATGTAAAGATCGTGTGTGGTGAAGGGAAGAACGATATTATCGCCGAAATTAATTGTCCAGTTTACAAAATATTCAGCATTAACAACGTTACCTGTTGCGGGGTCGATTGTTGCGATAACCTTGCAAGCGGGGTAGTTCATTTCAGCTTCACCGCCGAGCATACCTGCAACGGGACCGGGAACGTTATCGTTAACAACGCCGGGAAGAACAACGTTGAAAGCCTTGGGAGCATGACCCTGACCGTGCTTAACGGTTGAGCTCTTTGCATCGCTGACAAGAACAAGAGTAACAACATACTTGCCGTCCTTTTCAACAACGTTTGCTGTGTTAACATCTGCAGCTGTGAGCTTGCTTGCGTAGCTTTCTGTTTCAACGGGGAACTTTTCCTTGATGGTTGCGCCTGTGTATGTCTGTTCGCCCTTGCTCTGCTTTGCAAGCTGATCATTGATGAACTTATCAGCACCGCCGAGGAGCTTCATAGCTGCATCAATAATGCCGGGGAACTTTGTTTCGCCGCTGATTGAAATGCTTGAATACTTATGATTAACGCTCTTTGCGCCTGTCTTAACGCTGTTGATAGCTGTATTGAAATATTCAACAATAGCTTCTTTGCCTTCGGGCATAGCTGCAGGAGCAGCTTCTGTTGTTTCTTCAACTGCTGTGGTTGTTTCGTCAGCTGCGGGAGCTGTTGTGTCATCAGCTGCGGGAGCTTCTGTTACATCTGCTGCTGTTGTTTCTTCAGCAACTGTTGTTTCGGGAGCTGCTGTGGTTGTTGTTTCTTCGTTGTTGCCGCCGCAAGCTGCGAATGCAAAGAGCATTGAGCAAGCAAGAAGAACTGCAA
>JAZRTQ010000001.1:0-4345 GCA_045652165.1 Acutalibacteraceae bacterium | reverse complement strand
CCCTATCAGGAAAATGACAAGCGTTCATTCCTCAAAAAAGGCTATGCCTCATATCTCAAAAAGCTTATCTTTGACCTTGGTGTGCAGGACCATATTGAATTCACCGGACCCCTTAAAGCCCCTCAGGTTGCGGAAAAGCTTTCAAAGGTTAATGCATATGTTTTATGCTCAACCATCGAAAACAGCCCTAACACTCTCGGCGAAGCAATGATGGTCGGCACTCCCTGCATTTCCGCTTACGTCGGCGGTGTTTCAGATATGGCGGAAGACGGAAAAGAAGCTCTTTTTTACAGAAACGATGACCCGAAGCTTCTCGCCTGGAATCTCAAACGTATTTTTGACGATGATAACCTTGCTCTCTCTCTTTCTGAAGCAGGCAAGAATAAAGCAAGAATAACACACGATGCCGAAAGAAATGCACAGTTACTCATTGACGCTTACACAGACATCCTTAAGGAGAAATAATATGAGCTACGCACCGATTATAATGTTTGTATATAACCGTGCAGACCATTTTGTTCAAGTCTACAATGCACTCTCCGCCTGCAAAGAGGCAAAAGAATCCGATCTTTTCATATTCTCTGACGGTGCTAAAAATGAAGCGGGCAAAGAAAAGGTCAATGAGGTTCGCTCTGCTGTTTCAGCAATAAAGGATTCAGGTGATTTCAAATCCGTTACGGTTACCGAAAGCCCCGTAAACAAAGGTCTTGCCGCATCCGTTATTGCAGGCGTTACCGATGTTATCAACAAATACGGCAAAGCACTCGTCGTTGAGGATGACTGTAAGGTTTCACCTTTCTTCTTAAGCTATATGAACAATGCCCTCGATTACTATGAGAACAACAAAAAAATCGGTTCAATTTCAGGCTATACCCCGATGATTGATTTGCCTGATGACTATAAAAACGATGTTTTCGCCGCATACCGTTCCTGCAGCTGGACATGGGCAACCTGGAAAGACCGCTGGGAAGGCGTAGATTGGGAACTTAAAGATATAAAAGCTTTCTATAATTCTCCCAAGCTTATCCGCCGACTCAACTCCAATGGAAGCGACAGATTTATGCGTCTTTACCGTCAGACAAAAGGCAACGGCAGTTCGTGGTCGGTGCGATTCGGCGCACATCTTGTGAAAAATAATCTTCTTACGGTTTATCCGAGATATTCATATAACAGCAACATCGGCTGCGATGAATCAGGCGTACACAGCAAATCGGAAGATAACGAAAAAATGCGCGTTGATTTATCAAAAGCAATCAAAAAACCCATTCTTACCGATGTTGAAATCGACAGCAGAATTCAGAAAATAATGAAAAAACATTATTCCTACGGTTTTGTTTCTGAAATAAAGAAATTCATTGCAACAGTATTAATTGTTATCAAAGAAAGATTGAGATAAGATAATGGAAAATCAGGCTCTCATAAGTGTAATAATCCCCATTTACAATGTTGAAGAATACCTGCGCGAATGCATCGACAGCGTTCTTAATCAGACATATCAGAATTTTGAAATAATACTTGTTGATGACGGGTCAACAGATTCTTCGGGCACAATCTGCGATGAATATGTCGATAAGGACGACAGGGTTTCTGTTGTTCATCAAAAAAATGCAGGTCCTTCAAAAACAAGAAATACAGGTCTTGAAAATGCAACGGGAAAATATATTTATTTTCTTGACAGCGATGATTATATCGAAAAAAACGCTTTGGAACTGCTTATCAACACCGCTGAATCCAATGATGCAGACCTTGTGTTCTTTGATGCACTTTCGTTCGCTGATGACGGATCAGAAGTAAAGCAAGGATATTTCGTCAATGGCACCTATGAATCCAAAAGCGGTTATGAAATGCTGACTGAACTTCATAACAACAAGGATTATCATTGTTCAGTTGTTCTTTTATTCATAAACAGAACACTTTTAAACAGCAACAATATCAGATTTTTAGAGTCAGCTTATTGCTCTGAAGATATGCTTTTTACATACAAAGTATTTTGCTCTTCAAAAAAAGCAGCACAATGTAAACATACTCTGTATCACAGACGATATCGTTCACTTTCAATAGTCACCTCAAAGAAATCGCAACGTCATTTTCGCAGTTGCCGCGATGTTTATGAAGAAATACGGGATTTTTCACAAAAAATCCACAAAACAGGCGATTATATGGCAACGGAATATACCGTTCGCTGCGCATTCAATGCTCTTGATACCTACAAAAAAATTTCAAAGTCAAATCAGAAGCTTTGCAGAAATGAATATAAAGTTCTGAAAAAAGATATACTCTCACATTCAGCTTTCGGTAACACCGCGCTCAAAATGCGTTGTTACGGAAAAGTATTCTGGTTTATATATAAAATATTTGACAAAACAGTCGGCAAACTGTTGAAAGGGAAAAAATGAGCAAGAAAAAACGACTCATATTTATTATGCCTGTAATGAAGGGCGGCGGCGCAGAAAAGGTTGCCACACTTCTTCTTAATGAATTTAATAAAAACGGCTATGAATGTGAGCTTGTTCTCACTAATTCCGAAAAGAACGAGATCGTTGACCGAGGACTCGACCCGGAAGTTAAGCTTACCGTACTTCGAGAATCATTCCCCGAAAACGGAGTGTTCAAAAAAATCTTTCTCATTCTTTTCAGACTTTTCACTTCTATCGTATGCAAAATCCCTGAAGCATCAGGGAAAAAAGTTCCTGCAATATTGGCACAGCTCTCATTCAAAGCACAATATTATGATGAATTAAAAGCTCTTAATAAAGCTATTAAAGAAAAGCCTGATGCATCCTTACTTTCATTTCTTCAGCCATCACTCCCCTTAACTCTTCTTGCATCAAAGGATTTACCTAACAAAGTTGTTGTTTCCGAAAGAGCAGACCCCTACCGTTTGTTGAAAAAGCGTTACGGCTACAACTTTATCAAAAAATATTATCAGCGTGCCGATGCGGTTGTGTTCCAAACAAATGACGCAAAAGAGGCTTATCCCGATAACATTTCCGCAAAAGGAACAGTTATATTCAACCCCATAAACGATAAACTCCCCGAGCCGTATTTCGGAGAGCGAGAGAAATATGTTACAACATTCTGCAGAATTTCAAGGCAAAAAAATCTTCCCGTGCTTGTTGAAGCTTTTGCGGAATTCCATAAAGATTTCAGCGATTACAGACTCAAAATCATTGGTGAACCTCAGAATGATGATGACAGAGCTCATCTTGCTGAAACCAAAACACTTGCCGATAAACTCGGCATCACAAAATATATCGACTTTCTGCCTTTCAGCACAGAGGTTCATAATCTGATTATCCGCGATACAATGTATATCAATTCGTCAGATTACGAAGGTATGTCCAACGCTATGCTTGAGGCAATGGCAATAGGTATGCCCGTTGTATGCACCGATTGTCCCATAGGCGGTGCAAATGCAGTTATAAAGAATAACGAGAACGGTATTCTTACCGAAGTCGGCAATGCAAAAGAAATGTGCGAGGCTATTAAGAAAATTGCAAGTGATAAATCATTTGCGGACAAGCTTTCGCAGAATGCCGCTCAGATAAGATATGACCTTTCACTTGAAAACACAGCAAAAAAATGGATGGAGCTGTTATAAATGAAGAAAAAACTTTTAATAGCAGCACACCATATGACTATAGGCGGTGTGCAGAAATCTCTCATATCAGCGCTTAAAGCACTTGATTATGATAAATATGATGTCACTTTATATCTTCGCAAAAACCGCACCGACCTTCTTCCGTTTGTTGATGAGAGAGTTAATGTAATAGTAAATACCGACCATAACCGTTATTACAGAAAACCCTATGCAATTTTGCTTCAAACCAAAGCCCTTATTGCGAAGATATTCGGCAAAAAAGAAAAGTCAGCGGAAATCAACAACATTCTTGAAGAGAGAATCCGCTGTGACGCTATGGAATATGAGCGTAAAACATATTTTGCCGACAGCCACTACGATATTGCCGTAGCTTATGTTCAGGGTTATGTCGCTCTTTTTGTTGACAAATGTATAAATGCCGATAAAAAAATACTGTTTTATCACACGAGCACAAACGATACTCCCGAAATCCATAATGCAGTTATTCCGAATTATTCGGCTGTTGCCGCTTTGCATGAGCAGCAGAAAGCCTTGCTTGAGGAATGGTATCCCGCTTCTGAAGGTAAAATAAAAATTGTCGAAAACTATACGGATAAGGAATTAATAACCGAGCAAAGCAAAGCTTTTTCAATTCCGAAAACAAACAAAACAGTTATCTGCTCCTGCGGCAGATTTTCTCCTGTCAAAGGTTTTGATATGGCTGTTAACGCTGCCAGAATACTGAAAGATAACGGTATGGATTTT